>NZ_JBCGFC010000010.1:0-167944 GCF_038739615.1 Aeromonas sp. SER | reverse complement strand
GAACCACGGACTACCGGCAGGTCATCACCCGGGAAGTCGTACTCGGACAGCAGTTCGCGAACTTCCATCTCGACCAGTTCCAGCAGCTCTTCGTCATCTACCATGTCACACTTGTTCATGAACACGATGATGTACGGAACGCCTACCTGACGACCCAGCAGGATGTGCTCACGAGTCTGCGGCATCGGGCCGTCAGTCGCTGCTACTACCAGGATCGCGCCGTCCATCTGGGCAGCACCGGTGATCATGTTTTTAACGTAGTCGGCGTGACCCGGGCAGTCTACGTGCGCGTAGTGACGGGTAGCGGTGTCGTATTCTACGTGGGAGGTGTTGATGGTGATACCACGCTCACGCTCTTCCGGTGCCTTGTCGATCTGGTCGAAGGCGAAAGCTTTACCACCGAAGTGCTTGGCCAGCACGTTGGTGATAGCTGCAGTCAGGGTGGTTTTACCGTGGTCAACGTGGCCGATGGTACCCACGTTAACGTGCGGTTTATTACGCTCAAATTTTTCTTTAGACATGATCGTCCCTCTAAACTAACGCTGAGTACGCGGTGGCAAGCTAACCACAGAACAGTTTATATGATGGATTTGAATCTGGTGGGGAAGAGAGGCTGGTGCTGACAGACAGGTTCGACTGCCGACTTCACCCTGAGGGCGTAGCTCTTGGTATCGCCTGAGCCATATCAGCATCTTGGAGCGGGCAGCGGGAATCGAACCCGCATCATCAGCTTGGAAGGCTGAGGTAATAGCCATTATACGATGCCCGCATTTCTCTAACCCAAAGAACTCAAACCGCAGAGAAATATGGTGGAGGGAGAAGGATTCGAACCTTCGAAGGCAGAGCCGTCAGATTTACAGTCTGATCCCTTTGGCCGCTCGGGAACCCCTCCAGATGCCAGATTGTCACAGTGGTAATTCTGCTTGCACCCACTGTTTTTTATCGCTTTTGCCGAGCAAACAGGCGACAGACATCCAAGCGTCGCGCATTTTATTGTAAGGATTTGGGGGATGCAACCATTGCACCTTGCAAAATGTGGATTATTGCCGGGATCCGGGCAAAAAAGTGGAGGGATTCAGGCCAATCTGGATGCGTCCCTTGTCGCTCTCCACCCCTTGGTGTATGGTCGCCGTGCCAAAGAAACAGTGATGACACCATGACGACAGAGCATAACCCCTATCTGCAATTCACCCGCGAAAAATGGGCGTTATTGCGCGATTCGGTCCCCCTGACCCTGACCGAACACGATCTGCAAACCCTGCGCGGGATCAACGAAAAGGTGTCATTGAAGGAGGTAGAGGAGATCTATCTGCCCCTCTCCCGCCTGCTCAATCTCTATGTCAAAGCCAAGCAGCGCCGTAGCCGGGTACTGGAACAGTTCCTCGGCCAGTCGCGCGGCAAGGGTACTTATATCATCAGCATCGCCGGCAGTGTGGCGGGGGGCAAAAGCACCACGGCTCGTATCCTGCAAGCACTGCTGGAACGCTGGCCGGAGCACCCGCGGGTGGAGCTGGTCACCACCGACGGCTTTCTCTACCCAAACAAGGTCTTGGAAGAGCGTGGCCTGATGCGCCGCAAGGGGTTCCCGGAATCCTACGACATCCGCCATCTGGTGGAGTTTGTCGCCAATATCCGGGCCGGCCACGAGAAGGTGGAAGCACCGGTCTACTCCCACCTTATCTACGACATCATCCCTGACGAGAAGAAGGTGGTGGAGCAGCCGGACATCCTGATCCTGGAAGGGCTCAATGTACTGCAGAGCGGCATGGATTATCCGCAGGAACCGCACCGGGTGTTTGTCTCCGATTTCGTCGACTTCTCCATCTATGTGGATGCCGAAGCCGACCTGCTGCGCACCTGGTATATCGAGCGCTTCCTCAAGTTCCGCAGTGGCGCTTTCTCGGACCCGGACTCCTACTTCCACCACTACGCCAAGCTGACCGAGAGCGAAGCGACCCAGATCGCCAACAACATCTGGCAGGATATCAACTATCTCAATCTGCAGGAGAACATCCTGCCGACCCGAGAGCGGGCCAACCTGATCCTGACCAAGGGCAACGAGCACGCCATCGAACAGATCAAGCTGCGCAAATAAGGACGGCAGTTCGCACAGTTCCGGATAGCCGGATAACCCGGATAACAAAGAGGGGACCCGCAGGTCCCCTCTCTTTTTTGTCGCTAACGATTATCGTCAGGCGCAACGCTCAATCACCCCGGCGCAGGGAGAGTTCGCCACCCAGATAGAACTTGGTGCCCTCTTCCGTCTCGAGCCGCAGGGCGCCGCGATCGTCGATACCACGGGCGATACCGCGGATCTCCTGCTCCCCCATCAAGAGACGGACAGGGCGACCGGCAAAGTGGTCGAGCCGGTTCCACTGATCGACAAAGCTCGCCAATCCGCTCTGCTCGAAGGTCTGCATCGCCCGCTGCAGATAGGCGATCATCCGGGCAGCGAGCTCATTGCGATCAACCAGCTCGGGATTGATGTGGCGCAACTCGGCCCAAGCCTGATCGATCTTCTCCCCTTCGCGGGACGGCATCGCCAGATTGAGGCCGATACCGATCACCAGATGGCAACTGGCACCGGCGCTGCCGCTCATCTCCACCAGAATACCCGCCAGCTTGCGCCCCTGATAGTAGAGATCGTTGGGCCACTTCAGCTCGACGCCGTGATAACCGAGCGACTCCAGCGCCTCTACCACGGCAACACCAACCGCCAGACTCAGCCCCATGGCGGCAGCCATCCCCTGCTCCAGCCGCCAGTACATGCTGAGGATCAGCTGGCAACCAAACGGCGAGACCCAAGGCTTGCCACGACGACCGCGCCCGGCGGTCTGGCACTCGGCAAGGCAACTCTCGCCAGAGCGCAGTTGATTGACCCTCTCCAGCAGATGCTGGTTGGTCGAACCGATCACCGGGAAGCAGTGCACCGGCGCCATCGGGGCCAGCGCCTGCAGCTTCGCCTCGTCATAGAGCGCCATCGGCACCGCCAGCCGGTAGCCTTTGCCGGTCAGGCTAAAGAGATCCAGCCCCAGCTCCTTGAGTGCGGCCATATGCTTGCTCACTGCCGCCCGGCTGATGCCGAGCTGCTCGCCCAGCTGTTCGCCGGAGTGAAACTGGCCGTCGCTGAGCAGGGTGATCAGGGTCTGTCTGATTGGAGTCAACGTCATGAGAGCACCTCATCGAGCCAGGTTTCACCCTGCGCGCCCATGAAGCGCACCTCGTGTTCCAGCACCACACCAAACTTCTGCTCCACGCTGTCGCGCACGTGGGCCGCCAACGCGATCAGCTCCATGGCGCTGGCGCCCCCCAGATTGACCAGTACCAGCGCCTGCTCCTGATGAACGGCGGCGCGGCCGATGGCAAATCCCTTGAGACCGCACTGATCGATGAGCCAGCCAGCCGCCAGCTTGGCTTGCCCCTCCCCGGCCGGATAACAGGGCATCTGCGGATATGTCAGTTTGAGCGAATCGGCCAGCGCGGCGGGCACCACCGGATTCTTGAAGAAACTGCCGGCGTTGCCGAGTACGGCGGGATCCGGCAGCTTGGCCTTGCGGGTGGCGCAGACGGTGTCGAAGATGGCCTGAGCACTCGGCTGGCCGCCAAGCGCGGCCAGCGGGCCATAGCCCAGCACCGGCTGCCACGCCTTGGGCAACTTGAGGCCGACCGCGGTGATCAGATGGGAGTCCTGATACTCGTGCTTGAAGATGCTGTCGCGATAGCCGAAGCGGCACTGCTGCGCCTCGATCCGCTCGATCTCGCCGCTCTGCCAGTTGAAGGCCTCGACATAGGCACAGAAGTTCGCCAACTCGACCCCGTAGGCGCCGATGTTCTGCACCGGAGCAGCCCCGACCGTGCCGGGGATGAGCGCCAGATTCTCCAGTCCGTACCACCCCTGTTGCAGGGTATGGCAGACCAGCTGATGCCAATCCTCACCCGCTGCGACATGGAGCAGCCAGTGATCGCCCTGATCCTGAGCGGTAATTCCCTTGAGCCGGTTGAGCACCACCAGACCGTGGAAGTCGGTCGTAAACAGCACATTGCTGCCACCACCCAGGTTCAGACGGGGCAGTGTATTCAGCTCGGTATCACTTCGCAGGGCAGCCAGATCAGCGATCAGCTCCACCTCGGCCAACCAGAGGCAGTAAGCATCGAGGGCGAGGGTGTTGAGTTTCAACAAGGAGGCGTTGGCATTCAGTTTCATCTGTCTATCCCGGCTTGGTGCAAGGACGCAGTCTACCTCAAGTTGCCGGTGACGAAAAATCTGTGCTCTTTTCGGACGAATAACAGTGGTTTAGAGTAGTCAGCTTCAACTGTTGAGGAATAACTCATGAACAACCAGTTTGCCGTCATCGGCCTGGGCCTGTTTGGCAGCGCGCTGTGCGAAGAGCTGCAGCGGCAGGATGCCGAGGTGCTGGCTATCGATATCGACGAGAGCAAGACCCGCCAAATCGCCACCCTCTGCAACCACGTCGTCGTGGCGGATGCCACCGATGAGGCCACCGTCGCCGAGCTGGGGCTGGCCAACTTCGACATCGTCTTCGTCGCCATCGGTGACAACCTGGAAACCAGCATCCTCACCACCCTCGTATTGAAAGAGGCGGGTGTGAAGAAGGTGTGGGTGAAGGCACGCGACAAGTTCCACGCCAAGATCCTGCAGAAAGTGGGCGCCGACAAGGTGATCAACCCCGAGTGGGACATGGGCCGCCGGGTCGCGCAGAGCATGCTCGACAACCGCCTGTTCGACTATCTGGAACTGGGTCACGACATGGTGCTGACCGAGTTTGTCATCGGCTTGCAGCAAAATGGCAAGGCGCTCAGCGACTTCCACCTGTTGCAGCAGAACGACTTCCAGCTGCTCGCCATCAAGCGCGGCGATGTGCTGCACAACGTGCTGACCGGCAAGATGGAGCTGCAACTGGGTGACATCCTCATCCTGGCAGGCAACAAACACGCGATCGACCACTGGCTGGAAACCCTATGACCCGTTGGCGCAACAGCTTTGCCTTCGCCCTTCACCGGGAGGATGACTCCCGCTGGAGCGAGGCCAAGCTGATCCTTGGCAGCTTTCTGATCATCCTGCTGATAGGTACCGTCTTTCTGGTGCAGCCCTCCAGCCATAACGGCGAGGTGAGCTTCATCAACGCCCTGTTCACCGCCACCTCGGCCATCTGCGTGACAGGTCTTGGCGTGGTGGACACCGGCACCGCCTTCACCCTGCAGGGGCAGATTTTTCTGATCATGTTGATGGAGATTGGCGGGCTGGGGCAGATGACCATGACCCTGCTGCTCATCGCCATCTTCAGCAAGCGGGTCGGCCTGCGCCAGCAGGTACTCGCCAAGGAGGCGCTGGGACAGGAGGGCTCGGTCAACATCATCCAGCTGGTGAAGCGTATCGTGCTGTTCGCCTTCATCGCCCAGCTGATCGGCACCGGCCTGATGGCCATTCGCTGGGTGCCCGAAATGGGTTGGAGTCGCGGCCTCTATGTCAGCTTCTTCCACGCTGTCTCAGCCTTCAACAACGCAGGTTTCTCGCTGTTTGCCAACAACCTGATCAGCTACCGGGATGACCCCCTCATCTGTCTGACCATCGCCGGCCTGCTGATCCTCGGTGGTATCGGCTTTACCGTTATCGTCGATCTGGTGCGCAACCGTCGCTGGCGCAAACTGAAGCTGCACAGCAAGCTGATGATCCTGATGACGCCGGCCCTGTTGCTGCTGGGGACCGTGATCTTCTGGCTGCTGGAGCGCAACAACCCGGGCACTTTTGGCAACGCCGGTATTGGCGGCCAGCTGCTGGCGGCCTTCTTCCAGTCGGCCAGCGCCCGTACCGCAGGTTTCAACTCCATCGACATCGGCCAGATGGTGCCCGCCTCGCTGCTGTTCATGATGATGCTGATGTTTATCGGTGCCGGTGCCACCTCCACCGGTGGTGGTATCAAGGTGACCACCTTTGCCGTGGTGCTGCTGGCGACCAAGGCGTTTCTTACCAAGCGCCCTCACGTCACCGCCTTCGGCCGCACCCTGTCGCCCCAGATCGTCACCCGCTCGCTCGCCATCATCATCGTCAGCACCATGGTGCTGATGCTGGCCATGTTCCTGCTGATGATCACCGACGCCCTGCCGTTCGACAAAATCATGTTCGAAACCATCTCGGCGTTTGCCACCGTCGGCCTCTCCACCGGCATTACCCCGAGCCTGAGCGGCCCGGGTAAGTTCATTCTGGTGCTGGTGATGATCTGCGGCCGTCTCGGCCCGCTCACCCTCGCCTTTATGCTGGCCCGCCCGAGCGAGACCCGCATCAAGTATCCGGAAGAGAGCGTCTACACCGGCTAATGGCTGCTGATCATTACGCCGACAAAAAGAGAGGGGCCATCATGGCCCCTCTCTTTTTCCTGCTGACACCCCATGGTCAGGCCGCCTGGCTTTTGGTCGTCCGCTTGCCCGTGATCCTGCCCGCACTTCTGCCTGAACTCTTGCGAGGTGCAGCGCCGCCAGCAGCCGGACTCTTGCGCTTGGCAAAGCGCCGCTTGCCGGCACCCGGCGCCTCCTTGGGCAGGGCGCTGAAGCTGGCGCCAGAGTCCTGCCGCGCCCCCTCGATCAGGCCGTGCAGCTGCTCGGTGAGCGGCCCCATAAACTGCTGATAGCTGCCGTGACGCTCGGCGATCTGGCCGAGGCTCTGCTCCCACAGCGCCGTCATATCCGGCGTGGTGGCAGTGGCAGGCAGCGCCTGCACCAGTGCCCGCCCGGTCGGTGTCGCCTTGATGCTCTTGCCCTGACGCACCAGAAAGCGGCGCTTGAACAACAGATCGATAATGCCCGCACGGGTCGCCTCGGTGCCAAGGCCGTCGGTCTCGCGCAGGGTTTTGCGGATCTCGGGATCCTGCACATAGCGGGCGATGCCGGTCATGGCCGCCAGCAGGGTGGCATCGGTGAACGACTTGGGCGGCTGGGTCATCTTCTCCTGTAGCTCACCCCGCTCGCACAGCAGCTGCTCCCCCTCTTTAAGAGCAGGCAGGGTTCCGGCCTTCTCTTCGTCGTCATCCTCCTCCACTCCGAGCAGCGCCTTCCAGCCCGCTTTCAGAATGCGGCGTGCCTTGGCCTGAAACAGGCCACCGGCGATGCGCAGAAGCACCTTGCTGTCGTTGTATTCGAACGGGGGATAGAACTGCAGCAGGTACTGGCGGGCAATCAGGCCGTAAAGCTTCGCCTCGTCGGCCCCCAGCGTGGCGGGGTTGCCCTGCTTCTCGGTGGGGATGATGGCGTGGTGGGCATCCACCTTGCTGTCGTTCCACGCCTTGCTGCGGATCTTGCCGTCCGCCTCGCTCACAGCCTTGGCCAACGCTGGAGCAGTGGCGGCGATGGCGCCGCGCACCTGCTCGGCCCGGTTGAAGTGGTCGGTCGGCAGATAACGGCTGTCGGAGCGCGGATAGGTGATGAGCTTGTGGCGCTCGTAGAGACTCTGGCAGATGTCGAGCACCCGCTTGGCATCCATGCCGAAGCGCTTGGCGGCATCAATCTGCAGGCTGGAGAGATTGTAAGGCAGCGGCGCCGCCTGCTTGCGGGCCTGCACCTCCACCGATTCGACCTGTGCGGGCTGACCGTTGATCCGGCTCACCACCTTGTCGGCCAGCGCCCGGTTGAGCACCCGCCCCTCCTCGTCCTGCCACGGCAGGCAGGCTTCGGACGGCAGCCACTTGGCGGTGAAGCGCTCGTTGCTATCGGTCAGCAGATGGGCCAGCACCTCGTAGAAGGGTTTGGGGACGAAGGCCTCGATCTCGAGATCCCGCCGTACCACCAGCCCGAGCAGCGGGGTTTGCACCCGACCGACCGAGAGCAGCTCGCTGCAACCGGCCTTGCGTCCGAGCAGGGTGTAGGCGCGGGTCATGTTGATGCCGTAGAGCCAGTCGGCCCGACTACGAGCCAGCGCCGAGACCGCCAGCGGCACGAACTCCTTGTTGTCTCTGAGCTTGTCGAGGGCGCGGCGCACCGCGGGCGGGTTGAGATCGCTGATGAGGCAGCGCTGCACCGGCCTGGTTTTCGGGTAGCCGAGAAAGTCGATCACCTCGTCCACCAGCAGTTGTCCTTCCCGGTCCGGGTCACCGGCGTTGACCACGCAGTCGGCCTGCTTGATCAGCCGCTTGATGACGGTGAGCTGGGTTTTGGTCTTGGGTTTGGCCACCAGCTGCCACTGGGCGGGGACGATGGGGAGATGCTCCATCCGCCACTGCTTGAAGGCGGCGTCATAGGCATCGGGCTCGGCCTGCTCCAGCAGGTGGCCGATGCACCAGGTGACCACATCCCCCTGGGCGGTCTCGATAAAACCGTCGCCCTTCTTGTGTGGCTTGGGCAGGGCATCGGCAATGGCGCGCCCCAGAGTGGGCTTCTCGGCGATGAAGAGTCGCATCGGTGACTACCTGAAACACTGTATATGCAGACAGTATACAGCGCCTACCGGTAAAGCCCAACCGCGACTATTCGTCGAACGGATTGTCGTGAATGGCGGCAAACAGCCGCGCCTGATTGAGCACGGGGGCATAGTGGAAGGCGTTGTCGCCATCCTCCGTCAGCAGATAGTCGGTCAGCTGCTCGCGCACCGCCTCTTGCAGGATCTCCAGCTTCCACGGCTTGGCGAGGTAATAGTGCAATCCGCCGCGATTGACCGCCTCTATGGTCGCCTCCAGCCCCGCCTGCCCGGTCAGCAGCAGCTTGCGGCTGGCCCGGGTCGCGCTACGCCGGTTCAGCTCCACCAGAAAATCGACCCCCAAGGTCCCCGGCATGATGTGATCGCAGAGGATCAGCGCCAGCCTGCCCCCCTCCCGCTCCCACTCGTGCACCACCTCGCGCGCCTCATCGACGCTCTCGGCGCCATCCAGCTCGAAATGGCTGCGAAACGGTGCGAGGTCGTGGAGCACCGCCTCCAGCACCTCCCGCTCATCGTCCACGCACAGGATCAGATAGTGTTTGTTCATTGCTCCTCCTTGGCGGCGCACCACGGCACGCCTTCTTATGGCAGATGCGTCCGCTCAGGCCGCATGCTCGTTGTGGCGGGGCTCTCCCCCGTAGTCGGCCATCCCGATATCCCCCAGCGGCAGGCAGACCCGCATCCGGGTGTAACGCCCCGGCTCGGAGGCCACCTCGATCCGGCCGTGATGCTGCTGCACTATCTGCAGCGAGACGCTAAGGCCAATGCCGAGGCCGAAGTGCCCCTCCCGCTTGGTGGTGAAGTTGAGATCGAAGATCCGCTGCCACAGCTCGGGCTCGATGCCGCAGCCGCTATCCTCCACCTCCACCATCACCCAGCCGGGCTCCGGCAGGCCGGTGCGCACCGTCAATCTTCCCGGCTCGCTCATGGCATCCAGACTGTTGGCAATGAGGTTGGTCCACACCTGCTGCAGGGCGGCGGGATGGCAGCGCACCAGCGGCAGGGGTTGGTACTCCTTGCAGAGCTCATGCTGCTTGAGGCGGTTTTCGAACATCAGCAGGGTATCTTCCAGCCCCTCGTGCAAGTCCACCAGCGAGGGCTCGTCCCTGTCCTGCCGGGCATACTGCTTGAGGCTCTTGACCAGATCGCCGATGCGGCGGGCACACACCTCGATATTGCGCAGGAAGCTGCCGGTCTGCTGGAACAGCTCCAGCTGCACCAGCAGTGCTTCCCGCTCACTGGCGGTGCGCCCGGCAAACCAGCGTTGCCAGCTCAGCTCGTCATCCAGATTCATCTGCACCGCCAGCCGCGCTTGCTGACGCTCGCCAAAGCGCCGCTCGGCCTGCCGGGTCTTGTCGCGGATCTCGCTGGTCGAGACCGGCTGGGAGGAGAGCGCCTGACAGAGGGTCTGATTGCCCAGCCCCTTGAGGGGGGCGGGCAGTTCGAGGTTGATGAGATCGGGAATGGCGGCGCGCAGGGTCTCGCTACCGCGGATAATGGCCGCCACCGGGTTGTTGAGCTCGTGGGCAACACCGGCCACCAGCTGGCCCAGCATCGCCATCTTCTCGCTCTCCATCAGCTGGGCATGAGCCGCTTCGAGGGAGTCGAGAGTCTGTTGCAACCGCATCTCGGTGCGGATGCTGTTCTGCAGGCGGCGGTTGAAGTGACGCAGCAGCAGGTTGGTAAAGGAGGGGAGCAGCTCGCTGCGCGCCTCCATGACGCGGGAGAACTGCAGCTTGTCGAGCTTGATCACCTCGGCACCGGTCAGGGTCACTCCGGTGGTAAAGGCGGGTTCGCCGGTGACGAAAGACATGCCCCCCACCAGCGCGCCGGAGCGGTAGTGCACCACCTCCTGGTCGACCCCGTGGGCGTCGCGCTTGCGCAGTACCACCTCCCCCTTGGCGATAAACCAGAGGAAGCTGTTGGGCTCCCCCTCGCGGGTCAGCACATGGCCCGGGCTGTAGTGGCGGCAGACCCGCGCCTCATCGTTGCCTTCGAAAAACTGGTAGAGGCCGTCGATCACCACCCGCGACAACTCCTCGTCGCTGCAGCGGGTGTAATCCATAAAGCCCTGACGATACTCGGCCAGCTGGCGATCGACATGGGCCCGCAGCAGCCGCTGGTTGTCGAGCACGGTCGCATAGCTCAGCAGATCCGCCTCTGGGCAGTGGAGCACGAACTGGCTCGCCTGCTCGATGACGGCGCGGCGCAGGCTACCATCGCGCCAGGGGCGCTGCAGGTAGTAGTCGAGGCGGCCAAGGTTGACTGCCTCGATGATCGATTTCATCTCGGGCTGGCTGCCCAGCAGGATCTTGCGGCACGCCTCGTGCTGGCTGCCGAGGCGGATCAGAAAGTCGGCCCCGCGGCCATCCCCCAGATCGCTATCGCACACCACCACGGCCGGCGGCTGCCCCTTGCGCTCCAGCTCCTCAAGCGCCAGCTCGGCCGACTCCTGCCCGGTGGCGACCACCAGCGCAAAGCGGCTGAGCAGCGGGGCCAGCTCCTGTTCGAACTCGGCCAGCAGCTGGACATCGGCGGCGACACACAGCAGGGAGAAAGGGCTCATCAGCGACACTCCGTTGAGGCTCGATCCCGACTATATCAACGAATCCGTCAGGGTTTTGCGAGGGGGCTAACAGCGGCAGAAGAAAGTAAAATAATCATTAAATCGACAATTTGCAGAACTAAATTCGACAAATCAGTCAATAACAAAACATTAATCACAATGTGACGCACATCTTAAAATTCAAACCATGATTGAGGTCAACGCCCCCTGCGCCTCCGATGACTACCATGTACCTACTACTATGTTGGTATTCATCGACCACAGGACACAGCCCCCATGATTGGAAAACTGATAAGAAAAACCTGGTTCTGGCTCCTGCTGCTGGGCGCCATGCTGGGTATCGCCGCCCTCGGCGTCACCGTGACCGTGCTGCACAAGACCAGCTCCACCGAATTCTGCGTCTCCTGCCACTCCATGCAGACCCCGCTGGCCGAGTATCAGGGCAGCGTCCACTTCCAGAACACCAAGGGGATCCGCGCCGAGTGTGCCGACTGCCACATCCCGGGCGACCCCACCTCCTATCTGTGGACCAAGATCCGCGCCGTGAAGGATATCTATCACGAGGCGATCGGCACCCTCGACACGCCCGAGAAATACGAGGCCCACAAGCTGCGGATGGCCCAGACCGTGTGGGACGAGCTGAAAGCCAATGACTCCGCTACCTGCCGCAGTTGCCACAGCTACGCAGCCATGGACATTCTGGCC
Source organism: Aeromonas sp. SER (assembly GCF_038739615.1). Lineage (NCBI taxonomy): Bacteria > Pseudomonadati > Pseudomonadota > Gammaproteobacteria > Aeromonadales > Aeromonadaceae > Aeromonas > Aeromonas sp. SER. The sequence goes on along the minus strand of NZ_JBCGFC010000010.1, from coordinate 156,248 downwards.
CAGCGCCCCAACGCCCGTGCCGAGCACCCCATCGCCATCAAGGATGGCCAGACCTGCATCGACTGCCACCGCGGCGTCGCCCACATCATGCCCGACATGAGCGGTCTGGCTGCCGCCGGTGCCAGCGAACTGGCGCAAGCCGCCGCCCAGACCCCGGCCAGCGTCACCACCCGCTACGCCATCGCCACCACCCCGCTCTATCTGGATGCCAGCGCCAAGACCGATGAAGGCACCCTGATGCCCTCCACTCAGGTTGAGATGATGGGCAAGGAGAATGGCCGCGCCCGGGTGCGCATCGATGGCTGGCAGCAGGATGGCGTGAGCGAAGTGTTCTACGCCGCCCCCGGCAAACGGATCCTCAGCGTACTGGTCGGCGATGCCGCCAAGAAAGCGCTGGTCACCGGCAAGAGCGAAACCGACAGCGCCACCAACCTTACCTGGCATCAGGTCAGCCTGACCGCCTGGGTAGACGAGAGCCAGCTCATCGGCGATCAGGGCAAGCTGTGGCAATACGCCTCCACCCTGATGTCCAACAACTGCACCGGTTGCCACGGCCTCACCGCGCTGGATCACTTCAACGCCAACCAGTGGATCGGCGTCATCAAGGGGATGGAGTCTCGTACCTCCCTCACCCCGGAACAGGCACGCATGCTGACCCAGTATGTCCAGAAACACGCCAGCGACATGAGCGCGGCCCACTGAGGCTGGTAGAGGAGAATCCCAATGACCCGTTTTAACGACAAGAAGACCAATCTCTCCCGCCGCAACCTGCTCAAGGGGCTCGGTGCCTGCGCCGCCCTGCCCCTGCTCGGCGGCATTTTCCCGAAAAGCGCGCTGGCGCAAGCCATCAGCACCGCACTGAGCCAGTTCCCGACCCTGGTGCCCGCCCAGAAGGGCATTCTGACTGGCGCCCACTGGGGTGCCTTCGAGGCGATCGTCGAAAATGGCCGCATGGTGCGCGTCCAGCCGGTGGCCGATGATCCGGCGCCGAACGATCTTATCGATATGGCACCGTTTCAGGTGCACGCCAAGAACCGCATCAAGTACCCCATGGTACGCAAGAGCTGGCTGGAGCATGGCCCGGGCGCCAAACCCGAGCTGCGCGGTGCCGACGAGTGGGTGCGGGTGAGCTGGGAGAAAGCCATTGAACTGGTGGCCAGCGAGATCCAGCGCGTCCAGTCTGATTTCGGCCCGCAGGCGATCCACGCCGGTTCCTACGGCTGGAAGAGTGTCGGCATGTTCCACAACAGCCGCACCCTGCTGCACCGCCTGATGAACCTCTCCGGCGGCTTCACCGGTTATGCCGGTGACTACTCCACCGGCGCGGCTCAGGTGATCATGTCCCACGTGATGGGCTCCATCGAGGTGTACGAGCAGCAGACCGCCTGGCCCAACGTGGTGGAGAACGCCGAACTGGTGGTGCTGTGGGGGGTCAACGCTCAGGTGACCCTGAAGAACAGCTGGAACATGCCGGATCACGAAGGTCAGGCCGGCTTCAAGGCCCTGAAAGAGAAAGGCACCCGCGTCATCAGCATCGATCCGGTCTACAACGAGACTGCCAAGCTGGTCGGCGCCGAGTGGATTGCCCCGAACGCCTACACCGATGTGGCCATGATGCTGGGTGTGGCCCACACCCTCTACAGCGAGAAGAAGCACGATCAGGCCTTCCTCGATCGCTACACCGTCGGCTTCGACAAGTTCCTGAACTACCTGCTCGGCAAGGATGACGGTCAGCCGAAGAGCGCCGAGTGGGCGAGCACTGTCTGCGGCGTCGATGCCAAGGTGATCCGCCAGCTGGCCCTCGATATGGCCGCCAAGCGCACCATGATCATGGCCGGTTGGGGCATGCAGCGTCAGCAGCATGGCGAACAGCCGAACTGGATGCTGGTCACTCTGGCCTCCATGCTGGGCCAGATCGGCCTGCCGGGCGGCGGCTACGGCTTTAGCTACCACTACTCCTCCGGTGGCAGCCCCACCGCCAAGGGCGGCATTCTGGCGGGTATCTCTGCCGGCAATGCGCCGAAGAACAGCCCGGCACCGATCCCGGTGGCCCGCATCGCCGACTGTCTCGCCAACCCGGGCAAGACCATCGACTTCAACGGCCGCAAGGTGATCTATCCGGACATCAAGCTGGTCTACGTGGCGGGCGGCAACCCCTTCCACCACCATCAGGACACCAACAACCTGCTGCAGGCGTGGCGCAAGCCGCAAACCGTGATCGTCCACGAGCCCTACTGGACGGCGACTGCCAAGCACGCCGACATCGTGCTGCCGGTCACCACCAGCTACGAGCGCAACGATCTGGAGATGGGGGGCGACTACTCCCAGCGCTATGTCTTCCCGATGCACCAGTGCGTGCCACCCCAGTTTGAAGCCCGCAACGACTTCGACATCTTCAGCGCCATCGCCGCCAAGCTGGGCGTGCAGGAGCAGTACACCGAAGGGAAGGACGAGATGCTGTGGCTCAAGCAGATGTACGACGGCATGGCGGCGCAGGCCCGCGGTGCCCGCGTGGCGCTGCCGCCGTTCAACATGTTCTGGGAGTCCAACAACTACATCCGCTTCCCGATCCCCGAGGCCAACCGCCAGTGGATCCGTCACGCCGATTTTCGCGAGAACCCGCTGCTCAACCCGCTCGGTACCCCGTCCGGCAAGATCGAGATCTTCTCCAACACGGTGGCGGGGATGGGTTACGCCGACTGCGCCGGTCATCCCAAGTGGTATGAGCCCAAGGAGTGGGTGAAGAGTGAAGTGGCGGCGCGCTATCCGCTGTCGCTCAACACCTCCCACCCGACCCAGCGGCTGCACTCCCAGCTCGACAACACCCCGCTGCGGGACAAGTTCGCCATCGCCGACCGCGAGGCGATCATGATCCATCCCGCCGACGCCAAGGCCCGTGGCATCGCCCAGGGGGATCTGGTGCGCGCCTTCAACGAGCGCGGCCAGATTTTGGTGGGCGCCCTGCTCTCCGAAGATGTGCGTCAGGGGGTGGTGCGGATCTGCGAAGGGGCCTGGTATGACCCGGCCAAGCCGGGCGAAGCGGGCAGCATCTGCAAGAACGGCAACGTCAACTGCCTCACCTTCGACGAGGGCTCGTCCAGTCTGGCGCAAGGCAACTGCGGCCACATGGCCCAGCTGCAGATCGAGAAGTACACAGGCCCGGTGCTGGCCAACACCGCCCACGCGGTACCGGCCAACGGCTAAGGCGGTTGCTACCGGACAAAACGGCGCCATCATGGCGCCGTTTTTTTTATCCCGGTTGTGGCGGGGAGATCCCTTGTCGGGATAAGTGCCAGCGCCAATAGCGAAGATCGGCAGATCCCCTCGCACAGCGCTGGCGGCGCTCGCTGGCACCGTGAGGGGGCCTGATTATCCTGTATAAATTTAATTTATGACTTTTCCGATAATGACCCGATTTTTACTTATACCAATAACCAGGCGCCCCATGGTGGCTCTGCCCGGCTCTTATGGCGCCCCAGAGGGCAGCGCCCGATCACCATAAGGACGCGCCATCCACGCCAATAAAAACGGCGCCCGAAGGCGCCGATTTTTTATCGCTGCGATGACAGGAGAGAGGGAAATCAGAACTCGCCCTCTTCCATATACTCCTGTGCGCACTCCACCAGTTGCGGCCAGAGCTCTTCCGGCACCCAGGCATCCGGGTCATCTTCGTCGCCATCGTACTGGCTCCAGAAGTAGCGGCGCAGGCCGGAGGCAAAGTCGTCGCTGATCTCGGCAAGCTCCGAGAGCGGCCCCAGCCAGGCGATGCGACGCAGGCCGGAGGCGAGATCGTTGATGGCATCCATCAGGGTGCGATCGTCGAAGCTCTGCTCCACCAGCAGGGTGAAGCGGTCGCGCGCCTGCTCGGTCTGCTCCTCTTCCAGCTCGCCCACGTCAGCCAGCAGATCGACATAATCCTCCAGCAGGTAGGCAATCAGGCCATCCCGATCTTCAAACCACTGGATCTGGGCACCCTTGATCCCCAGAACCGAAGCATCGAATGAGTCGTCGAGGTGACACAGTGCCCATGGATCATCAGTCATGGTTCTCTTCCTCAGGCTAAAACAGGTGCCATATCTTATGCCTAGCTCTCCACTCTTGCCACCTTGGGCAGCGAGAGAGAGGCGGCCAGCCCGCCCAGCTCGGCGCGCCCCATGATGAAGCTGCCACGGTAGGCTTCCGCCAGATCGGAGACGATGTTGAGGCCAAGGCCCGAGCCCGGCACCTTCTCGTCGAGCCGCACCCCGCGCAGCACCGCCTTGGCGATCTGATCCTCGCTCATGCCGGGGCCGTCATCCTCGATGCGCAAGGTGATCCAGCCCCCCAGTTCGGCGCTGGAGATGCGAAGCTCGCTGGCAGACCACTTGAAGGCGTTCTCCAGCAGGTTGCCCACCATCTCGTCGAAGTCCTGCTCCTCCACCCCGACCGCCAGTTCGGCCGGCACCTGCAAGTCCACCGTCTTGCCCGGATAGAGGCGGGAGAAGGCGCGGCAGATATACTCCACCCGAGCCCGCACCGGGGTCGAGACCCCGAGGATCTTGGCGGCGCCGGTCACCCGCGCCTTGCCGAGGTGGTAGTCAATGTGGCGCTGGATCTGGTCGAGCTGCTCGCCGATGGCGGCCTGATCCTCGGGCGAGAGCTGGGCCACCTGATTGCGCATGATGCTGAGCGGCGTCTTGAGGGCGTGGGCCAGATTGCCGGTGTGGGAGCGGGCCCGCTGCAACAGTTCGCCGTAGTGGTGCAGCAGCCGGTTGATATCCTCCACCAGCGGCTGGATCTCCAGCGGATAGCGCAGCCGGAACCCCTCCTGATGGCCCTGATGCACCCGCCCCAGCTCGCGCCGCAACAGGTTTAAGGGGCGCAGGCCGTAGACAATCTGGAACATGAAGCCCAGCACCAGACCGGTCGCGGCAAAGCCGAGGCCGAGGAACAGGCTGATGCGGGTCTTGTTGAGGGTCTGGGTCAGGGCACTGCTGTCTTTCGCCATCACCAGGGTAAACAGCCGATCCGAGCCCGGCAGCAGCACGGCCCGGGTCATGATCAGCAGCGGCTCCTTGTTGGGCCCCTTGCCAAAGAAGAGGTCGGGGTCGCCAAAGGCGGATTTGAGGCCGCGGCTCTCCAGATGGGTATCCCACAGGGAGCGGGAGCGCCCTACCACCTTGTGATCCAGCTCCAGCTGCCAGTAGTAGCCGGAGTAAGGCTGGCTGAAACGGGGATCTGACATCGGCTCGGTCACCACCGGCAGGCCGGTTTTCGCCACTTCCAGCCGGGAGAGCAGATCATAGAGCTGCAACCGCAGGCCGTCGGCTTCCGCCTCCTGCCAGTAGTTGCGCATCATGGTCTGCAGACTGAAGCCGGTGGCGAACAGAAACAGCCCGCACCACACCAGCGCGATGGCGAGCAGTCGCCCCCGCAGGGTTCTCACCAGCCTCATTCGTTGATCCGGTACCCGAGGCCGCGCACTGTCTCAATCAGATCGGGGTTGGTCTTCTTGCGGATCCGGCCGATGAACACCTCGACGGTGTTGGAGTCGCGGTCAAAATCCTGAGCATAGATGTGGTCGATCAGCTCGCTGCGCGACACCACCTTGCCCCGATGCTGCATCAGGTAACCGAGCACCCGGAACTCGTGGGCAGTCAGCTTGATGGGGGTCCCTTCGTACCACACCTGCGACGCCGCCATGTCGAGGCGCACCCCGCCGATCTCCAGAATGGAGCTGGCGTTGCCCGCTGCCCGGCGCACCAGCGCATGGACCCGCGCCACCAGCTCGGCCACCTGGAACGGCTTGGTGAGGTAGTCGTCGGCACCGGCGTTGAGCCCCTCGATCTTCTCGTGCAACTGACCACGGGCGGTCAGCACCAGCACCGGGGTATCGATCCCCTTGCTGCGCCACTCCTTCAGCACGCTCAGGCCATCGCGCCCCGGCAGACCGAGGTCGAGAATGATGGCGTCGTAGGGCTCGGTCTCGCCGAGAAAACCGGCCTCGTTGCCATCGTGGCAGAGGTCGGTGACAAAGCCGGAGAGGCGCAGCTGTTCAGCCAGCTGGCCAGCCAGAATTTTTTCGTCTTCAACAATCAGAATTCGCATGAACAGGCTTCCACAAAGAGGTTACTCATCATCCTCGACCGGGGGCTTGGGTGGCTCGAACAGCCGCTCCAGATGGTGGCCCTTGGCCCACACCATCTCCAGGTTGTCGGCCCGATAGGCCACCTTGAGCACGCTGTTCTCCCGATCGATCACGCGCAGTTCATAGAGCCAGATACCATCCTCTTCCCCCAGATCGACCCGCAACACCCGCACCGGCAATCTGGATGCCACCTCCATCATTTCGTGGAAGGGCCGAACCCGTCCCTCATGGACAGCTTGCTGCAACAGGGCTTCGTCAGGCGTCAGCGCCTGCGCCAGCACTGGCAACAACAACCCGATCAGAGGGAGCGCTCTATTCATGGATGATTCATCTCCAAAAACCTAACATAATGGCGTTTATAGTCTGCCAGCCATGAATCCGGAATGAATATGATCCCCCGCAGTTTCCTGCTGATCCTCTGCCTGCTGAGCGCCTCAAGCTGGGCTGCCCAGAGCCGCCTCGACATGGCCGGGCTGGTCAAACTGTTGCTGGCGCAAGGGTATCACGACATTCGCGAAGTGGAGCTGGAAGGGGACAAATTCGAGGTCAAAACCCTCGACCGCCAGAATGAAAAGGTACATCTCATCGTCGATGCCTACACTGGCGAGATCAAAAAACAAGAGGCCGACTAGGCCTCTTTTGCTTTCCAGCGCAGGCGCCACGGGCGCAGCAGCTTCTCCCGCCGTGGCCAGAGCAGGGCGCAGGCCAGCAGCAGGTAGATGAGCGGCTCCAGCCAGCCACTCTTGAGCGACCACCAGTAGTGCACCGGCACCAGCAGGGCTACCGCATAAACCCAGTTGTGCAGCTTCTGCCACGCCGCCCCCATCCGCCGCTGCAACGCCGGCAGCGAGGTGATGCCCAGCGCCAGCAACAGCAGCAGCGCCACCATCCCCACCACGATATAGCGGCGCTTGACCAGCTCGCCACCAATCAGCCCCCAGTCAAACTGCAGATCCAGCCCCAGCCACACCATGAAGTGGAGCAGCGCCCAGACCATGCACCAGAGCCCGAGGGGGCGGCGCAGCTTGATGAGCTGCCCCTGCCGCCAGCGTTTGGCCAGCGGCGAGACCAGCAGAGTGAGCAGCAGCAGGTTGAGCGCCCCCTTGCCGAGGTAGTGGATAAGTTCGGGCACCGGATCCCCCCCCAGCAGACCGGCCGGCAGGGCGTACCCCAGCCAGAGCAGAAAGCCGAGGGAACCCAGATGCACCAGCGCCCGCAAGCCGCTGATATGTGAGGCTTTCAGTTTCAGTACCATTGGCGCAGATCCATCCCCTGATAGAGCGAGGCGACCTCGTCACCATAGCCGTTGAACATCAGAGTCGGCTGGCGCTTGGCACCGAACAGCCCACCCTCGCCGATGAACCGCTCGCTGGCCTGACTCCAGCGCGGGTGATCCACCTGCGGGTTGACGTTGGCGTAGAAGCCATATTCGTTGGGGGCGAGCAGATTCCAGGTGGTGGACGGCATCTCCTCCACCAAGCGGATCGAGACGATGCTCTTGATGCTCTTGAAGCCGTACTTCCACGGCACCACCAGCCGGATTGGCGCCCCGTTCTGGGCGGGCAGAGTCTTGCCGTAGAGCCCCATGGCGAGGAAGGAGAGAGGGTGCATCGCCTCGTCGATACGCAGCCCTTCCACATAGGGATAGTCGATACCGCCGCCCAGCGAGGCTGAGGCCTGACCGGGCAGCTGTTTCGGATCGAACAGGGTCTCGAAGGCAACAAACTTGGCGCGGCTGGTGGGTTCGGCACGGCGGATGATCTCGGCCAGCGAGATGCCATTCCAAGGCAGCACCATGGACCAGGCTTCGACGCAGCGCAGCCGGTAGATCCGCTCCTCCAGCTCGGTTTTGTTGATGAGATCCCACACATCCAGTGTGAAGGGGTTGGCGACCTCCCCCTCCACCTTCAACGTCCAGGGCTCGGGTTTGAGGTAATGGGCGTTGCGGGCCGGATCTGTCTTGTCGGTACCCAGCTCGTAGAAGTTGTTGTAACTGGTCGCCTTCTCTTCCGGTGTCAGCACCAGATCGGCTGGCCGGGTGGCCTGCTTGCTGTTGAGCGGCTTGGTGGCTAACCGGGGAGCATCCTCTTTACCGCGCAGCAGATCGAGCACACCGGCCTGAGTGGGGAAAGCGAGGGTGGCGGCGCCCAGACCCAGCCCCTTGAGAATGAGGCGGCGATCCTGATAGACGGCTTCCGGGGTGACATCCTGTTCGGTGAGATGATGGGGGGCACGACGTTTGATCAACATGAAAAACTCCCGGGGCAGTTAGAGGCGACAGAGATAAGACCCGCCCCGGCAGATTTTTATTTCACACCGAATTACATCAGGTGGTACAGGGGCAGCGCCTTGGCCATGGTTCCGACCAGAAACAGCACTACGAATACCAGCAGGGGAACGATCACATTTGGCACCATCAGACTCACTCCATGAGCAGGACAGGGCCTCTAACTATGGTCGAGGGTTTGGCCGGTCACCAATGAATTTTTTTCGCGAGCGCAAGCGTATTCCTGAGTTGAAAAAGGTGATGGAGATCACACACAATTCCGCCCCCGCTTGCCGCCCCGATTGCCAGGGGTAGGCTGCCCGTTTTCGTGAAGCCAACTGAAGAGTCACGCCATGAGCCCACTGATCGCCATCGCTATCACCACAGGTATTCTCTCCGCCGTATGGGGCTGGCTGGCCGTCGCGCTAGGCCTGCTCTCCTGGGTCGGCTTCCTCGGCTGCACCAGCTATTTCGCCTCCAGCGGCGGCTATAAGGCGCTGCTGCAGACCATCTTCTGCAACGCCAGCGGCATGCTGTGGGCGCTGCTGCTGATCCATGGCGGTGACCTGTGGGGGGCCGGCGTGGCGGGTTATGTGATGACGGGCGTAGTGGCGACCCTGATGTGCGTGCAGGCCAAGCAGCAGTGGCTCGGCTATATTCCCGGCACCTTCGCCGGCTGCTGCGCCACCTTCGGGGCGGCGGGTGAGTGGCGGCTGGTGCTGCCCTCGCTGGTGATAGGTGCCCTGTTCGGTTATCTGATGAAGGCGAGCGGACTCTGGCTCTCCCAAAAGACCCTGAAGCCCCGCAACGCGGATGGCGTCACCGACCCAGCCTGAGCGATATCCACGGCGAAGCGGCCCTCCCATTCAGGGCCGTTTCGCACAGCGTTACCCTTTCGATTTGAAGTTTGCCGCCTCGATGCCGTGCCGGTTCAATAGCTTGTAGAAATCTGTACGATTCCTCCCCGCCATGTTGGCTGCCAGAGTCACGTTGCCCTCTGTGGTGCGCAGCAGCCGGATCAGATACTCCTTCTCGAATTCGGCCCGCGCCTCGTTGAACGAGGGGATGCCACCGCCACCACCGCTCAGGGCAGACTCCACCATGGATACCCCGATCACCGGGCTGCAGCAGAGGCTGGCCAGCTGCTCCACCACGTTGCAGAGCTGGCGCACGTTGCCGGGCCAGGCCGCCGCTGCCAGCATCGCCAGCGCTTCGGGTGAAAAGCCCATGGCGGCGCAGTCGCTGTTGCGACTGCGGTAGTCATCGAGGGCCTGACGGGCCAGCAGGGGGATATCCTCGCTGCGGGCGCTGAGGGATGGCAGGGTAATATTGGCGACGTTGAGGCGGTAGAAGAGATCTTCGCGAAAGCGCCCCTCCTCCATCGCCCTGACCAGATCCTGATGGCTGGAGCTGAGCACCCGCACCTCCGGGGTGCCCTGACCATACTCCTCCATCACCTGCAGCAGTTTGGCCTGCAGCGACTCCGACAGGCTACCGATCTCGTCAAGAAACAGGGTCGCCCCCTTGGCCTGCTCGAACAGACCGGAGTGGCCATCTTCCCCGAACAGCTGCAGGTCGAGGGCCGCCCAGGGAATGGCGGCACAGTTGATGGTATGCAGCGGCCGATCACGCCGCTGGCTCGCCTGATAGAGCGCCTGCGCCATCGCCCCCTTGCCGGAACCGGACGGCCCCATGATCAGCACGGGCACCTCCATGGTGGCGATGCTGTGCGCCTGGATCAGCAGCTGCTCCAGCTGGGGATTGCGGGTCAGGATCAGCGACTGCCACTCCAGCTGCTGCTTCGGGCGGGTCAGGCTGAGGGCCTGCTCTATGGTGGCCAGCAGCTCATCCTTGTCGATGGGTTTGGTCAGAAAGCTGAATACCCCGGAACGGGTCGCCTGAATGGCATCGGGGATGGTGCCGTGGGCGGTCATGATGATGACCGGCAAGCCGAGCCACTGGGCCTGGATCCGCTCGAACAACGCCAGCCCATCCATGCCACCCATCCGCAAGTCACTCAGCACCAGATCGGCGCGCTGCTGACGCAAACGGTCGAGCGCCCCCTCCGCACTGTCGGCGGTATCCACTTCATAACCCTGACTGCGCAAGCGCATGCTCATCAGTTTGAGCAGGCTGACGTCGTCATCCACCAACAGGATCCGGCTCATGGTACTACCTCGCGATGTTCATTAAGCTTGCGCTGATTGAGCTGCTCGTCGATGGCCGAGAGCTGCTCGATCTGGCGGCGCAGCTTCTGGATCTCCTGACTCTGGTCATCGCGCCGGCTATCGCGGGCCAGCAGCTCCTCGCCAAGGGCGATCCAGCTGCGCAAAAACGCCTGGGCGTCGAGACCCAGCTCCGGCAGCATCTTCTTCAGGCGCGCCAGACCTGCGCGGCGAGTGGCGACTGCCTCGGCGGGGTGAGAATCAACCATCGCCAGACTGACCCGGCTCTCGAGATCGTCAGCCCCCTTGAGGCGCTGCTGCTCCTGCACCCGCTGCTGGGGATGGCTGGCCAGCAACCAGTCGGAGTATTGCAGGCGCACCTGCATCTCCTTGTTGGCAAACTCCATTCGCTTGGCAAAAGCGACATCGGAGGACTCCTGCCGTGCCTGCGGCGGCAGCCAGGAGCAACCCGCGAGCAGCCCGGCTAGCAGGGCTGGAAATACGCGCTGTATTTTCATAGACCTCATTTCAACATCAACCTAAAGCAGACATCTGCCTGTTCATCCTTCACCAGAACCAACTCCCCTCCCAGGCTGGAGGCAGACTCGCGAGCGATGGAAAGCCCCATGCCAGAGCCTTTCAGGACACCTTGCCGCACTGTGCTGCCCTGCTCGAAGGGTTCAAAAATGCGCTGCCGGTCTGCCTCGGGGATCTCGGGCCCCTCATTGGCAACCTCCAACCAGCTCCCCTGCTCCTCTGCTCCGGCGCGGATCCAGATATTGCCACCCTGGGCACCATAACTGACGGCGTTGGAGAAGAGGTTATCGAGAATCAACCTCAACCTATAGGGCTCTGCCCACAAGGTAACCGGTTCGGTCGGCAAGTGTACACGGATCTGCTTGGACTCCAATGCCAGCCGATACTCGGCAGAAAGTTCTGCCAGCATGGGCAACAGGGGAACCGGCTCCAGCTCGAACGTCTCCTGCTGGGTGAGGCGGTTGAAATCGAGCAGCCGCTCGATAAGGGTCTGCAAGCGGCGACTGTTCTCATCCAGCATCTGGCAGATCTCCAGCTGATCCGGTGTCAAAGGCCCGACCAGCTGCTCGCAGAGCAGATCCGAACCCTCGCGCAACACCGCCAGCGGGGTCTTCAGTTCGTGGGAGACATGGCGCAGGAACTGGTATTTTTGCAGCTCCAGCTCCTTGAGTTTGTCGTGCAGCCAGAGGATCCGCTCCCCCAGCAACACCAGTTCGGCGGGGCCATCCACCGGCTGTGGATCCGGCTCGACCCCCGCGCCCAGGCTCAAGATACGCGACTCAATTTGTCGTACCGGATGGGTGATCAGGTAGGTGAAGATAAAGACCAGCAGCAGGCTGATCACCGCCACCACCGCGCTGACCCACCAGAGCTCTTTGGTCAGGGCATCAATGGCCAGACGTACCCGATCCATCTGTTCATCAACCCGGCTGCGGGTGCCCGCCTCAAGCTGCTGACTCAAGCGATTGAACTGGTCGAGGATGTCACCCGCCACCGCCTTTTTGGCCTGCGCCCCCTCCTGCAACGAGCCAAATTGCGCAAGCAGCTCATCAAGGCCGCCATAGAGCTGCGGGTCGGAGAGGGAGGTGCGATGCTCCGCCAGCAGGCGGTGATACCCCTCAAGCTGCAACCGGTAGCTGGCCAGACTGCGGCTGTCCCCCAGCACAGCAAAGCGGCGCAGGGTACGCTCGATATCGATGGCCTGTGCAGTAAGCAAGGTGGCACGGCGGGTATCCTTGACCGCCCGCTCCATCTCGTCGCTGGTGAGCTGGCTCAGGTGGGTCAGGGCATTGGTGTTGTGCCAGATCATGCCACCAAGCGGCATCAGCACCAGCACAAACCCTATCAATACCACCTGCAGCAGGGAGCGTGGGCGAACCTTGGTCATCGTCTCTTCTCTTGCGTTCTCACCGGTGCGCCAGCATAGCCCTCAGCGCCCAAAAAACAAAACCGGCCAACAGGCCGGTTCGGATTATCTGGATTGTGGTGACTCACGCCAAAGCGACAGAAGCCAGACAGATGGTCAGGATCATCGCCAGCGCGCCCGAGGCGGTCAACAGCGCCCATTTCAGCTCAACACTCATGCAAACCTCCTTTCTGCCAATCAGTGCCGGATCACAATAGATAAGACAATGTTACGCCATAGTTAATCCGATAACCGTGAGCTGCGTATACATTTCAGATGAGCCCCAACCAAGGATGGTGAACATGTTCTATCTGTGTAGCATTGGTTCCAATCTTGACCCAAATAGCCATGTCACCAAGGTGCTGGAGGAGCTGACCAGCCGTTTTGGCCGTCTGCAAACCAGCTCGGTGATCAGCACCAAGCCGGTGGGGATGCACTCCAGCCATGACTTTCTCAACTGTCTGCTGATCCTGGAGAGCGAACTGGATGCCTCCGCCCTGAAGCAGGCCTTTGTGGCCATGGAAGTGGGTCATGGCCGCGACCGCAGCGACCCCCTCTGCAAGGTGCACGACCGCCCGCTCGACATCGACATTCTCGCCAGCAACCCGCACGGCGACTTTGCTGCTGAGCAGGTCGACTCCTACCTCATCGAGCTGCTGGCCGAACTCTACGGACGCGGCGAGGTGCACGATCCCAAGGTTGCGCTGCAGCTGCATCTGCCCGCCGGCTCGGGTAAAACCGTACATATCCAGTCGATAGGTCTGGAGCCCGCAACGGTTTGCATGCCATCAGAGCACGGCCAGAGCGCGCCCCCCATCCACCTTGATGCTGGCCCCGGTCATATAGCTGTTCGCCATCAGTAACTGCACCGCCTGCCAGATAGGCTCCAGCCCTCCCTCCCGCGCCAGCGGCGTTTTCGCCAACACCTGCTGGCGCCACGCCTCGTCATGCTCGTCGAGAAACAGGATGGGGCCCGGCTCTATGGTGTTGACCCGGATTGCCGGGGCCAGTTCGCGGGCAAAGCTCATGGCCAGCGAATGGGCTCCCGCCTTGGTGGCCACATAGCTGGCAAAGCGCGGGGCCGGGGCGTGGATGTAGATATCAGTGATGTGGATGATGCTGGCGTTGGCGTTGCTCGCCAGTTGCGGTGCCAGCGCCCGGTTGAGCTGGAAAGGGGCCGCCATGTGCACCCGGTAGAACTGATCAAACTGGGCCAGCTGCGCCGCGGGCTCGGCCGCCTGTGGCTCGAACGCCGAGGCGTTGTGGATAAGCAGCGCCAGATCCTGATGGGATGCCAGCACGTCGATCAATTTGCCCACCTGCTCTTCACTCGCCAGATCGGCCTGTACCAACTCGACACCCAGAGCCCGCAGCCGCGCCAGCTCGGGTCGCTCGCTGCGATAGCTGCCGGTCACCTGCCAGCCTGCTGCCACCAGCTGCTCGCACAGATAAAACCCTAGCCGACGGCCACAACCGGTTACCAATGCACGCATAAGACCTCCCTCTCCTTTTATCCTCATCCATGAGTTGCGCCGTTAACGCAGTATCAGCCGGGTCGCACCGACGCCACTTCCGGTAACAGAGCTAGACCTGGTAACGCCCCTTGTCACCAATATCAAAATGGAGGGGCATCCGCCATTTGGCCAGCGCCAGCAGGGTGAGCAGAGCCCCGCTCACCATTGCAACCAGAGCCGCGGCCCATGCCACTTGCAACCACTCCAGCAACCACAACAGCGGCAGCAGCAATGGCACCAGCTTGATCCCGGGGATCGCAAAACAGAACTGCTCCTTGAAGGCCAGCCCGGACAGGGTGACCAGGGCGGCCCCCAGCACCAGTGCATCCGGTGCTCCGATGGACAGCAAGGCCAGTGCGGCCCATCCAGAACCCTGAAGTATCAGCCGAATCCGCTTGTCGTAGATGTGCAGCGAAAAGGCGCAGATAGCGCTTGCCAGCGCCAGCAACATCAACCATTGTGCCGGTGGCAACAGGTCACCATGACTCAGCAAGGCCGCACCGCGACAGAGTAGCAACAGCGCCGCACAGCTCAAGCCAAGGCGATAGAGGAGGACGGTCAATTTGTCTATCCCGTCCAGCGGGCTCTCGATTTCAGGGTTTGCCATACACTGTCGCCTCTACCAATCAGGAGCCACCCAATATACGGGGAGCAGGCTCCAAAGTTCTTCATTCGGGTTCAGGAGGGGTAGTTTGCGTGTAACCCATCTGCTTTGGCTACTACTGTTCCCGCTCAGCCTATGCGCCAAAGAGCTGGTAGTCTGCGGCACCATGGAGCACCCGCTCAAATTTCTCGATGCCAATCAGCAGCCCCGTGGCCTCGATATCGACATTGTCACCGCCATCTTCGGCAAGCTGGGGATCCCTGTCCGAATCGAACTGATCGACTCTGGCGCCCGCCTCACCCGCAATGCCGAAACCGGTCTCTGCGATATGGTACTGACCCACTCCTACAATGCCACACGCGAGCGCTATCTCATCTACCCCCAGCAGGCCCACGTTCGCCACAGCTGGCACTTCTTTGTACGCAAGGCAGACCTGCTGAAGATCCGTTACGAGACGCTGGCCGACCTCAAACCCTGGCGCATCGGCGTTACCAAAGACTTCTCCTATACCCCCGAGCTCACCGCGGCCATGGCAGATCCAACCTACCACTTCCAGCAAATTCCGATGAATCGGCTGCAACTGCGCAAGTTGCTGGCCGGGCGGATCGATACCGTGCCCATGCCGCTGGTCACCGCCTTCGCCCAGATCAGGGACGAGGGTCTGGAGGGCAAGCTCGACTACCTGCCCAAACCGCTCAAGAGTAGCCCCTACTTCAACACCTGGACTCGCGCCAAAGCGAACAAGAATACCCCGGCCCAGATGGCCGCCTACGATGCCGAACTGCTGCGCATGAAACGGGATGGCCGGCTCAAGGCGCTCTACGACAAGTACGGCATTCCCTATATCGACCCCTGATCAGCCGCTCAGGGCTTCACATCCCGCAGGATCGGATTCTGCAGCGAGATCAGGGTTTCAGTGGACTGGATCTCGTCGATGGTCTGGATCTTGTTGATCAGCACTATCTGCAGCTCGTCGATGGAGCGGGTCATCACCTTCATGAAGATGCTGTAGTGGCCGGTGGTGTAGTAAGCCTCTACCACCTCGTCCAGCGCCTGCAGCTTGGCCAGTGCCGAGGGATAGTCCTTGGCGCTCTTCAGATTGATCCCGATAAAGCAGCAGACGTCATAGCCCAGCTTCTTGGGGTTCACCTGCACCCGCGTCCCCTCGATGATCCCCGCCTGCTTCATCTTCTCCACCCGCACATGGATGGTGCCCGGGCTGACCGCCAGCTGCTTGGCCAGTTCGGCATAAGGAATACGCGCATTCTCCATCAGGGCGGTGAGGATGGCCTGATCGAGATTATCGATCCGGTAATTTTCCGGCATTTTTTTGCCCTCCCGTTAGCGATACGTCATTAAAGGCATCCTTATTTTGAAGAAAAAAACACACAAAGCCTATTTCCATTATCGAATATTGAATTTAGTTGGCAATCCGTTGAAGAATCACCACATCCAACGGGCTTTGAAACAGGAATTCAGCATGAAACAGCACTACATTCGCAGCCAGCAACAGATTAGCTTCGTCAAAGAGATGTTCTCCCGCCAACTCGCCCAGCAACTGGGTCTGATGGAGGTACAAGCCCCCATTCTGAGCCGGGTCGGTGATGGCACTCAGGACAACCTCTCTGGCCACGAGAATGCAGTGCAGGTCAAGGTGAAGACCCTGCCGGAGCACAGCTACGAAGTGGTCCATTCACTGGCCAAATGGAAGCGCCAGACCCTGGGTCGCTTCGGCTTCGGCCCGGGCGAAGGCATCTACACCCACATGAAGGCGCTGCGCCCGGATGAAGACAAGCTCACCCCCATCCACTCCGTCTACGTGGATCAGTGGGACTGGGAGAAGGTGATGCCGAGCGAGCGCCGCGATCTGGCCTACCTGCAGGAAACCGTGCGCGGCATCTGGGCCGCCATCAAAGCCACCGAGCGCGCGGTCTGCGCCGAGCACGAGCTGACTCCCTTCCTGCCGGCCGAGATCCAGTTCCTGCACAGCGAAGAGCTGCTGACCCGCTACCCGGATCTCGATGCAAAGGGGCGCGAGCGGGCCATCGCCAAGGAGCTGGGGGCCGTGTTCCTGATCGGCATCGGCGGTGCCCTCTCCCACGGCGAACGCCACGATGTGCGCGCCCCGGACTATGACGACTGGAGCAGCCACAGCGAGCTGGGTCTGGCCGGTCTGAACGGTGACATTCTGGTGTGGAACCCGGTACTGCAGGACAGCTTCGAGATCTCCTCCATGGGGATTCGGGTCGATGCCGAGGCGCTGCGCCGCCAGCTGGCCATCACCGGTGACGAAGATCGCCTGCAGTACGACTGGCATCAGGATCTGCTGGCAGCACGGATGCCGCAAACCATCGGCGGCGGCATCGGCCAATCTCGTCTGGCCATGCTGTTGCTGCAAAAAGAGCATATCGGTCAGGTACAGGTTGGTGTGTGGCCGGCCGAGATGAAAGCTGCCGTGCAAGGCATGCTGTAACGAATGAAGGCCATGCCGGCGCCATCGCAGCCGACATGGCAACAGGCAGGTGGCCATCGGGGTTGAGCGAGCGCATCCCCGGCTGGCTGTAAGAAGCGAGGCCAGCAGTGGCCGCGCTTCGCAATCGGGGGCTTGCCCCTGCGACCCGCTCAACCCACGTCAGGTCGCTTCACTACATTCCTCCCGGCAATCTTCGGATTGCCGTTTTTTTACGCCGAAAAACTGTGCTCAAAACCGGCCCCGATATGGCGCTGGCGCGGCAACCCCGCCTTTCTGCTGCCGGTGCAGTGGCAGGCAAACAACTGATCCACCGCCTCTTCTTGCAGATAGGTGCCGAGCGCCGCCGCCCGCTGTGGGCCGGAGAACTTCAGGTGCAGGCCACCGATGACGGTGTGGATCCGCTCATCGCCACACACCTCCTTGGCCCGCTCGATGATGTTTTCGACCCCGGCGTGACCGCAGCCGATGAAGACGATAAGCCCCTGCTCGCTCTTGTAGGCCAGCGCCGAGTCGTCGCTGATAAGGTCTTTCTCCACCCGCCCACTCCGCACTATGTAGCCAAGCAGCGAAGGCGCAGCCCGGTCGCGCCGCACAATGCTGCCGAGGAACACAAGACGATCCGAGAGCCACACCGGCTCGGCCGAGCAGTGGGGGAGCAAACCTCTGGCCGGCAGCGACTCCCGAGCCAACGCCCCCGACAGGCGATAGAGGTTACGCCGCCAGAAAGGAAGCGACAGGAAGTAGCCCCGCTCGCAGAACACGTCCGGACAGGCGATGAGCGGGATGGGTTTTGGATAGACGGGTAGCGAGCCGATCCCACCCACATGGTCGTAATGACCGTGAGAGAGCACCACATGGGTGAGCGAAGCAAGACCGATCCCCATCATGGCGGCGTTGTGGCGCAGCGCCCGGCCACGGCCGCTGTCGAACAGCACCCTGAGGCCGTCACACTCCAGCAGCAGCGCCAACCCTCGCTCGGGCAGACACTCCGGCAGATGAACGTCGTCATCCACCAGCACGGAACACTTCAGCATCTCAATCCCTCAGAAAACAAAACGCAGGCACGAGGCCTGCGTTTTTCATCGACGATCCCGTTACTGGGTCATGGTGAGGCCGTTGCTGTCGGCTCCCAGCAGCAGTTTCTTGCCGGGAACGATGCGGCCGGAGAGCAGCGCCTGCGCCAGCGGGTTCTCCACCTTCTGCTGGATCGCCCGCTTGAGGGGTCGTGCCCCGTAGACGGGGTCGAACCCGGCGTGAACCAGCTTGTTGAGCAGCGCTTCGCTCACCTCCACCTCGTAACCCTGAGCCTCGAGACGGCCCATCAGGCTCTTGAGCTGGATGCGGGCGATGGACTTGATGTGCTCCTCGCCAAGCGGGTGGAACACCACGGTCTCGTCGATCCGGTTGATAAACTCCGGCCGGAAACTGCGGGTCAGCACATCCATCAGCATGGCCTTCATCTCGTCGTAATCCTTCTCGGAGTGGTGCTCCTGAATCAGATCCGAACCAAGGTTGGAGGTCATGATGACCACGGTGTTGCGGAAATCGACGGTACGACCCTGACCATCGGTCAGGCGGCCATCATCCAGAACCTGCAACAGGATGTTGAACACATCCGGGTGCGCCTTCTCAACCTCGTCCAGCAGGATCACTGAGTAGGGACGACGGCGTACCGCCTCGGTCAGATACCCGCCCTCTTCATAACCCACGTATCCGGGAGGCGCCCCTACCAGACGGGCCACGCTGTGTTTCTCCATGAACTCGGACATATCGATCCGAACCATGGCATCCTGGGTATCGAACAGGAACTCGGCCAGTGCCTTGCACAGCTCGGTCTTACCCACCCCGGTCGGGCCGAGGAACAGGAAGGAGCCGATGGGGCGATTCGGATCGGAGAGGCCGGCACGGGAGCGACGAATGGCATTGGAGACCGCATCAACCGCCTCTTCCTGACCAATCACCCGGCTGTGCAGCTGATCTTCCATCCGCAGCAGCTTGTCGCGCTCCCCTTCCAGCATGCGGGCGACCGGAATACCGGTCCAGCGGGCCAAGACGTCTGCAATTTCCACGTCAGTGACCCGGTTGCGCAGCAGGCTGGTCTCCTGCATCTCGGCTTGGGTGGCGAGATCCAGCTGTTTCTCCAGCTCCGGAATGCGGCCGTACTGCAGCTCGGACATCCGGCCCAGGTCGCCTGCGCGGCGCGCCACATCGAGATCCTGACGGGCCTGCTCCAGCGCAGCCTTGATGTGCTGGGTACCGGCGAGGGCGGCCTTCTCGGCCTTCCACACCTCGTCCAGCTCGTTGTATTCCCGATCTTTTTCGCCAATCTCCTGATTGATCAGCTCCAGACGCTTGCGGCTGGCGTCATCGTCCTCTTTCATCAGCGCCTGCTGCTCCAGCTTGAGCTGGATGATGCGCCGCTCGAGACGATCGAGCGCCTCGGGCTTGGAGTCGATCTGCAGCCGGATGCTGGCCGCCGCCTCGTCGATGAGGTCGATGGCCTTGTCCGGCAGCTGGCGATCTGCAATGTAACGGTGCGACAGCTGAGCCGCGGCCACGATGGCGGGGTCGGTGATCTGCACATGGTGGTGCAGCTCGTAACGCTCTTTCAGGCCGCGCAGGATGGCGATGGTATCCTCCACGCTAGGCTCTTCCACCAGCACCTTCTGGAAGCGACGCTCAAGCGCTGCATCCTTCTCGATGAACTGGCGATACTCGTCCAGAGTAGTGGCACCGACGCAGTGCAGCTCGCCCCGCGCCAGCGCAGGCTTGAGCATGTTGCCCGCATCCATGGCCCCTTCGCCCTTGCCGGCGCCGACCATGGTGTGCAGCTCGTCGATAAAGAGGATGACGTTGCCCTCCTCCTTGGCGAGATCGCTCAGCACAGCCTTGAGCCGCTCCTCGAACTCGCCGCGATATTTGGCACCGGCCACCAGCGCCCCCATATCCAGCGACAGCACCCGCTTGTTCTTGAGCCCTTCCGGCACCTCGCCGTTGATGATGCGCTGGGCCAGCCCCTCGACGATGGCGGTTTTGCCGACACCGGGAGCCCCGATCAGCACGGGGTTGTTCTTGGTTCGACGTTGCAGCACCTGAATGGTGCGGCGGATCTCGTCATCCCGGCCGATCACCGGGTCGAGCTTGCCGAGTTCGGCCCGCTCGGTCAGATCGATGGTGTACTTCTCCAGCGCCTGACGGTTCTCCTCGGCGTTGGCATCCTCCACCTTCTTGCCGCCACGCACCTTGTCGATGGCCGCTTCGAGTTTCTCTTTGGTCAGCCCCTGAGCGCGCAGCAGCTCGCCCAGCGTGCCCTTCTCGTCGAGGGCCGCCAGCACGAACAGTTCGGACGAAATGAACTGATCCTTGCGCTGCTGAGCCAGCTTGTCACAGACGTTGAGCAGCCGGCCGAGGCCGTTGGAGAGCTGTACATCCCCTTCCACACCGCTGACGCGCGGCAGGCGATCCAGCTCCTCGCCGAGGCGGGAGCGCAGGGCATTGATATCCATCCCGGTCAGAGTGAGCAACGGACGGATGGAGCCGCCATCCTGATTGACCAGTGCGGTCATCAGATGAACGGGTTCGATGAATTGGTGGTCACGACCCAGCGCAAGAGACTGGGCATCGGAAATAGCAATCTGGAATTTGCTGGTAAGGCGATCGAGGCGCATTGCACTCCCCCTTCAAACAGGCAGACGCCGCTTGCGCGGCAAACAACATAACTTTCTGAGATGAAAGATGAGGCCCGTACGGGCTATTTCAAGGGGCGGTGCTGGTTATTTTTTCTGCAAGAGGGGCGAGAGCGGGATCCCCGCCCTTGCACTATGCAGGGCGGGGAGCTTCATCAGGACGCCAACCAGATGATAGAGGCCATCCGGCCGGTCTGGCCGTTGCGACGGTAAGAGTAGAACTGCTCGCTGTCGCTGAAGGTGCAGTATTCGCCACCATAGATGGCGGTGACGCCGGCGCGGGCAAGGCGCAGCCGGGCCAGCTGGTAGATATCCGCCAGCCATTTCCCCTCATTGGACGAAGAGACGAACGCAGCTGCAGCCTCGGTCTGCTCGGCTATAAAGGCCTCGCGCACCTCGCCACCCACTTCGAAGGCAGTGGGGCCGATGGCCGGGCCAAGCCAGGCCAGGATCTCACCCGGCTCGCAGCCCATGGCGGCGATGCTCGCCTCCAGCACGCCATCTTTCAGTCCGCGCCAACCGGCATGGGCGGCAGCCACCACTGTGCCAGCCCGATCGCAAAACAGCACCGGCAGACAGTCAGCGGTCATCACGATGCAGGCCTGATCCGCCTCATGGGCGCAGGCGGCATCGGCATCCGGTGCCTGCTCATAATGGCTGCTGACCGGATGAACGACGGTGCCGTGCACCTGATTGAGCCAGTTGAGGGGCCCCGGGATGGCGGCCACCTGCTGCAGCCGGACCCGGTTGGCCTCGACCCTGGCCGGTTCGTCCCCTACGTGGGCGCCCAGATTGAGACCGGCAAAGACCCCTTCGCTGACACCACCGTCACGGGTGGTCGAAAGCGCCCGGACGCGTGCTGGCGCCGGCCAGTCGGGTTCAATCCATTTCATTGCTCACTCCTTCACGCTCTATCGTTCAAATGGAAACGGGGCTCTTGGCTGCAACCAGTCAAGACGCCCCGTTTCAAGGTTCTGTGTGCTACGCGCTGTATCGGCGGGTTACGGCAGAAGTCGTCGCAACACGGCCAGATTTACCACTATTTCCAGACCAGCTCGTCCGGATTGGCCAACGTATCCGCACGCAGCACCTCCATCAGATCCAGCATGTCCTGCGGCGTGGGGGAGTGCCACTGCATGACCTCACCGGTAATGGGGTGGGCCAGCTGCAGCATGGTGGCGTGCAGAGCCTGACGACGGAAGCCGCGCAGCGCTTCGGTCAGTTCCGGCGTGGCGTTGCGCAGCGGGCGCAGACGGCCACCGTAGGCCGGGTCACCCACCAGCGGATGTTTGATGTGGGCCATGTGGACACGGATCTGGTGAGTACGACCGGTTTCCAGACGCAGACGCAGACGGGTGTGGCCACGGAACTTCTCATGTACCCGGTAGTGGGTCACGGAAGGACGACCATTGGGCACGACGGCCATATGGGTACGCTGGGTCGGGTGACGGCCGATGGGCGCATCAACGGTACCGCCGGCGGTCATGTGACCGATGGCGATCGCTTCGTACTCACGGGTGATCTGGCGCGCCTGCAGCGCTTCCACCAGATGGGTCTGGGCCGGAACGGTCTTGGCAACCACCATCAGACCTGTAGTGTCTTTATCCAGACGGTGCACGATACCGGCACGGGGTACCTCGGCAATACCGGGGTAGCGGTGCAGCAGGGCGTTGAGAATGGTGCCATCCGGCGTACCGGCGCCCGGGTGGACAACCAGACCGGCCGGCTTGTCGATCACCAGAATGTGTTCGTCTTCGTAAACGATGTTGAGCTCGATATCCTGCGCATCGAAGCGGGTGTCATCTTCCAGCTCTACATCCACATGCACCTGTTGCCCAGCAATCACCTTCTCGCGCGGGGTGTTGGCAACCTGACCATCCAGGGTCACTTTGTCCTGTAAGATCCACTCCTTGATGCGGGTTCGGGAGTAGTCGGGAAACAATTCGGCCAGGGCCTGGTCGAGTCGCTGCCCGAATTGGTGATCCTGGAATTCGCCTGTCAGTTCAATATGCTGGCTCATGTATGGTCTCTTGAGCGGGGGGTATCAATTCGAAATAATCCGGGTATTCTAGCTTTTCTTTTAGCCAAGCATAACGGATACTTTGCCAATTTCGTGGAAATGGACCGGATGTTGTTGATGGGAAAGAAGTCTCACCTGCTGATGTCGCTCGCCTTGGTCGCTACCTTGATCACAGGCTGTTCCAGCACCAAACCCAAGGTACCCGACGAACCGCCGGAGACCCTGTACCAGAAAGCACGCCTCAAACTGGATGTTGGCAATTACGTGCAAGCCACTGAATTGCTGGAGGCTTTGGACTCTCGCTACCCGTTCGGCGCCTACTCCAACCAAGTGCAGCTTGACCTCATCTATGCCTACTACAAGCAGGATGATACCGCTCAGGCGATCGCCAATATCGACCGTTTTATCCGCCTCAATCCGGCGCACAAGAACATCGATTACGTCTTCTATATGCGCGGCCTGACCAACATGGCGGCGGATTACAACTTCTTCCAGAGCCTCTTTGGCATCTCCCGCGATGACAAAGACCCGGCCTATGCCCGCCAGGCATTCCAGGACTTCAAGACCCTGTTGCAGAACTACCCCAACAGCGTCTATGCCGCCGATGCCCGTGCCCGCATGATTGGTCTGAAGAACCGTCTGGCCAAATATGACCTGAGCGTCGCCGAATACTACGTGAAGCGTGATGCGCTGGTCGCGGCTGCCAACCGGGCCAAGCTGATTGTCGAAACCTATCCCGACACAGCCGAAACCGAAAAAGCGCTGGAGATCATGGTCGAGTCTTACGACACCCTGAAGATGCCGGAGCTGGCCAAGCATGCTCGCGAAGTGCTGGCCAAGAACTACCCGGAAAACCGCCTCGCCCGCAGCTGAGTGCGAATAAACCGGTAACAGTAAAAAACCGATGCCAAGGCATCGGTTTTTTTATATCTGCAATCAGCCCGGCCGGGGAAAACCCATCATCAATAGCGGTAGTGAAGCCCCACACCGCGGGCATCCCCCTGCATGGCAACCGGCGCTACCACCACATTGCGCGATAGTGGTGTCGTAAACAGATAGCTAATCCCGGTCGCGATGGCCGCTCCGGCGATGATATCGCGCCAGTAGTGCTGCTCGGCATTCTCTCTCGACCAGCCCACAGCACCGGCCGCAATGTACGCCGGCAACCCGTAGTGCCAGCCATAACGGATCTGCAGATAGCTGGCGCCGCTGAATGCCGCCGCCGTATGGCCGGAGGGAAAACTCTGGCCAGAGCCGGATGGTCGCTCTGCATCTATGGTGAACTTCATCCCCTGCACCAGCGCCGTGGTGGTGGCAAAAGAGTAACCGAACTGCTTCAGCCCCTCGATATCATCCTCCCCCCATGAGATGAGTGCCGCCGCCACCGGAATCACTACCTGGCCGATATCACCATAGGTTTCAAAATCACTGCCGGCGTGGCTGGCAGGAACCTTGAGCAGGAAAAGTGGAACAATTACCAAACGTACATACTGCGTCATCCGACGATCCTGAAGTGGAAATAAATAGATCAATGGCACTGCTCTGCGGCAACCAGCGTCAGCAGCTGCCCCTTGTCCGAACGAAGAGAGGTCTGTGCCAGCAGCTGATAGGGGATCCCCTCCAGCAGATTTGCTATCTCCTGCGCCGTACCGTTGACCAGCACCGCATCAAATCTGGCATCGTGACAGGCAAGCACATCCCTCACCCCCTGCCCGTCCAGATTCACTACCTGCATCTCTTCATAGACAGAGAGCAGACCTAGCTCGGTTTCACCCAGCCGCCAGCCGGCGATGCGATCCCGCGTCTCGAGCGGTATCCCCTCAAGCAGATGAGTCATCTTGCCCGAAACCCCCTTGGCGGCATCGATCAGCGGGTAGACCAGCACAAAAGTGAGCAGAAACATGATGGCCACCGAGCTGGTGACATGAATGGCGCCATGTACCTCCTTGCGCCGCAACAATAGCTCCAGCGCCATCACGAACAGGATGATGGCGGGAATGTACCGCCACCCCAGCTTGCTGGCGGCTAGCTGCACTTCTGCCGGAATCTGGCTGGCAAACGGCAGCGGCAGACCCAACAGAGGGAGTGCAATGATGGCGACGCAAAACAGCAGCATGAAGTAGAGCCACCCCCGACCATAACGGGCTGCCCACACCGGCCAGCTCAGACTGACCTGACCCAGCATGATGGCAAATACCGGTAATAGCGGGAAAAGATAGAGGGTGCGTTTGGTCGAAGAGAGAGTTAACAATAAAAGAGTCCCAAGCGCCCAGCACAGCAGAAGTAGCCGCTCACGGCTCCACTCCCGCTGTTTCACCGTTTGCCAGCCCCAATAAACAATGAATGGCAACCATGGGATGGTATATTCCACCATGCCCCACAAGTAATAGAGATAGGCACCTTTCTTGATATGACCCAGTTCGGTCGAAGTGCCGGTAAGACGGCCAACCTGATTCTGCCAGAACCACTCATGCCACAAGGCATCGCCATCAGCATGATTAATTAGCTCACGAACCCAGGCTGCGACTGGCAATATAAAAAACCACAACACCAGCAAGTGTTGGAATATAAAAACGGGAACACTTTTCTCGTTTACTGCTTTGCGGGCAGCAAAGAGAAAAAGGGGCAACCAGCCGAAAAACACCGTCAGCGGCCCGATCGGCCCTTTTGCCATAAAACAGCCAGCCAGACCCAGTCCGGCAATAATCGCCATCAAGTTGCGATGCGCCAGATAATATTCGGCGAATGCCCAGAGGGTAAATACGACAAAGAAGGCGAGCGCACTGTCCGTCCTGATCCAGTGCGTATTGATAATAAATCCCTCCATGGTGCCCAGTGCGATGACCGACCAGAGTGCCGCCGACCTGTTGCCAACCAGGCGATAGGTCAGCAGGCCGGTGAAGAGCAGCATGCCTGCCGCCCAGACCACGCCCGTCAAACGCAGGGTGTTGGTTATCCCCAGCCAGGATGCAAACCCATCAAGAAACGGCAGAGCGGCCATGTAGAAGAGCGGCGGCTTCTCGATAAAGCTGCGCCCGCCCAGGGTCGGTACCACCCAGTCACCACTGCGGTACATTTCGAGCGCAATGGCCGCTTCGCGGGGCTCATCAGGCGTCCAGAGCTGATGATCAAACTGGCCAAACAGCAGCACCAGAGTCACCAGCAGCAACATCCAGCCGAGCTTGCGCCCCGAGATTTCAGGGCGTGGCATGGCTCATTCCTTCTGCAATGGTCTCCCCGCGTCCGATGGCGTAGTAGGAGAAGCCCAAGGTTTTCATCTTGTGCGGGTCATAGAGATTGCGACCGTCGATGATGAGCGGCATGGCCAGCATCTTCTTGAGCTGGGCAAAGTCAGGCGCCTTGAACTCGTTCCACTCGGTGCATATGACCAGTGCATCGGCCCCCGCCAGCGCAGCCTCCTTGGTGCCCATCAGCGACAGCTCGGGCTGGCAGCCATAAATGCGCTGCGCCTCCTTCATCGCCACCGGGTCAAAGGCCTGCACCCGCGCCCCCTCCTGCCACAGCGCCTCCATCAGCACCCGACTCGGCGCTTCGCGCATGTCATCGGTATTGGGTTTGAAGGCGAGCCCCCAGATGGCGATGGTCTTGCCCGCCAGCGACTCGCCCCGCTCTTGAAAGTGAGTGGACAGCGTATCGAAGAGCTTGAACTTCTGCCGCTCGTTGACCCGCTCCACCGCGCGGATGAGCGGCGTGTCGTAGTCGAGGGCGGCGGCTGTCGCCAGAAACGCCCTCACATCCTTGGGAAAACAGGAGCCGCCATAGCCGCAACCGGGATAGATAAACTGGTAGCCGATGCGCTGATCGGCACCGATCCCCTGCCGCACCAGCTCGATATCGGCACCAACCCGCTCGGCCAGCCCGGCAATCTCGTTGATAAAGCTGATCTTGGTAGCCAGCATGCAGTTGGCGGCGTACTTGGTCAGCTCGGCACTGCGCACGTCCATGAAGAGAATGCGGTCGTGATTGCGGTTGAAGGGTTCGTACAGCTCGCGCATCACGGCTCTGGAGCGCTCCTTGCCGGTGCCGATGACGATGCGATCCGGACGCTGGCAATCACGCACAGCCGCCCCCTCTTTGAGAAATTCGGGATTGGAGACCACATCGAACTCGAACTGCTTGCCTAGCTCTGCCTGCTGCTCCCTGACCCAGTGGAATACCTTGTCTGCCGTACCAACCGGCACGGTGGATTTGTTGACGATGATCACCTCGTCGACACGATGTTGGGCAATCGACCTCGCCACCGCCCTGACGGCGCTCAGATCGGCCGAACCATCCTCATCAGGGGGCGTACCGACGGCGATGAATTGCACGTCACCGTGGGTAACCGCCATGGATATATCCGTGGTGAATTTCAGCGAGCCATTTTGTAGCGTCTGATGCAGCAATGAATCCAGCCCGGGTTCATAAATAGGTAATTCGCCACGGGACAACCGACTTATTTTTTCTGCATCGAGATCAATACAAACAACCTGATGGCCGACATCGGCCAATACAATTGCCTGTACCAGGCCGACATAGCCACTGCCAAAAACGGTGATATTCATAACGACTATTCCATAATGCGTGATGCTGGAAACTTTACATCCTTTCCTCAATTGCACTACGGGCAATTTGTAACAAGCAATTTCAATACTGAATGACATTTCAACTATTCAGCAATGGCCAACAAATCGAGTAACAACACTAAAAACAAGTGGCTAAACACCAATTCAAAATAAAACCAAGCAATATTTTGTTACGAGATATTTCCAGATTTGGTTATCCATAAAAACTCCAGCAATTGTTACCAAGTGTTGCTGTGTGCTTGAATAAAAACTCGCTATTCAGCTACTTTCGAAAATATATCGAGCGATATAGATATCTGTGCCGTGCATATTCCCAGTGAAAATCGGCAATACCGGTTTTCATCGCCATTTGATCTCTTGCGACATTAAGACTGGAGTCGTATGAAAAACTTTCTGCCATTCTCGAAACCCGCCATGAGCGAGGCCGAGATCAACGCCGTCAGCAAGGTTCTGCAATCAGGGTGGATCACCACAGGCCCGAAAAATCATGAGCTGGAGCAGCGCTTCTGCGAGACCTTTGGCTGCCAGCATGCGGTGGCGCTCTGCTCCGCAACGGCCGGTATGCATGTCACCCTGATGGCGCTGGGGATTGGCCCGGGTGACGAGGTGATCACCCCCTCCCAGACCTGGGTCTCCACCATCAACATCATCACCCTGCTGGGGGCCACCCCCGTCTTTGTCGATGTGGACAGGGATACCCTGATGGTCAGCGCCGGGCAGATAGCGCCGCTCATCACCCCCAACACCCGGGCTATCATCCCGGTGCACTACGCCGGGGCGCCGGTCGACCTCGACCCCATCCTCGCCCTGGGTCGCCAGCACGATATTCCGGTCATCGAAGATGCCGCCCATGCGGTCGGCACCCGCTATCGCGCCCGCTGGATCGGCGAGACTGGCACCGCCATCTTCTCCTTTCACGCCATCAAGAACCTCACCTGTGCCGAGGGGGGCATGCTGGTGACCGATGACAAGGCGCTGGCCGACAAGGTGCGGATGCTGAAATTCCACGGTCTGGGGGTCGATGCCTTCGACCGGATGACGCTGGGCCGCAAGCCGCAGGCAGAGGTGATCATGCCGGGCTTCAAGTACAACCTGGCCGACATCAACGCCGCCATCGCGCTGGTACAGCTGGCCCGCCTGCCCGAGCTCAACGCCCGGCGCGCCATCCTGGTTGCCCGCTATCGGGAGCTGCTGGAGGGGTTGCCGTTCGAGCCGCTCGCTATCCCCGATTATGCCCACCTTCACGCCTGGCACCTCTTCATGGTGCGGGTCGATCCGGCCCGTTGCGGCCTCGATCGCGATCAGCTGATGCAGGCACTGCAGGAGCGCGGCATCGGCACCGGCCTGCACTTCAAGGCGGCCCATACCCAGAAGTACTACCGGGAGCGCTACCCGACGCTCTCGCTGCCAAATACCGAGTGGAACTCGTCACGGCTCTGCACCCTGCCCCTCTTCCCCGACATGACGCTCTCCGACGTGGATCGGGTCGTGGCAGCCCTGACCGACATACTGGAGTAACGACACGTGAACCATAACGATATCAAGCGGGTCTCCGTCATCATCCCCGTCTACAACGAGGAGGAGAGCCTGCCCGAGCTGCTGCGGCGCGTCACCGAGTCCTGCGAGCAGCTGAGTCAGGATTACGAGGTGATCCTGATCGACGATGGCAGCCGCGACCGCTCCGCCGCCATCATCAGCGAGGCAGCTGCCCGCGAAGGGAGCAAGCTGGTCGCTGTGCTGCTCAACCGCAACTATGGCCAGCATGCCGCCATCATGGCCGGTTTCGAGACCGCCAAAGGGGATCTGGTGATCACCCTGGATGCCGACCTGCAAAACCCGCCGGAAGAGATCCCGCGGCTGGTCACCACCGCCATGGAAGGGTATGACGTGGTCGGCACCATCCGCCGCAACCGGCAGGACTCATGGTTTCGCAAGACGGCCTCGCGCTTTATCAACAAGTCGGTACAGCGGGCCACCGGCGTCCAGATGAGCGACTACGGCTGCATGCTGCGCGCCTATCGCCGCCACATCATCGACGCCATGCTCTGTTGTCAGGAGCGCAGCACCTTCATCCCCATTCTGGCCAACAGCTTTGCCCGCCGTACCACCGAGCTGGAGGTGGGCCACGCCGAGCGCGCCCACGGCGAATCCAAATATGGCCTGATGCACCTCATCAACCTGATGTACGACCTGGTCACCTGCATGACCACGGCCCCGCTGCGCCTGCTCAGCATCGTTGGCAGCGTGGTGGCGGGGATCGGCTTCACCTTCTCGATCCTGCTGATCCTGCTGCGCCTGCTGATGGGCGCCGACTGGGCAGCAGACGGCGTCTTCACCCTGTTTGCCATTCTCTTCACCTTTGTCGGCGTGCAGCTGATCGGGATGGGTCTGCTGGGTGAGTACATCGGCCGCATGTACACCGATGTGCGCGCTCGCCCCCGCTACTTCATTCACCAAATCGTTCGCTCCACCCCGGATGCTTCGCAACAGGAAACTCAATCATGAACGTTGTCGTCTTTGCCTATCACGATATCGGCTGCACCGGTATCGAGTCCCTGCTTCAGGCCGGCTATCAGATCCAGGCGGTCTTTACCCACGCCGACGACCCGGGCGAGAACCGCTTCTTCGACTCGGTCGCCCAGCTCTGTGCCGAGCACGACCTGCCGGTCTTCTCCCCCGAAGACGTAAACCATCCGCTCTGGATTGAGCGCATTCGCGAGCTGGCACCCGAGGCCATCTTCTCCTTCTACTACCGCAACATGCTCAAGCAGGAGATCCTCGATATCCCGACCGTCGGGGCCTTCAACCTGCACGGCTCCCTGCTGCCCGCCTATCGCGGCCGCGCGCCCATCAACTGGTGTCTGGTCAACGGCGAGACCGAGACCGGCATCACCCTGCACCGGATGACGGCCAAACCCGATGCCGGCGATATCGTCGCCCAGCAGGCGGTGGCCATTGCCGACGACGACACGGCGCTGACCCTGCATGGCAAGGTACGCCAAGCTGCCCATGCCCTGCTGGAAGGTGAACTGGTCAAACTCAAGCGCGGGGAGAGCCGCTTCACCCCGCAGGACGAGAGCAAGGCGAGCTACTATGGCCGCCGCACCCCGGCCGATGGCGAACTGCACTGGCACCGCCCGGCCCGCGAGCTCAACAATCTGGTACGCGCCGTCACCCAGCCCTATCCGGGGGCCTTCAGCTTTGCCGGCGATCGCAAGCTGACGGTCTGGAAGTCGCAGCCGCTGGCGATCCAGAGCGACCAGCAGCCGGGCACCATTCTCTCCCACGACCCGCTGCGCGTGGCCTGTGGTGAAGGAGTGCTGGAGATCCTGGCCGGTCAGGCCGAAGGGGGGCTCTATGTACGCGGCGCCCAGCTGGCCCGCGAACTGGGGCTGGTCGAAGGAATGAAGATCGGCGCCAAGGCGAGCAATGCCCTGCGCAAGGCACGCCTGACCCGGGTGCTGATCCTCGGCGTCAACGGCTTCATCGGCAACCACCTCACCGAGCGTCTGCTCCAGGATGGCGGCTACGAAGTGTATGGCCTCGACATCGGCTCCAGCGCCGTGGATCGCTTCATCGGTCACCCCAACTTTCACTTCGTGGAGGGGGACATCAGCATCCACACCGAGTGGATCGAGTATCACATCAAGAAGTGCGACGTGATCCTGCCGCTGGTAGCCATCGCCACCCCCATCGAGTACACCCGTAACCCGCTGCGGGTGTTCGAGCTCGATTTCGAGGAGAACCTCAAGATCGTCCGCTACTGCGTCAAGTACAACAAGCGCATCATATTCCCCTCCACCTCAGAGGTGTACGGGATGTGTGACGATCACAGCTTCGACGAGGATGAATCCCGCCTCATCGTCGGCCCCATCAACAAGCAGCGCTGGATCTACTCCGTCTCCAAACAGCTGCTGGATCGGGTCATCTGGGCCTACGGCAAGAAAGAGGGGCTCAACTTCACCCTGTTCCGTCCCTTCAACTGGATGGGGCCGCGCCTCGACAGTCTGGACTCCGCCCGCATCGGCAGCTCTCGCGCCATCACCCAGCTCATTCTCAATCTGGTGGACGGTACCCCGATCCAGCTGGTGGATGGCGGCGCCCAGAAGCGCTGCTTCACCGATATCGAGGATGGCATCGAAGCCCTGTTCCGCATCGTCGAGAACAAGGGCGATCGCTGCAACGGCCAGATCATCAACATCGGCAACCCGGACAACGAGGCGAGCATTCGCGAGATGGCGGAGGTGCTGCTCGCCAAATTCGATGCCCACCCGCTGCGCGACCACTTCCCGCCGTTCGCCGGCTTCAAGCTGGTAGAGAGCAAGTCCTTCTACGGTGACGGCTATCAGGATGTCTCTCACCGTCGTCCGAGCATCCGCAATGCCCGCAAGCTGATCGACTGGGAACCGACCATCGATATGGAAGAGACCATCGGCAAGACGCTGGACTTCTTCCTGCAAGGGGCGGTCACCACAGGAGTCGAGCATGACTGAGGTGGGTCTGCGGATCGACGTCGATACCTTCAGGGGGACCCGTGACGGGGTTCCCCGCCTGCTGCAGTTGCTCGACCGGCATCAGGTGAAGGGGAGTTTTTTCTTCTCGGTCGGTCCCGACAACATGGGGCGCCACCTGTGGCGCCTGCTCAAGCCCCGCTTCCTGCTCAAGATGCTGCGTTCCAACGCAGCATCTCTGTATGGGCTCGATATCCTGCTGGCCGGCACCGCCTGGCCCGGCAAGCCTATCGGCAGAGAGCTGGGCTCCCTGATGCGCGACACCGACAGCGCCCGTCACGAGGTGGGGCTGCACGCCTGGGATCACCACGGCTGGCAGGCCAACACCGGTCGCTGGGACGAGGCCGAGCTGATCCGCCAGACCCGGCTCGGAGTCGATGCCCTGAGCGAGATCCTGGGGCGCGAAGTGGATTGCTCCGCAGCAGCAGGCTGGCGAGCCGATCCGCTCACCACCCAGGCCAAGGAGCAGTTCGGCTTTCGCTACAACAGCGACTGCCGCGGCTGCGGCCTGTTCCGCCCCATTCTGGAGGATGGACGGCCCGGCACCCCTCAGATCCCGGTCAACCTGCCCACCTTCGACGAGGTGGTGGGGCATCAGGTGACGGTCGACGGTTTCAACCACTTCCTGCTGGAGCAGCTGGCGACCCCTACGGCGCAGGGCCCCCATGTCTACACCATCCACGCCGAGGTAGAGGGGATCGTCATGGCAGATCAGTTCGATGCCCTGCTCGGCGAGGCCAAAGCGCGTGGCATCCGTTTCGTCCCCCTTGGCGAGCTGCTCCCGTCCGACCCGACTCAACTACCGACCGGTCACCTGCTGCGCGGCACCCTGCCGGGACGCGAAGGGTGGCTCGGCTGCAAGGCAGCCCCATGAACCAGCTCACCAGATTGCAACCGAGGATCTCATGAAGATGACCCGATGGGCCCTGCCCCTTTTCTTTCTGCTCTTTTACCTGCTGCCGCTCAACCAGCGGATGCTGTGGAGCCCGGACGAAAACCGTTACGCCGAAATCAGCCGGGAGATGGTCACCACGGGTGACTGGGTGGTGCCCCACTTCCTCGGCCTGCGCTACTTCGAGAAACCCATCGCCGGTTACTGGTTCAACAGCCTCAGCCAGCTGATGTTCGGCGAGAGCAACTTTGCCGTCCGCTTCGCCTCGGCCGCCTCGACCGGGCTGAGCGCACTGCTGGTCTTCTGGTTTACCCTCCAGCTCTGGCAGTGCCGGCGCAAGGCGTGGTTCGCCAGCCTCATCTATCTCTCGACCTTGATCGTCTACGGCATCGGCACCTACAGCGTGCTGGACGCCATGGTGACCCTCTGGCTCAACGCCGCCATGGTGAGCTTCTACCTCATCCGGCAGGAGGGGCCGCCCGGCCGCAGGATGGCGGGCTATCTGCTGTTTGGTCTCGCCTGCGGCATGGGCTTTCTCACCAAGGGGTTTATCGCGCTGGCGGTGCCGGTAATCGTACTTGTCCCATATATGCTGACCCGGGGGCGCCTGCTCGAACTGGTGCGCTTCGGACCGCTGGCCATCCTGAGCGCCGCCCTGCTGGCCGCCCCCTGGGCCATCGCCATTCATCAGCGGGAGCCGGACTACTGGCACTACTTCTTCTGGATTGAGCACATCCAGCGCTTCGCCTCGGAAGATGCCCAGCACAAGTCCCCCTTCTGGTACTACCTGCCGATGGGACTGCTCGGCACCCTGCCCTGGCTGGGGCTGCTGCCGGGCGCACTGAAGCAGGGGTGGCAGGAGCGCAAGGTCGGCCCGCAGACTCTCTATCTGCTGGCCTGGCTGGTACTGCCCTTTATCTTCTTCAGCATCGCCAAGGGCAAGCTGCTCACCTATATCCTGCCCTGCTTCGCCCCGCTGGCCATCCTGCTCGCCAACAGCGCGGTCAATGCCCTCAGGGAGGGTCGCGCTCAGCCATTTCGCCTCAACGCCTGGATCAACGGCCTGTTCGGTCTCGTCTGCGTAGGGGTGCTGGCGGTACTGGCCTTCTCGCCACAACATGCGGTCTACGGCCGCTACGAGATGGGCAAGCTGGCCATTGCCATGGCGATCTTCGCCAGCTGGTCGCTGCTCGGCTTTATCCAGCTGGTGGCTCCCGTCCGCAGCTGGCAGCTGAGCGCCCTCTGCCCCATGGTGCTGGCCGTAGCCCTGCCGCTGGCACTGCCGTTATCGCTGGTGGACTCCAAACTGCCGGAGCACTTCATCAAGGCCAACCGGGAGATCCTGATGGAATCCCACACCCTGCTGGCCAACGAGGTGGGCACCGCCTCCTCCATCGCCTGGGAGACCAAACGCAGTGAGGTCAACCTGTTCGACAGCATGGGCGAGCTGAGATATGGCCTTGGCTATCCGCAGGGCAAGGGGCGCTATGTCACGCAAGAGGAGTTCCCGAACTGGCTGGCACAGGCTCGCCAGGAGGGGCAGGTCGCCCTGCTGCTGCGCACCGACGATGACGAGCAGATCGCCGCGCTGCCCCCGGCAGACAAGACCATTCGCAGCCACCGCTTCACCCTGCTCGTCTACCACGGGAATCGCTGATGGATATCCTGCTCCTCCTGCTGGTCAGCCTCCTCACCAGTGCGGGCCAGATGCTGCAAAAGCAGGCGGTCATCAGCTGGCAACGCATACCGCAAGGCCACTGGCAGAAGCTCACCTCTCCCTGGTTGCTGGGGAGCATTGCAGCCCTTGGCTGCGGCATGCTGCTCTGGATCTATCTGCTGCAACGGCTGCCGCTGAGCATGGCCTACCCCATGCTCAGCCTCAATCTGGTGCTGGTGCTGCTCGGCTCGCGCCTCTTTTTCCGCGAGCCGGTGAGCTGCCGCAACTGGCTGGGGGCTGCCGCCATCATTGTCGGCGCCCTGCTGCTGGGAGGTCTGTTATGAAGGGTTATCTCTACGTGTTGGGCAGCATAGTGCTGGTTACAGTGGCGCAGCTCTGCATGAAGTGGGGGGCGATAAGCCTCCCTGAGTGGCAGGCTGATCCCGCCGTGATGCTGGCTCACCCCCTGCCGCTCCTCACCATCGCCATCGGCATCCTCTGCTACGGGCTGTCGCTGCTCTGCTGGCTGGCGGCGCTGCACTCCACCCCGCTCAATATCGCCTACCCGCTGCTCAGCACCAGTTACGGGCTGGTCTATCTGCTGGCGGTGAGCATGCCGGCCTTTGCCGAGCCGCTGGTGGCGAGCAAGGCGGCAGGCGTTGCGCTTATCTTCTTCGGCGCCGTGCTGGTCGGCAGCAAACCGGCGACAGGCAAGCCGGAGCGGCAAGATCCCCCTGCCGATCCCTGAGGCAGTTTTAAGCAAAAAGAAGAGGCGGCACCCTGTGCCGCCTCTTCTCATTTTCCACCTGACCAGCGCCTGTTACTTCGCGACGTTGCCCGCCACGTTCAGGGCATCCCAGGTGCGGGAGAAGGGCGGCGCGTAGGCAAAGTCCAGCATGCCTAGCTGCTCGGTAGTCACCCCCATGGTGATGGCGACCGCCAGTGCATCAATGCGGTGTACCGCTCCCTTGCGACCGAGGATCTGGCCGCCCAGCAGCCGCTTGCTGCCCGCCTCGTACACCAGCTTGACGTGAATGTCGGACTGACCCGGGCAGTAGTTGGTGTGGCACTTGTCCTTGATCACCACGGTGCGATAGTCGATCCCCATCGCCCTGGCTTCCTGCTCGGAGAGGCCGGTACGGCCCGCCTCCAGCCCCAGCACCTTGAGCGCGGCGGAACCCAGAGTCCCCGGAAACTCCTGCTCTGCACCCGCGAGATTCTCGCCTACCATGCGCCCCAGCTTGTTGGCGATGGTGGCGAGCGGCACATAGACCTGCTGCTGCTTCACGCTATGCCAGACGCTGGCACAGTCACCGGCCGACCAGACGTTGGCCAGCGAGCTGCGCCCCTGCCGATCTACCTTGATGGCGCCGTTGCCGAGTCGCTCGATGCCGGTATCCGCCAGAAACTCGGTGTTGGGCTTGACCCCGGTACAGACCACCACGATATCGGCCTCGTACTCGCCCTGGCTGGTTCGCACGCCGGTCACCCGGCCATCCCCCAGCAGCGCTTCAACCCGCTCGCCAAGATGGAGGGAGACCCCCTGCTCACGCAGCTCGGTTTCGATGTGCTGGGTGATCTCGCCATCAAACGCATCGGGAATAACCCGATCCGCCAGCTCGATGAGACGCACCTCTTTGCCCTGATGCACCAGCGCCTCGACCACCTCCAGCCCGATAAAGCCGGAACCGATCACCACGGCGCGGCGATTGTTCTTGTCTTGTACCGCCGCCTTCAGCGCCAGTCCGTCGGCCATCCGGCGCAGACCGAATACCCCCTCCTGCTGCAAGCCGGGGATGGGTGGCATCACTTCGCGGGCGCCGGTGGCGATCATCAGCCGATCGTAGCGATCGGTGAAGGTGTCGCCGTTGTGCTCGACAGTCAGCGTCTGCGCGGCAGCATCCAGACTCAGCACCCTGTGGCCAATCTTGACCTCGATCCCCTTGGCGGCGAACTGCTCCGGGGTGAACTCGGCCATGTAGCCTGGCTCCTGAAACTCGTCGCCGACGAAGTAGGGCAGGCCACAGGCACCGAAGGAGATCACCTCGGATGCCTCATACACCACGATTTCGGCATCGATGGCCAACCGGCGCGCCTTGGCGGCCGCACTCATACCGGCGGCTTCGCCACCGATGATCACGATTCTCATAGTTGCTCCTGTCAATGACGCAGGGAGGGCATGCCCTCCCTGTGGTTGATGGCGGGAAGGTTACCCCTCCCGCAGCGGATCAGATGGTGGACTCTTCGCCGTCCAGACTCACTTCGTGATCGCTGTTGAATACATTCATGTCGGTCTCCCCCAGCAGGCGGCTGGTGACCGTGCCCGCGGTGATGGAGCCGGAGACGTTGAGCGCGGTACGGCCCATGTCGATCAGCGGCTCGATGGAGATGAGCAGACCGGCCAGCGCCACCGGGAAGTCCAGCGCGGAGAGCACGATCAGCGCGGCAAAGGTGGCGCCGCCGCCAATGCCGGCCACTCCGAAGGAGCTGACGGTGATGATGGCGATCAGAGTCATGATGAAGCTCGGATCCATCGGGTTGACCCCGACAGTCGGTGCAATCATCACAGCCAGCATGGCCGGATAGATACCGGCACAGCCGTTCTGACCGATGGTGGAACCGAAGGAGGCGGCGAAGTTGGCGATCCCCTCCGGAATACCCAGCGACTTGGTCTGGGTCTGCACGTTCATCGGGATGGAGCCCGCACTGGTACGGGAGGTGAAGGCAAAGGCCAGCACCGGCGTGATCTTCTTGAGGAAGCGAGCCGGGTTGATGCCGACCATGCCGACCAGCAGCAGGTGCACGGCGAACATGATGGCAATCGCGCCGTAAGAGGCCATCACGAAGCTGAGCAGATTGATGATGTCAGCGTAGTTGGAACCGGATACTACCTTGGTCATCAGGGCCAGCACGCCAAACGGGGTCAGGCGCAGCACCAGGGTCACCATCCGCATCACGATGGCGTGGGCCACGGCGATGAAGTGGCTGAAGCTGGCGAAGATCTCCGGCTTCTTGCGGGCAATGCCGGTAGCAGACAGACCGATGAAGATGGAGAAGATCACCACGGCGATGGTAGAGGTCTTGCGACCGCCGGTCATGTCGAGGAAGGGGTTGGCCGGAATGAACTCCAGTACCATCTTGGCAAAGGACATGCTCTCGACGCTGCCGAGGGTGCTCTGCAGCGCCGCACCGCGAGCGCTTTCCGCAGCACCGGCAGTGAGCCCTTCCGCAGTCAGACCAAACAGGTTGGACATCAGGATGCCCGCCCCGGCGGCGATGGCGGTGGTGAAGATCAGCACGCCGATGGTCATGGCGCTGATCTTGCCAAGGGCGGTACCGCCGTTGAGCTTGAGGATGGCGCTGATGATGGAGACCATGATCAGCGGGATGATGATCATCTGCAGCAGCTTCACATAGCCGCTACCGACGATATCGAGATAGTCGATGGTCTGGCCAATCACCGCAGACCCCGCTCCGTAGAGCAGCTGCAGGGCGGCCCCGAACAGGATACCCAGCCCCAGACCGGCAAACACCCGGCGGGTGAAGCTCACATGTTTTTGCTGCAACCGATAGAGGAAGAACAGCAAGAAGGCCGCAATGGCCAGATTACCGATAACGCTAAGTGTCATGAGATGACCCCCCAAAAAGCGGGCAATGCCCGGGAAACAAGAGCAAGCACGACGCATGCCCTGGCAACCGTGTCGGACGGCCTGACCCGTCACGACATAAACAAGGGGGTCTGAGCCCCCTTTGTTTTACAAACTTATGGCTTCTGCTGTTTCGCTCGCATGATGTTGATGATCTCGATATCCGTATCCAGCATCCCCTCTTTGGAGAGCCGGCCCAGATTGGCGATGGTCTGGTCCACATCGTCGGAGACGATCCCCTCGCTCTGGGGCACATGCAGGTTGTTGATGGCCATCAGGGAGGATTTCACCGCCGCCGAGGTGGAGGTAGAGACCTTCATGGAGCAGGCGCTGCCGGCGCCGTCACAGATGATGCCGGAGACATCGCCAATCATGTTGTTGATGCAGTGGCTGATCTGCTCGAACTGGCCGCCCAGCAGCCAGGTGATGGCCGCGCCGGAGCCCATGGCGGCGGTGCTGGCGGCACAGAGGGCCGACAGCTTGTTCTGATAAGTCTTGATGTAGATGGCCACCAGATGGCTCATCACCAGCGCCCGGGTCAGCTGCTCGTCGCTCGCCTTGAGGAAGCGAGCTGCTGCTACTACCGGCATGGTGGCGGCAATACCCTGATTGCCGGAGCCGGAGTTGGACATGGCGGGCAGCATGGCGCCATCCATCCGCGCATCGGAAGCAGCGGAGGAGAGGCGCATCGCCAACGTCATCAGGTCGTCGGAGAGCAGCTTGCGCTCCACCTGCTCGGTGAGGATCTTGCCGATGCGCAGGCCATAGCCCTGCAGCCCCTCGTCCGCCAGCGCCTGATTCATGGTGGCGGCTTCGCGGATGAAGTCGATCTCCGCCAGCGGCACCTGCAGGGCAAAATCGACGATCTCGCGCAAGGTCATGGCAGGCTTGCTGGAAGGGGCAGGCTGGATCTGCACGCCGGGAGCGTTGTCCTGCTGCATCAGCACCTCGCCATCCTTCTCCATCAGGATGATGCGGGTGTGGTCGGTACAGATCACCACCCGGGCGCTGTGACCCTCCACCTCGGCCAGCACCTCGGCGTAGAGCACGTCCGGCACATCCTTCACGTCCACCTTGATGGCGGGCAGCAGCGCCTTGGCGGCTTCCACCTGCTCTGAAGTGAGAGTCTTGAGCACCTCCAGCCCGGCATCCGGGTTGCCCCCTGTGATGCCGACCGCAGCAGCCACCGGCAGGCCGATCATGCCGGTGCCCGGCACCCCGACTCCCATGCCGTTCTTGAACAGGTTGCCGCTGACCCAGACACTGATACGGGTCGGATCCTGCCCCAGCAGCTTGCGGCAGTTGGCCGCAGCCAGGGCGACCGACATCGGCTCGGTGCAGCCAAGGGCCGGCACCACTTCACGCTTGAGCAGGGTAATAAAGTCGGTCCATTGTGCTTTCATCTGTGCAATCTCATCTTGGTGGCGCAATGCCTGTCATCGCCACAGGCAACAGCATGGCAAAAAGGGTGACCGGGGGTCAGCATCAATTCGGGGCGCGCCGCAACGGCGTCGCGAGAGAGGTAGCCGCCTGATGGCAGCTCCATGCAAATCAACTGAATTTGATTCTAATATCAATAAAATCAAATTAAGTTGCGCAATATCGCTTTTTTCAGCGCCATTATGCCCGTCTTTTAACAAAGTGCGACAAATTGTGAGGCAACGCACAGCGGGCGGGCCCGCCTAGAGGTGATAGCGGGCCAGCAGCTGCTTGTAGGCGGGGGTCTGCTTGAACAGTTTCAGGGCGGCAGAGAAACGGATAGCCAGCTGATCGTGGCCGGGTTTGTGGGTAAATCCGAGAAAGTTGCGGCTATCGTCGGTCAACATATAGGAGCCGTGGCTCACCTGATCCTGCAGCCCCTGGGTGTGCAGCAGATACCGTCCGACCAGCTCGTTGAGCACCACTCCGTCCAGCCTGCCCGCCATCATCAGGTGGAGCTGCTTGACGGCATTCCCCTCCCCTGTCATCGGCACCCGGATCACCCCGGTATCGGTCAGAAAGGATTTGCTGTAGGCATAGTCGGCCTGAATGCCGACCCGCAACCCCTTGAGGTCGGCCAGCCGGGCAACGTGGAGCGGGCGATCCACCGGATAGAAGAGCACCTCGCCACTGTAGGAGAGCGGCTCTTCGGGATAGTGGAGCCAGCTCTTGCGGGCTTCGGCAAAGAAGATGTCGATCACCGCATCCCCCTCGCGCAGCATCGCCTGCTGCAATACCCGCTTCCAGGGGAGCACCCTGATTTCGGTGCGATAGCCAAGCTGCTGCAGCACGGTACAAGCCAGATCGAGATCGGCTCCCATCAGTCGACCACCATCATCGCGCATCACGTAGGGCGGCCACAGTTCGGTCAGCAGCGTCAGGGTCGGCTGCTCGTCCGCCGCAACCGCCGAACCGGCACCAAACAACGAGGCCAGCAACCAGCCGTACAAGCCAATCCTTCGCCAACCCTGACACCACATCATGGAGATCCCTCATGGTCCGTATGGATTGAGGATATACAAGGGATGGGCAATAAAAAAGGAGGCCGAAGCCTCCTTGATATCCACTCTCTGAATGGCACTTACAGTGCTTTCAGGATTGCCTCGACGCTGGCCTTGGCATCGCCAAACAGCATCTGGGTATTTTCCTTGAAGAACAGCGGGTTCTGGACACCGGCGTAACCAGTGTTCATGGAGCGCTTGAAGCCGATGACGTTCTGCGCTTTCCACACTTCCAACACCGGCATACCGGCGATCGGGCTGCCCGGATCTTCCATCGCGGCCGGGTTGACGGTGTCGTTGGCACCGATCACCAGCACGGTGTCGGTATCGGCGAAGTCCTCGTTGATCTCGTCCATTTCCAGCACGATGTCATACGGTACTTTCGCTTCCGCCAGCAGCACGTTCATGTGGCCAGGCAGACGACCGGCAACCGGGTGGATACCGAAGCGCACCTTGACGCCGCGGTCACGCAGCTTCTGGGTGATCTCGGCAACCGGATACTGAGCCTGTGCCACCGCCATACCATAGCCCGGGGTGATGATGACGGAG
This sequence comes from Aeromonas sp. SER, assembly GCF_038739615.1. Taxonomy (NCBI): domain Bacteria; kingdom Pseudomonadati; phylum Pseudomonadota; class Gammaproteobacteria; order Aeromonadales; family Aeromonadaceae; genus Aeromonas; species Aeromonas sp. SER. Next base: position 115,129 of record NZ_JBCGFC010000010.1, on the reverse strand, counting down.
CTGGAGTTCTTCAGCAGGTCAGCCACTTCCTCGGCGCTGGTTTCGCGGTATTCGCCCATCTCCTGATCAGCCGTGGAGGCCACGCCATCGGAGCCGAAGCCACCGGCGATCACGGAGATGAAGGAGCGGTTCATCGCCTTGCACATGATGTAAGAGAGGATCGCACCGGAGGAACCCACCAGCGCGCCGGTGACGATCAGCAGGTCATTGGAGAGCATGAAGCCTGCCGCCGCCGCCGCCCAACCGGAGTAGGAGTTCAGCATGGAAACTACCACCGGCATGTCGGCGCCACCGATGGAGGCAACCAGATGCCAGCCAAAGGCGAAGGCGATCAGGGTCATCACCAGCAGAGCGAAGGTGGAGCCACCGGCGTTGACGAAGTAGACCATCAGGGCCAGAGAGGCGACCACAGCCAGCAGGTTCAGCTTGTGGCGGTGCGGCAGCATCAGCGGCTTGGAGGAGATGAGACCACGCAGCTTGCCGAACGCCACCACGGAACCGGTGAAGGTCACCGCACCGATGAAGACGCCGAGGAAGATCTCGACCAGGTGGATGTTCAGCATGGCGCCGGTCAGGTGCTCGACCTGGGCAACGCTGGCTGCCTGCTCGAACGCCGCACGGGCGGCTGCCAGAGTGGCATCCAGGTTGGAACCGACGGAGACAACCACTTCAGCCGGGGCGGAGGGGTGCAGATCGATAAAGCTGTTGAAGCCCACCAGCACTGCCGCCATACCCACGAAGCTGTGCAGCACGGCCACCAGCTCGGGCATCTCGGTCATCTCGACCTTGAGCGCCAGACGCACGCCGATGGCACCACCGATCACCATGGCCAGAATGATCCAGTGAACGCCACTGGTCTCCGGGTTGAACACGGTCGCGATCAGGGCGATGGCCATACCCGCGATACCGAACAGGTTGCCATGTTTGGCCGTCTCTTGCTTCGACAGTCCCGCGAGACTGAGGATGAAGAGCACGGCGGCAACGATATAGGATGCTGTTACCAGTCCTTGAGACACGTTAAACCCCCTTAATCCTTACGGAACATCTTCAGCATGCGCTGAGTGACGGTGAAGCCGCCGAAGATGTTGATACTGGCAATCAGCACGGCGATGAAGGCCAATGCGGTAACCAGAGTCGACCCTTGCCCGATCTGCAGCAGGGCACCGACCACGATAATGCCGGAGATGGCATTGGTGACCGACATCAGCGGCGTGTGCAGGGCGTGAGAGACGTTCCACACCACGTAGTAACCGACCACACAGGCCAGGATGAATACGGTGAAGTGGGAGAGGAAGGCTGCCGGGGCAACGGAGGCGATCCAGCCGAAGGCGGCGATGCCGAGAGCACCGAACACGAACTTCTTGTTGGAGGGCTTGGCCTCTTCCTTCTTGGCGGCCGGTTTGGTGGCGGCCGGTTTCTGCGGGGCAGCAGAGACGGAGATGGCGGGCGGCGGGAAGGTCACTTCACCGGCCTGGATCACCGTCATGTTGCGCTGAACCACGTCTTCGAAGTCGATGGCAACGTTGCCGTCCTTCTCCTTGCACATCAGCTTCATCAGGTTGACCAGGTTGGTACCGTAGAGCTGGGAGGATTGGGCAGGCAGGCGACCCGGCAGATCGGTGTAACCAATCACCTTGACGCCGTTGGCGGTGACATGCAGTTCGCCCGGCACTGTGTATTCACAGTTGCCGCCAGCCTGAGCGGCCATGTCCACGATGACGGAGCCCGGCTTCATGCTGTCGACCATCTCTTTGGTGATCAGCTTGGGAGCCGGCTTGCCCGGGATCAGGGCGGTGGTGATGATGATGTCCACCTCTTTGGCCTGCTGGGCAAACAGCTCCATCTCGGCCTTGATGAACTCTTCGCTCATCACTTTGGCGTAACCATCGGAGGAGGAACCATCCTCACCGCCGAAGTCGAGCTTGAGGAACTCGCCACCCATGGACTCGATCTGCTCGGCCACTTCCAGACGGGTATCGAAGGCACGCACGATGGCACCGAGGGAACCGGCAGTACCGATGGCAGCCAGACCGGCTACGCCGGCACCGATCACCAGTACCTTGGCAGGCGGCACTTTACCGGCAGCAGTGATTTGGCCGGTGAAGAAGCGACCGAACTGGTGCGCAGCTTCAACAACGGCACGATAGCCACCGATGTTGGCCATGGAGGAGAGGGCATCGAGGGACTGGGCACGGGAGATCCGCGGCACCATATCCATCGCCATTACATTGATGTTGCGCTCGGACAGCTTCTTGACCAGCTCGGGGTTCTGGGCAGGCCAGATGAAGCTAATCAGAGTGGCGCCATCTTTAATTTGTGCGATCTCGGCATCGGTCGGCGCATTGACCTTGAAGATAAGGTCGGCTTGCCAGACATTCGGCACCACGCTGGCACCGGCAGCCTCGAAGGCGGCATCATCGAAGCTGGCCGACAGGCCTGCGCCGGTCTCGATGGCGACCTCGAAGCCGAGCTTTTTCAGCTGCTCGACGGTAGCCGGGGTCGCTGCGACCCGGGTCTCACCGACGAGACTCTCTCTCGGTATTCCAATCTGCATGACTATTCCCTGATGGTTAATAAACAATCGCTGCCCAGTGTCTCATTTCTGGCGAAACAAGACATGACCAAAGTGCAGGTCTTGGGCTCTTTGTTATGAAAATCAGTAGGCTTTACCTCAACCTCCTGTCATGGTCAGGCCCCCGCTTTTCAGGCGCGAAGGTGATTAGTATCAAATTTTGGAGTTTTATTACAACCGCACGCCCGACAGCACGCGTACAGATTTCAGCCCATCCCCGCCGAGGATTAAAAAAAACAAACCAAATTAGAGGCTTATACCAGTAAAAACGGCTGAAAAAAGTGATCCAACCAGTCAAAAAAAATGTTTCACCGGCTCTCTATCTTAGCGTTTTTTGTTCTTACGAAATGCGCCGGAGCTCTGTACGGCTGCGGCAAAGGCCGAAAAATAACAATTTCACAACAATGACAGGGCCGCACTCCCGCCAGCTGGCAGGAGGCGGCCCTCGATATTCAATCGTTTCGCCGGTTGGCGCCCGATCCGGGGCTTTTACCAGGCAGCTTCATAAATATGCTGGCTCTGCACCAGATCAATATCGCCGTGCTCGCCCAGGCGGCTCATGCCGTGCTCACCCAGCTTGCCGATCAGGGTATCGATACCCAGATCTTTGAGACCGTAGTCGCGCAGTCGGGTCTTGACCCCCATCCGCTCGAAGAAGTCGCGGGTCTCGGCGATGGCATCGTCGATGCGCTCCGCTTCGCTGCCGCTGCGCAGACCCCACACCCGCTCTGCGTATTGCAGCAGCTTGGCATGCTTCTGTTTGCGCTTGGCCTGCAGCAGGGCGGGCAGCACGGCTGCCAGAGTCTGGGCATGGTCAAGGCCGTGCAGGGCGGTCAGCTCGTGACCCAGCATGTGGGTGGCCCAGTCCTGCGGCACACCGGCACCGATCAGGCCGTTCAGCGCCATGGTGGCACTCCACATGATGTTGGCGCGAACCTCATAGTTGTGCGGTTCGGCCAGCGCCTTGGGGCCCTCTTCAATCAGGGTCAGCAGCAAGCCTTCGGCGAAGCGATCCTGCACCTTGGCGTTGACCGGATAGGTGAGGTACTGCTCCACGATGTGGACGAAAGCATCCACCACTCCGTTCGCCACCTGACGCTCGGGCAGGGTGTAGGTGAGCACCGGATCGAGAACGGCAAAGCGCGGCATCACGAACGGCGAGAAGAAGTGCACCTTGTCGCCACTGCTGCGACGGGTGATGACGGCACCCATGTTCATTTCTGAACCGGTTGCCGGCAGGGTCAGCACCGAACCGAGCGGGATGGCGGAGCGCACTTCGCTGCCGACGGTCTCGAGAATGTGCCAGGGATCCATGGCCGGATCGTAGTGCGCGGCAGCGGCGATAAACTTGGTACCATCGAGCACCGAGCCGCCGCCAACGGCGAGCAGGAAATCGACCCGCTCGGCACGGGCCAGCTCCACGGCGCCCATCAGGGTCTCGTAGGCCGGGTTGGGCTCGATGCCGCCAAATTCAAACAGAGTGAAGCCAGCCAGTTCGCGGCGGATCTGCTCCAGCAGGCCGCTGCGTACCACGCTGCCGCCACCGTAGGTGATCATGACGCGGGCATCGCTCGGGAGCTGGTCGCGCAGCTGGGCGATCTGCCCCTGGCCGAACAGGATTTTGGTCGGGGTATGGAGAGTAAAGTTGTTCATCGACATTGCCTTCTTCTGATAGTCAGGGCGGCCTGGCCGCGAAATCGTGATTGCATTTTTCTCCAGAACACCCCTACCATCAAGACAACATCCTGCTTGATTCTTGCCTATTTCTACAAAGCAGCGAAAACTGGAACAGACGAATCAAAGAGCCCCCATGCAAAACCGTTACAGCGACCTCGCCGCCAGAGTGGCCCGCCACGTCACCACTCCCGGCATATCCCCGTCCCCGGTGAAACAGGTCAATCTCATCTACACCACCGAGTACCACGGCCGTACTCCGGTGCTCTACCAGCCGCGGATGATCGTGATCCTGCAGGGGCACAAGGTGGGCTATCTGGCGGATCAGGTATTTCGCTACGACCCCAACCACTACCTGCTGATGACCCTGCCGCTGCCCTGCGAGTGCGAGTGTTTCGCCTCCCCCGAGCAGCCCCTGATCGGTTTCTCCATCGAGATCGATCTGGTCATCCTGCAGGAGCTGTTGCTTGAGCTGGGCGATGCCCTGCCCGCCCCCGCTCCGCAAAAGAGCGGCGTCCACTCGGTCCCCCTGTCGGAGACCATGTTCTGCGCCGCCGAGCGGCTGATCGAGCTGATGGACAACCCGCTGCACGCCAGGGTGCTGGGGCCGCAGACGGTGCGGGAGATGCTGTTTCACGCCCTCACCGAGGGGGGCGGCCCGGCGTTGCAGGCGCTCGCCAACCGCCACAATCATGTGGGCCAGATTGCCCGGGTGCTGCGTATGATAGAGCAGCGCTACGCCGACAACCTCACCATGGAGGAGCTGGCGCGGGAGGTGAACATGAGCGTCTCCGCCTTTCACCACCACTTCAAGGCAGTCACCGCCACCTCGCCGCTGCAGTACATCAAGTCGTTTCGCCTGCACAAGGCGCGTCTGATGATGCTGCACGACGGCATCAAGGCGGGGGCGGCCGCAGCCAGAGTCGGTTACGAGAGCAACTCCCAGTTCAGCCGGGAGTACAAACGGTTCTTCGGCAGCACGCCGACAGATCAGGCCTCCCGCTTTCGGGATGGCCAGCTTCGCATCATAGAGGGATAACGAGAGAGGGATTACCTATGCGTTCACTGCTTTGTCTGTTTACCGTCTGGCTGCTGACGGCCTGCACTGGCCTCGCCGACGGCATCCGCCCCGTCACCGGCTTCCAGCTCGACCGCTATCTCGGCACCTGGTACGAAATCGCCCGCCTCGACCACGGCTTCGAGCGCGGGCTGGAGCAGGTGAGCGCCACCTACAGCCTGCGTGACGATGGCGGCGTCAAGGTGCTCAACCGCGGCAAGCAGAGCGATGGCAGCTGGCGCGAGGCCGAAGGCAAGGCCTACTTCGTCGGCAGCCCTGACGAGGCACGGCTCAAGGTGAGCTTCTTCGGCCCCTTCTATGGCGGCTACAACGTCATCGATCTCGATCCCGATTACCAGCTCTCGCTGGTGACCAGCTACAACCACGACTACCTCTGGATCCTCTCCCGCTCACCCAACCCGCCCAAAGCGAAGGTGGATGCGCTGCTCGCCAAGGCGAAGTCGTTGGGCTTTGCCACCGACCAGCTTATATGGGTCAAACAGAGTCATTGACCCCCGCTACCGGTGGCGAAACGCCTTCGCCACCGGCTTGTTTTTCCTTTCCAGTGAATACCCCGCCCCCACCTTCGCAGCCATAAAAATACCGCCGGTTGATTGTTGCCAATATATTGCGAAGCTGCATCATGCCCTGCCAATAACGCAACAAATAATAGCCATATTGTCAGTTCTGCCTTGCCACACAGGCACCGACAATCATTGCCACAGCTGATTAAGGTGAAACGAAATAGCGTCGAAATAACGGGATTCACCGTTGACCAGAGAGCAATAAACCAACAGCGAAACGTAATTAAAAACCAAACGAATCCCACCAAAGTGATTATTTGTTGCCATCCCCGGAGTCTGGTGATAAACAACTCGGCTACCAAAAATTACACATAAATATTCACTTTAACGAGGTGGCTAATTGGAATGGATTAAACTGAGCGGCATTCTTATTATTTTGTTGGGTTTTTATTTCAAACTCGACACCCTGGCTGTCGTACTGGTGGCCGCCGTCACCACGGCGCTGGTCTCCGGTCTATCCATGACCGATTGCCTCTTCCTGCTGGGGGAAGCCTTCGTCTCCAACCGCATGGTGACGCTGTTTCTGCTGACCCTGCCGATGATCGGCATCTGTGAACGCTACGGCCTCAAACAGCAGGCAGTCACCCTGATCGAGCGGATCAAGAAGCTCACCCCGGGCAAGTTCATGACCCTCTATATGTTTATCCGCGAACTGGCCGGTCTCTTCTCGGTACGGGTTCAGGGTCATACCCAATTTATTCGGCCGCTGGTCAACCCCATGACTCAGGCAGCCGCCACCAAGGTGCACGGCAAATTAAGCGAAGAGGACGAGGAATATATCAAGGCGCGGGTTTCCGCCACCGAAAACTACGGCAATTTCTTTGCCCAGAATACCTTCGTCGCCTCAGCCGGGGTATTGCTGATCGTCGGTACATTTGAATCTCTTGGATATAGCGTCTCTGCCGTCGATATTGCCAAGGCATCCATGCCAATCGCCATTATCGCCCTGCTGATGGTGGCTATTTCCAATATGTGGTTTGACCGTCAGATGGCCAAGAAATATACCGTGAGCAGCGACAAGGAGGGGCAACAATAATGGCGACCCTCATCCCCAACATGCTCGAATTCTTTTATGTGCTGATCGGTGTCATCCTGTTCAGCAGCGCCTGGCGCGTCCTGCGTGACCCCAGCCACCCGGCCAAAATCGGTACCACCCTGTTCTGGACCATCCTGGGTGTGCTGTTTGCCTTCGGCAGCTATATCCCCAATGTCATTAATGGCGTGCTGATCCTCGCCATGGGGGTCATCACCCTGCTCAAGCAGGTGAAGATCGGCAAGCTGGAGCAGGCGAGCGAGGAGGAATCCCAGCGCCACGCCAACCGCATCGGCAACCGGATCTTCCTCCCCTGCATCCTGCTGGCCGTGCTGGCGGTGGTGATCGCCCAGTTCACACCCCTTGGCGGTCAGGTCGGTATCGGTCTGGCGGCGGTCATCGCCTTCGTCATCACGGTACTGCTGACCCGTGCCACCCCCTCCACCGTGGTGGGTGACTCCGACCGGATGATCCAGCAGGTCGGCATCACCGGCATTCTGCCGCAACTGCTGGCAGCCCTCGGGGTGATCTTCAACAAGTCCGGCGTCGGCGATGTCATCTCCCACGGGATCTCCACCGTGGTGCCGGTCGGCAGCCCATTCGTCGGCGTGGTGGCCTACTGCCTCGGCATGATGGTCTTCACCATGATCATGGGCAACGCCTATGCTGCCTTCACCGTCATCACCGCCGGCATCGGCATCCCCTTCGTCATCGCCCAGGGCGGTGACCCGGTGGTGGCCGGTGCGCTGGCGATGACCGCCGGCTTCTGCGGCACCCTGATGACCCCCATGGCCGCCAACTTCAACGCCCTGCCCGCCGCCCTGCTGGAGATGAAGGATCTCAACAAGGTGATCAAGGTGCAGGTGCCGATGGCGCTGACGCTGGTGCTGATCCATATCGCACTCATGTATTTCTGGGCATTCTGACCATTCGGGAGAAGATGATGAAAGTACTGATTACCGGTTTTGACCCCTTCGGCGGCGAGCCCATCAACCCGGCATGGGAGGCAGTCAAGCGCCTGCCAGAGACCATTTTGAACGCCACCGTGATCAAGGCGCAGATCCCCACCGTCTTTGGCAAGTCAGCCACCCTGCTGGCGGAGCTGATGCGCCAGCACCAGCCTGACGTGGTGATCAACGTCGGTCAGGCGGGCGGCCGCTTCGCCATTACCCCGGAGCGGGTCGCCATCAACATCGACGATGCCCGCATCCCCGACAACGAGCAGCAGCAACCCATCGACGAAGTGATTCAGGCCGATGGTGCACCGGCCTACTTCTCCCGTCTGCCCCTCAAGGGGATGGTGCAGCGCATCAAGGAGAACGGCATTCCGGCGGCGGTCTCCAACACTGCCGGCACCTTCGTCTGCAACCACATCATGTACCAGCTGCACTACCTGATTGAGAAAGAGTTCCCGGCGGTGCGCGGCGGCTTTATCCACGTTCCCTACATCACCGAGCAGGTAGCGGACAAGGTGAACCAGCCCTGCCTCGCCATGAGCGAGATTACCCGCGCGCTGGCGCTGGCCATCGAGGCGGTGGTGCTGCAGCAGGATGGCGATATCAAGGTCGTGGGCGGCGAGATCTCATGAGTCTTTGCCAGCCACGCCCGCTGTTCGTCTACGGCAGCCTGATGGACGGGCTGTTCAACTACCGCCGCTATCTGGCTCACCATGTGAGCCAGACGCCGCGACGCGCCCGGGTGCGCGGCGCCCTCTATCACCTGCAGCACAAGGGCTACCCCGCCCTGCTGCAAGGGGATGACTGGGTCTATGGCGAGCTGTTTGTGCTGGACGACTTCCCTGCCGCCATCGCGGCCCTCGACGAGATGGAGAACTTCCACGGCGAGGATGATCCCCAGAGCGAATATCTGCGCCAGCTCATCGAGGTGGAGATCTTCGACCCGGCGCAGGGGCGTTATGTCGGCCAGCAGCAGGCCTACCACTACCGCTACGTGGCGCAGCACGATCTCAAGTGGCAACAGGGCAAGCACTACCTGCCCGACGGCAACTGGCGCGCCTTCCATCTGGCGCAGCTGGAGAGCGCCGCCTGACGGTCAGCGACAATAACAAAGGGCAGCCCGCGGGCTGCCCTTTTTCATGGAAGATGGCCTGAGGATCAGAGCCGGAAACGGCCGATCTCCTGCTCCAACCGCTCGGTCAGCGCCTTCAGCTCCGCCGCCTGCGCCGCCTCCTGATTGGCCTGCTCGGCCAGCTCCTGCGAGACGTGGCGGATGTTCTCGGTGTTGCGGCTGATCTCGCTGGTGACCGAGGTCTGCTCTTCCGCCGCCGCCGCGATCTGGGTCGCCATGTCGCTGATGGAGCCGATCGCCTCGTTGATCCGCGCCAGACTCTGGTTGGCGGACTCCGCATCCTCGACGCTGGTGCCCGCCAGCTGGCGACTGGTCTCCATGCCCCCCACGGCGCGACGGGTGGTCTGCTGCAGGGTCTCGATCATCTGCTGGATCTCGTCGGTGGAGTCGTGGGTACGGCGCGACAGCACCCGCACCTCGTCCGCCACTACCGCGAAGCCGCGCCCCTGCTCACCGGCCCGCGCCGCCTCGATGGCGGCGTTGAGCGCCAGCAGGTTGGTCTGCTCGGCAATGCCGCTGATGGTGGCCAGAATGCCGCTGATCTTCTGGGCGTGGGCATCCAGCTCGTTGATGATCTGGCTGGCATCAGCCACCTCGTCCGCCAGCCCGGTGATGCTGCGCTGGCTCTGGCCGACCTGCGACTGGCCCGCGACCGCCAGCTTGACCGCCTCGCCGGAGGTGGTAGCGGCAAACTCGGCGTTGCCGGCGATCTCCTGAGTGGCGGAGGCCATCTCGGTCACCGCGGTCGCCACCATCACGATCTCGTCCTGCTGCTGACGCACCCGCTGGCTGCGGGAGTGGGCACCAGCCGCCTGAGCACGGGACTGGGCCGCCAGCTCGACGGTGACATCCCGCAGCCGGCTGACGATGCCGTGCAGCCGGGCCACGAACTGGTTGAAGTTGCGCGCCAGCTGACCCACCTCATCCTGACTGCGGGTGTCGATATGGACGGTGAGATCCCCCTCGCCATGGGCGATGTCGTGGAGCGCACCGGCCACCCGGCCCAGATCGGCAAACAGATACTTGAACATGGCGGTGAGCAGGGCGCTGAACACCAGCATCAGCACCAGCGTCAGCCCCACCAGCTGCCACAGCAGGGAGGCGAGCGGTGCCTCCAGCACGTCGCGATACATCACCATGGCCAGCAGCCAGTCGGTGCCCGGCACCGGCTGTACCGCCAGCAGCACGTCGCGCCCGTCGAGGGTGGCGGCGTGCAGTTCGTTGTTCTCGCGGCCCCACTGCTGGAAGGTGGCCGCCGACAGATCGGGAGAGAGCTCGCCAATCTGCTTGAGCGCCAGCTCCTTGTTGGGGTGACCGACGATGAGGCCGCTGCTGTCGAGCAGCATGGCGTACCCCTCGCCCTGCACCTGCATCGCCAGCACCTCGTCGATCAGCTTGTCGAGCGCCAGGTTGGCCCCCACGGCACCGACCAGCTCGCCCTGATGGCGTACCGGCTCGGAGAGGGTGACCACCAGCTTCTGCATGGTGACGCTGACATAGGGGGCGGTGACGATAAGCTGCCCCGCCTTCACCGCATCCTGATACCAGGGGCGCTCGCGCGGGTCATAGTTGCCGGTGTTGAGGGAAGGGTCCTGGCGGGTCATCACCCCCTGAGTCGAACCAAAGTAGGTGAGGCCGAAGCCGCCCGAGGTATAGGCCTGCTTCAGGTGCGGCACCAGCTCGGCCTGCGGGTTGTCGGCGATCAGGTTCACCAGCGCGTGTACCGTGTTCTTGCGATCCGCCATCCAGTCGCCGATGGCGACCGAGTAGGCGTGACCATAGTTGACCGCCTCGCTCTGGATGGCGCTCATGGTGCGGGATTTGAGGGTGTGAAAGGCAACGATGCCGAGCAGTGATGCCATCAGCAGCACCACCCCGAGACTGGTTGCCAGCAGCTTGCCGCGCAAAGAGAGGGTCATGACGACAGATCCTTGTTGTTGTGACGAAGCAGGGAAAGACCCTGATGTAATAGAGGCTATCGGCCACTCTCTGAACAGACTTTAGTGAATCTGTATACTTTTACATCTATCAACAACAGAAGCCGCTATCCGTGTGAGCAAGATCGCTATTCCATGCTACTGACTATCGCCACAACAAAGCAGCAGGCCGCCCGAAGGCGGCCTGTCACTTACCCCTGATATGCACCGGCGGAGTAGGTCAGCTCATAGCTGTGGCTGTAGATCTCGATGATGTTGCCGAAGGGATCTTCCATGTAGACCATGCGGTAGGGCTTCTCGCCCGGGTAGTACTCACGCACCGGCATCCGCTGTTTGCCGCCCGCCGCGACGATGCGCGCCGCCAGCCCCTCGACATCCGGATCCTGCACGCTGAAGTGGAACACCCCGGTCTTCCAGAATTCGAAGTTGTTTTCGCGCTGCTCGCTGTTGGGGAACTCGAACAGCTCGATGCCGATCTTGTCGCCGGTGGAAAGGTGAGCGATGCGGAAGGAGCCCCAGCCCGGGCCAAACACGTCGTTACACATCACGCCGATGGCGGAGTCATCCTCGGTGATGGTGGTCGCCGGCATGATGAGATACCAGCCCATCACCTTGGTATAGAACTCGACTGCCTTGTCGAGGTCAGTCACCGTGATGCCGATGTGGGAGAAGTTGCGCGGGTAAGTCATAAGTCACCTTGAAATTGTGTGTGGGAAACAGGTGACATGATAGGAAGAGGCGCCATAATGAAAAATAAGGTCAAACTAATGGAAGGCATAAATTAAATTTATGGTTAATCCACTCTGGCTCCACACCCTGGTGGTGGTGCATGAAACCGGCAGTTTTACCCGTGCCGCCGATCGGCTGGATCTCACTCAGGCCGCCGTCAGTCAGCATATCTCGCGCCTCGAGGCCGAATTTGGCCCCCTGCTGCTGCGCAAGCCTCGTCTGCTGGAGCTCACCCCGCGCGGGCTGGTGCTGCTCGACTTCGCCCGCCAGCAGGAGCAGGCCGCCGAACAGCTGCGAGCCCGTCTCTCTGACGACGATCCTCACCGCGGCGCCATCACCCTCACCACCCCCGGCAGCATCGGCCTGCTGCTCTATCCCCTGCTGCTCGACCAGCAGCAGGAGCACCCCGGACTCACCATCCAGCACCGCTTTGCCCCCACCCCCGACATAGTGCAGGCGGTACTGGCAGGGCGCAGCGATCTGGGACTGGTGGATCAACCGCCGGAGCACCCCAGCATCGCCGCCGAGCCCTTTGCCCGCGAACCCCTCTGTCTGGTGGTACCCAACGACGGCGAGGAGCAGAGCTGGCAGCACCTCTGTCAGCTCGGCTTTATCGATCACCCGGATGGCCGCAGCATGGCACAACGCCTGCTGGGACGGCGCTACCCCGGCCAGCGCTTCGACGAGATCCCGCTGCGCGGCTTTACCAACCAGATCGGCCTGATCCTGGAGCCGGTCGCCCGCGGCCTCGGCTTTACCGTGCTGCCCCGCTTTGCCGTCACCGCCTTTGCCCAACAGGAGAAGATCCGGGTGCTCCAGAGCCGGATCGAGGTGATCGACACCCTCTGGCTTATCTACCGCGCCGAGTGGCCGCTCCCAGCCCGCCACCAGCGGCTGGTGGAAACCCTCAAGACGCAGGTCGGCGCCAGCTGATGTGCAAATAAGAAGGCCGCTTCAAGGGCGGCCTTTTACTGTCCGGCAGCTAGGTTATTTGACCCGCGCCAGCGCCGTATTGATCCTCAGGTTGGTCGCCTCCAGCCCCGGCTGCTGGCCATAGAAATCGAACTCCAGCTCGACTCCGGGGCGGAACAGCAGGCAGTGGGTGGAGCCACCGAAGTGGAACATCCCGAGCTGTTCCCCCTTCTCGATCCGCTGCCCCGGCTGCACCGTCACCTCGCAGCTCGACACTTCGGCCATCCCGACCGGCACTACACACATCAGACCGATTTTGGGGTTGTCCGCCTCGATAAAGATCAGGGCGCGGGTCGCCACCGCAGTGAGGAAGGGTTGCGACTGGTTGGGGGCGCTCGGGTCGGCGCCGTCGAGGTTACCAAAACCCTGATGGCGGTTGGCCAGGTAGTAGCTGCCGTTGACCACCTTGACCGAGCGCACAGTACCGCTCACCGGGCTGTGCCAGCGGTGATAGCTGAGAGCACTGAGGAAGGCCTGATAGATAGTGCCCCCCTCGAACTGGGCGGCGCGCGGGTCGAAGTCGAGCAGGTTGTCCAGCGAGTAGGGCTGCCCCTTGAGCCAGAAGGAGTCCTGCCGGCGCACTCTTTTGGCCACCTGCAGCGGGGCCGATTCGCAGGCGTTGGCGATCACGTTGTCATCGTCGGGAGCCGTCACCGGCCGCACGCCGGGGCGAAAGCGGCGGGTGAAGAAGTCGTCCCAGCTGGCAAACCCTTCATATTCGGCACCCGGGGTGGAGTGGAAGATCCCCTCGAAGCTGTCCGGTGTGGGGTTGTCTCCGGCACCAAGCGCCCCCTGCGCCACCTTGACCATCTCCCGTTTCGCCACGTCCCCCAGCCAGGGGACGATCAGGGTCTGACGATCAAGCGGACTGACCGACTCGGTCAGCACATAGCGTGACGCCGGGCTTTGCAGGAAATTGGCCCAGTAGCCGAGGATCTTGCGCAGCTGCTGGTTCACCAGCTCGTTGGCAAAGAAGCCGTAACCGGCGGCCGTCGCCATGGGCCAGTTGAGCAGGGCATTGATGGGAAAGCCGATGAGCCCCGCCGGCTCGTGGCTCTGCACATCCTGATAGGCCTCCGGCGCCGTGGTCATGATGCCATTGAGCAGCAGCAGAAACTCTTCGAAGCTGCGCACCTCGACCTGACCGAGCGGGGTTCTGTGCTTGTGCTGCCACGCCTCGTCAAACATCGCCTGCGCCTGCAGATGCAGCGCCGGCTCCTGTTCGACCAGCGCCTTCAGCTCGGCGATCGGTGCCACCAGCGGGCGGGGCTGACGGGTAACCGCCTGCCGCAACCGCTGCACCCAGCGCTCCACATGCACCTGATCCCGGGGTACCCAGCCGCCGGCGTGGGTGTGATTGTGACGAGTCTCCACCGCTTTGTTCATCGATCTGTCTCCTTGGATTGAAGCGCCTCAGGCCAACCGGATGCAGTACAGACGCCGGGCAACAGGGCACCATCTGACAAGAAGCAAGGTGTAGCACAGGGGTAGAGAGGCCTCAATTGACAGATGTGGCAGAGGCAAACGGCAAGAAAGAGAGCTAACGGGGAGAGTGGCAAACGCCAGAAAGCGAAAAGCCAGCTCGATGAGCTGGCTTTTCTTGAATTAAATGGCAGGGGCGGCAGGACTCGAACCCGCAACCATCGGTTTTGGAGACCGCTGTTCTACCAATTGGAACTACGCCCCTGCAACAAACGAGGCGTAGTATACAAAGCGGGTTTCAAAGGTAAAGGCTTTTTTCACACTTTTAATGCGATTGCACAAATCCCGAACACGTCGCGCCGATTTGTGCAGCAACGAGGGGTAACTTGCTGTATTTCCAGACTCAGCGGGGTAGGAATGGGGCATAAATGGGGGTAGGGTGAAAGCAGGTACCGGGAGGCTGCTTATGCTCAATTACCGACTGCTACAACAACTTGCGCCCCTCAACTTCAGGGACGAACGCAAAACAGAGTCCCTGCCCGACTACCTGGCCCGGGTCGCCCCGCTGGTGCCCTTCATCCCCGAAAATGTGCTTTCCCAGTGGATTTACCGTCATTGGCGCGGTTTTGAGTCCAACTGGAGCTTTATCGATCTCGCCAGCCACCAGTTCGCATGCGAAAGCTGGCCCACCGCGCAAATTATCGAGCAGATAGACTCCCGCCATATGGAGGTGATCGAGCGCTGGGGCGAGATGCTGCGCAGCAATCGCTATGTCCGTCGCTCCTGGCTCGGCGAGAAGATGCTGAGCGAAGGGAGTTGGCCCGAACCGGTCATCGTGCTGGCGCCGGAGGCGGGAGCCAGCTACCCGAATGGCCATCCCCTGCCCCACCCCTTCTGCTTGCTGGAGGGGCACCACAGACTCGGTTATCTGCGTGCCATGGCCCGCGATGGCGAGCCGTTGCAGGCAGTGCATCAGGTGTGGGTTTGCCGTCCCGTTCGCGCCACTTAAACGTTTTTCAGGCCAAAACAGGCATGGAAAATAAAATTTTGACAATTCAAAATGCAGCCCTATAATCTGTCCGGTTTTGAACAAGGTCGGGACAGGAAGATGCCGTTTTTGATGAAAAAAACAGCTTTGCAAACGGGTGGAGCGCACCAGAGCGGCCCCGTTGTTTCCGGTTTCCGACCCGATGTTCCCCAGTTATTTTTAAAAAAAGCCCCTGTTTCCAGGGGCTTTTTTTTGTGCCCGAAAAACCTCCAATGATGTCAAAGGGAATGCAGACGATGACCAATCCACTCTACAAGAAACATGTCATCTCCATCACGGACCTGACCCGGTCTGAAATGGAACTGGTAGTCTCAACCGCACAACGGTTGAAGGCCGAGCCCGACACCCGCTTGCTGAAAGACAAGCTGGTTGCCAGCTGCTTCTTCGAAGCCTCCACCCGCACCCGCCTCTCCTTCGAGACCGCGGTGCAGCGCCTCGGCGGCAACATCATCGGCTTCGCCGACGGTGGCAACACCAGCGCCAAGAAGGGCGAGACCCTGGCTGACTCCATCAAGATCATCGGCTCCTACACCGATGCGGTGGTGATGCGTCATCCGAAAGAGGGGGCAGCCCGCCTCGCCTCCGAGTTCTCCCGCGTGCCGGTCATCAACGGCGGCGACGGCTCCAACCAGCATCCGACCCAGACTCTGCTCGACCTCTTCTCCATCCGCGAGACCCAGGGCAAACTGGACGGCCTCAACGTCGCCTTCGTCGGTGACCTCAAGTACGGCCGCACCGTCCACTCGCTGGCGCAGGCTCTCAGCCTGTTCAACTGCCGCTTCTTCTTCATCTCCCCGGAAGCGCTGGCGATGCCGGACTACATCTGCGAAGAGCTGGAAGAGAAGGGCATTCAGTTCAGCATCCACGAGACCATGGAAGAGGTGATGCCGGAGCTGGACATCCTCTACATGACCCGCGTCCAGAAAGAGCGCTTCGACGAGACCGAATACAAGCACATGGCCGCCAAGTTCATCCTTGAGCTGGCGACCCTGGAAGGGGCCAAGCCCACCATGAAGATCCTGCATCCCCTGCCCCGCGTCGACGAGATCGATGTGGCGGTCGACAAGACCCCCCACGCCTACTACTTCCAGCAGGCGGAGAACGGGGTCTATGCACGCCAGGCACTGCTGGCACTGGTACTGAACGAAACTGTCTAAGGGAAAGGGGAACAACATGTCTGACAAGAACCAACTGCAAGTCGAAGCCATCCGTCACGGCTCCGTCATCGACCACATCCCCGCCGGCCAGGGCATCAAGATCCTCAAGCTGTTCCAGCTGGTGGAGACCCAGGAGCGGATCACCGTCGGCTTCAACCTGAAATCCGGCGCGCTCGGCAAAAAGGATCTCATCAAGATTGAGAACACCCGCCTGACCGAACAGCAGGCCAACCAGCTGGCGTTGTTCGCCCCGAAAGCGACCGTCAACATCATCGAAGACTTCAATGTGGTGAAGAAGCATCAGCTGGAGTTGCCAGAGTTCATCGCCGGGGTGTTCCATTGCCCCAACTCCAACTGCATCTCCCACAACGAACCGGTTGAGAGCTACTTCCGGGTACGCGAGGTGAAAGGCGCGGTGCGGATGAAGTGCAAATACTGCGAGAAGTCCTTCACTCAGGACATCGTCAGCGAACGCTACTGATATCCAGACTCAAAAGATACTCATGTGGGCCCCAAGGGGCCCATTTTTGAACCCTGTCACATCACCAAATTCCCAGTCGGCTATAATTTGCCATCCAATATGGTAAAGCCCGCTCATTCCCTGCCAATCACACGATTGCCCCGATTTTCCGCTAACAAGCAGCAAATTTGGCAGATATCGAGCGCTCATCCCCGATCATCGTCAAAGGAAGTCGCCGTGGTCAAAACCCTCAGCCGTCCCGTTGCCCAAGAGCCCGATCTGGCCCAGCTGGATGCCTGTCGCCAGATCATCGGCCAGCACTGCTACAGCACTCAGGAAGAGATCCGCCGCGAGCTGTCGGAGCGGGGCTTTGCCGACATCAGCCAGTCCACCATCTCCCGCCTGCTGCGCCGTCTCGGCGTCGCCAAGGCACAGAATGCCAACGGCAAGAAGGTCTACACCCTGGTCGACGAGCAGCTGGAGCCCGCCGGCAGCACCCGCTCCATCCACGACATGGTGCGCGAAGTGGTGCACAACCAGCAGATGGTGCTGATCCACACCACCCCGGGCGCCGCCACCGTGGTGGCCCGCCTGCTCGATCGCAACGCCAATCCCGAGATCATGGGTGCCGTGGCCGGCAACGACGTGGTGCTGGTCGCGCCGCGCCATATCAGCCGTACCCGTCAGGCCCACGCCGCCGTGGTGCGCACGCTGGAGCAGGCGCGCTAGCTACTGCCACACATAGAACAAGCAAAAGGCGACCTCAGGGTCGCCTTTTTGATGGCCGCTACTTTGTGTCCATCTCTTCTTGCCTCCATAAAAAACGGGAGCCAGCGGCTCCCGTCTTCAGCGTCATCTTGGTTGTGGCTTAGAGCATGGCACCCAAGCTCAGGCAGGCCACGATCAGCACGGTCAGGATACCGAGCAGCGGAGCCACCCACTTCAGGTAGCGCACATAAGGCACCTTGGCGATGGCCAGACCGCCCATAACCACGGCGGAGGTCGGGGTCACCAGATTCACCAGACCGGAGGCAGACTGGTAAGCAGTCACCACCAGCTCACGGCCTACGTTGGCGAAGTCGGCCAGCGGCGCCATGATCGGCATGGTCAGCACGGCCAGACCGGATGAGGACGGCACCAGGAAGGAGAGCACCACTTCCAGCAGGAACATCACGTTGATGAACACCACGGTGGAGAGGCCGGTCACGATCCCTTCTGCGCTGTGCAGGATGGTGTGGGTGATCATGCCGTTGTCCATTACCACCACGATACCGCGGGCGATACCGATGATCAGGGCAACACCCAGCAGGTCGCGAGCACCGTCGATGAAGTTGGAGGTCAGCTCCTCCTCGCTCATCCGGGAGATGAGACCGACGATGATGGCGGCAGCCAGGAATACGCCGGAGATCTGCGCCATCCACCAGCCCAGCACGGCCACACCGTAGATCATCACGGCGAAGGCGGCGACGAAGATACCCAGCACGATTTTACGGGTCAGGGTGAACTCCAGCATCTGGTCGCTCTTGTTGCCGAGGAAATGGGCGCGGTTTTCATCCCACTTGTCAGCCACCAGCGATTTGCTCGGGTCGTTGCGCACCATCTTGGCGTAACGCATGACGTAGGCAACGCAGATCAGCCAGCCAGCCACCAGCATGGCAACGCGCAGCCAGATACCGTCGGTAAAGGAGATACCGGCCGCATTGGCAGCGATAACGGTCGCAAACGGGTTGATGGTAGAACCGAGAGTACCGATACCGGCACCCAGCAACACAGTTGCAGCAGCCACCACCGGGTCAAAGCGGGCTGCCATCATCACCGGCACCAGCAGGGTGTAGAAGGGTAGCGACTCTTCGGCCATGCCGTAGATGGTGCCGCCTGCGGCGAACAGCGCCATCAGGATCGGGATCATCCACTCTTCACGGCCACGCAGACGGTCGGTCACGCGTTCGATACCGGCATCGATGGCACCGGTCTTGGTCACAATGCCAAGAAAACCACCGATGATCAGGATAAACAGGGAGACGTCGATGGCGCCTGCCTGATAGGTGTCATGGTTGTAGAGACCATCGATCGGCGCCAGCAGCACGTCGACGATCCCCTGGGGATTGCCCTCTACCAGCTTGTAGGTACCCGCCACCGGCACTTCTTTGCCGAGGGCTTCGTTCATGGTCATCTCATATTTGCCGGCCGGCACTATCCAGCTCAGGGCGGCCACCAGGGCGATCAGCACAAACAGTATCGTGTAGGCTGACGGGAACTTGAATTTGGTCATGGTCCAGCTTCCTTCTGTGGGTGTGGTATCCATGCAGGCTGCGGGTTGTAGGGTTAGAGGTATTATGCCGCTGTCACATGGTCGAAAAGCCGGGGGTCACCCCCCGGCACCACTACTGC
This sequence comes from Aeromonas sp. SER, assembly GCF_038739615.1. Taxonomy (NCBI): domain Bacteria; kingdom Pseudomonadati; phylum Pseudomonadota; class Gammaproteobacteria; order Aeromonadales; family Aeromonadaceae; genus Aeromonas; species Aeromonas sp. SER. The sequence goes on along the minus strand of NZ_JBCGFC010000010.1, from coordinate 96,005 downwards.
GACCTTAGTCGCCCAGCGTAGCAACCATCACTGCCTTGATGGTGTGCATCCGGTTTTCGGCCTCGTCGAACACGATGCTGTGCTCGGATTCGAACACGTCCTCGGTCACTTCCAGACCTTTCATGCCATATTTGTCAGCCACTTCCTTGCCCATGGTGGTCTCGTCGTTGTGGAACGCCGGCAGGCAGTGCATGAACTTCACATCCGGGTTCTTGGTGGCGTTGATGACATCCATGTTGACCTGATACGGAGTCATCAGTTTGACGCGCTGATCCCAGGCTTCTTTCGCTTCACCCATGGATACCCAGACGTCGGTGTAGAGGAAGTCGGTACCCAGCACACCCTCTTTGACATCTTCGGTCAGGGTGATGCGTGCGCCGGTCTCTTCGGCGATCAGGCGGCACTTGGCAACCAGCTCCTCTTCCGGCCAGAAGGCTTTCGGAGCGACCAGACGGATATCCATACCCATTTTGGCGGCGCCGACCATCAGGGAGTTACCCATGTTGTTGCGGGCATCACCCAGGTAGGCGAACTTGATTTGATCCAGACGCTTGCCCTTGCCGTGCTCCAGCATGGTCATGAAGTCAGCCAGGATCTGGGTCGGGTGGAATTCGTTGGTCAGGCCGTTCCAGACCGGTACACCGGCGTAGGCACCCAGCTCTTCCACGATCTCCTGACCGTAGCCACGGTATTCGATACCGTCATACATGCGACCCAGTACCCGGGCGGTGTCCTTCATGGACTCCTTGTGACCGATCTGGGAACCGCTTGGGCCAAGGTAGGAGACTTGCGCGCCCTGGTCGAAGGCCGCCACTTCAAACGCACAGCGGGTGCGGGTGGAGGTCTTCTCGAAAATCAGAGCGATGTTCTTGCCGACCAGATGCTTGCGCTCGTAGCCACCGTATTTGGCTTTCTTCAGGTCGATGGCCAGATCGATCATGTATTGGATTTCGCGCGGGGTGAAGTCCAGCAGTTTCAGGAAGTTACGGTTACGCAGATTAAAAGCCATGATGAGTTCTCTCTATATTTGTTCAGACCAATTTAGGCAGTAGTGTTGACTACGCATTCTTCAGTACAGATTTGTGCAGACCCCGGAGGGCCGAGTTTTAATTACGCATTCACGGTACGGGTGGCGACGATATTGGTACCGGCTTCACCCTTGAGGATGGCGAGGCCATCTTCCAGAGAGCCGATGCCGACCATGCCGCCGGTCGCTTTGACAAATTCACAGGAGGCTTCGACTTTCGGTCCCATGGAACCTGCGTCGAACTTGACCCCGGCCAGCTCGTCCGGGCTGGTCACCCGCAGCGGACGCTGGGTCGGTTTGCCCCAATCCAGGTAGACGGCATCAGCATCGGTCAGGATCAGCAGGGCGTCGGCCTTGATCTGCTTGGCCAGATAGGCGGCAGACATGTCCTTGTCGATGACGGCTTCAATACCGGTCAGGCTCTGGCCATCCCAGGTCACCGGGATACCACCACCACCGGTACAGATGATGAGGTGGCCCTGGGCAATCAGGGTTTCGATGGCGTCGCCTTCGACGATGCGCTGGGGCAGCGGGGACGGCACTACGCGGCGGAAGAACTTGCCGTCAGCCTTGACCACCCAGTGCTTCTCTTCTGCCAGGGTGCGGGCTTCAGCCTCTTCATAGACGGGGCCGATAAATTTGGTCGGGTTGGCGAATGCCGGATCCTTGGGATCGACCTGCACCTGAGTCAGCAGCGCGGTGACGTTGCGGCTCGGCATCAGGTTTTTCAGCTCCTGGATCAGCATGTAGCCGATCATGCCCTGGGACTCGGCACCCAGCACATCCAGCGGATAGGGGGATACCTTGGTGTAGGCGCTGTTTTGCAGAGCCAGCAGGCCGACTTGCGGGCCGTTGCCATGCACCAGCACCACGTTGTACTCCTGAGCGATCAGGGCGATGGTCTTGGCGGCAGTTGCGATGTTCTTGCGCTGGATATCCGCTTCAAGGGGCTCACCACGACGGAGCAGAGCATTGCCACCCAGAGCGACGACGACAGTTGGTTTTTTCATAGTGGTTAATCTCGAGTTTGGTTCTGTGTGGCGCCAGCTTCTGCCGGCGCCACGCCGTCTTGTTAGATGCCGTCGCGTTCCATCGGGCAGCTCATGCAGCGGGCGCCGCCGCGACCACGTCCCAGCTCTTCACCCGGGATGGGCAGCACTGTGATGCCAGCCTTGTCGTACTTCTCGTTGGTGTAGGTATTGCGCTCGTAACCCACCACCACGCCGGGGCGCACGGTCAGCACGTTGTTAGCGTCGTTCCACTGCTCGCGCTCGGCCTCGAAGGTGTCACCACCTGTGGTGATGAGCTTGAGCTGATCGACACCCAGCGCCTTCTCGATGGCGGTGACGAAGTAACCCTCTTCCTTGATGTTCATGCCGGTAGCGCCGCCCGGAGTCAGGCTCCAGCAGTTCACATCCTTGCGGATGACTTCCGGATAGACGGAGAAGGTGTCGATATCCATATGAGTCATTACGGTATCCAGGTGCATGCAGCTGCGGTGTTTCGGCAATTGCATGGCGATAACCTGTTTGGCCTGACCGTGTTTGAACAGGCCGCGAGCCAGATGCTCTACACCTTGCGGGGTGGTGCGCTCGGACATACCGATCAGCACAGCACCGCGGCCGATGACCAGCACGTCACCACCCTCGATGGTGGAGTTGTCGTAATCGCGATCTTCATCACCGAAGTATTTGATGAAGTCCTGACCGGCGAACTGCGGGTGCCAGCGGTAGATGGCCTTCACATGGTTGGTCTCACGACGACGAGCGGCCTTGGCCATCGGGTTGATGGAAACGCCACCGTAAACCCAGCAGGAGGTGTCGCGGGTAAAGAGGTGGTTGGGCAGCGGCTCGATGATGAAATCGGTTGGTGCGTGCATGCCCACTACCATGTTGACGCCGCTGTAGGGCATCTCGGAGTAGGTCAGGCCGCCGGAGAGAATGCGGGCCAGCTCGCGGTGCGGCATGTCAGCCAGGAAGCAGCGCACGTCGTTGGCAAAAGAAGAACCGAGGCGATAGTCGGAGACCTGATGTTGCAGCAGCCATGTTTTGGCTTCCGGCACATCCAGAGTCTCGGCCAGCAGATTGGTCAGCAGGAAAACTTCGACATTCTGATCGCGCAGTACCTGAGCGAATTTGTCGTGCTCCTGACCAGCGCGTTCAACAGACAGGACGTCATCGAACAGCAGATCCTGGCAGTTGGAAGGAGTCAGACGCTTCAGACTGAGGTTGGGGCGGTGCAACATGACACGGCGCAATTGGCCAACTTCAGAACCTACATAAAATTTGCTCATGATTATATTCCGTCTAGCAGTGGTCCCTGCGAGTGATTGAATAGATTCCTTCTATTCATGCTCGTGGCTAAGGCGGGATATTCTTTATGTAGGGTACTCGGCTTGTGTTCTATCCTGCCCTTGCCTTTCGAGAGCGAGGTTAGACCTGCCAATCACTGCAAACTTAGAGATTGATCACATTCACTCAGAACTGAATAAATTCATGAAAAGATCTTTGATAGGGGTAACAGATCCCACATTCTCTTATTCACCAAGCCCGCATACATACTTAAAAAAAGCCCTTTATATTTCATATTGAAAGCCATTTCATTCATGGTTCCACTCTCCAAATGGATAGAAACAAAAAGACAATATCATTAATTTCAATTGGTTAAGTTAAATCAAAAATATTCTGTGAATTTACCATGCACAAATATGAATAATGTCACCCTTTCATCCCCCCTAACCAATAAATAAAAAGTCACCCATCCTTCTCACCCTGCATAATTGTTTTCTTGTCCCAGATCATGGCATTCACGCCAGCTTGGTCGCACTGCGGCTCATACCATTACCGCCCAGCTATCTGTTGCTCATTAATATGCACAAAGTCAGCATCTTGGCCGCCAGAGATTCAGTACCTGCCATCAGGTTTCTTTTGAGAGTTTTTTCATTGGCTGAATTTATTCGCTCTTCCTTGCGCTGGGTCGAACCTCGGCTTAACTCAAAAAGTGATCCAGATCACGTATGAATGGTGTTACCAAGGAGTTGTTATGAAAATGAAGTCCATGCTGCTGCTCGCAACCCTGTTGCTGCCTCTCGTACCCAGCCTCACGCAGGCAGAAGGAGCCCCGGCCGTGCCCATGGTGGTATGCCATGTCGACAAGGCTCCCCAGACGCTGGTACCCGACTATGTGTGCCGCTCCAGCGGCGGTAGTCAGCACTACTGATAGATTGGGCGGGAGGCAAACCACCTCCTGCCTTGTTATGAGAGCAGCCACTCCTATACTGAAAACAGCGGTTTTCTCATGGATAGGGGAACGTCATGATCTTGTTGGTTGGCGGAGAAAAAGGAGGGAGTGGCAAGAGCTGCCTGGCGCAAAATCTGGCGGTCTACCTCAGATCCCAGTTTCAGGGGGAAGTTTTGCTGGTCGACTGCGATCCCCAGCGCACCACCTCCGACTGGATTCAGGAGCGCAATGACAATCCGGAACTGCCACAAATCAACTGCGTCCAGCTCTACGGCAATATCCGCAACGACCTGCTCAGTCTGAAAAACCGCTACGACTACGTCATCGTAGACTGTGGTGGACAAGACAACCGGGCACTGCGTTCTACCATGGCAGTCGCCACCCACGCTCTTATACCGCTGCGCCCCAAACGCCGGGATCTCAAGACCCTGCCCCATATGGAAGATCTCATCACCACCTGCAAGATGGTCAACCCGACCCTCAACGCAGCCGTGGTGCTGACCCAGTGCCCTTCCCTGCCCAATCAGGTAAAACGGATTCTGGAAGCGAAAGAGGTTTGCTCCTCCTTTGGGGTAGATGTGCTCAATGCCATCACCTATGGACGCAACGTCTACGACGACAGCGAGGAGAAGGGGTTGTCGGTGATGGAGATCGAGCCGGATGGCAAATCCGCCGAAGAGATCCGTGCCATCGCCAAAGAGTTCCTGCAAGTGGGGGTGTGAGATGGGTCTGGCCGATCTGAAGAAGAAGCACCAGTTGCACCATCAGAAGAACTTTACCGTCGACGAGTTTATCGAAGATGCGGAGTTCTACGCCAAAGGCAAGCCCAAGGTGGTCAGTCTGGAGCTGAGCCTGCACCGGGACGAAGCCCTGGCGGCACTGGCATTCATCGAGAACGGTGAACACCTCAAGCCCAGTTACAAGAAGGCGACCTTCTCCATGAGTACCGTCGCCATCGATGAGTTGGGTAGTCTGACCCAGCAGGACGGCCTGAACAAATCTCTGCTGCTGCGCCTCTTTACTCACTACTTCTCATCGCTCAGCCCTGAAGAGCGGCAGACCATATACGAACGGCTCAATCAGCGTTCCTGACCCCGCCTTTTCTTGCTCAAGTTCCCCTTTTCCTGCTGGTGAAAGACATCACCATCAGGACGACATATTTGTTTCCAAAGCAACCATAATGCCACGTAAGAGATCAGCCATTAAAGATGTGAGCAATACGCTCAAAATGCTCTCGAAATAATCGGAAGATAACGTCTTAAAAACAGCAGTAAATTTCAATAACACAATGTTTTATATCAAATAAATCGAAAGAAATTGCTTTCGTTAACCAGCAACACAAAAACGTTTTCCAACTTGCCATTGTCGCCTCCCGGAAAATCCTTATAGTTACTCATGCACGGACGCAATGAAGTCGGTCAGGAAGACTGGCTGCCAGGGTTGGGCAAATGGACTAGTCACAGGATGTGGCAAAGGACACCTCCCAGGACGGAGAAAGTGGGGCGGGAAAGGATGACTCGTCAGGCCAAGATGGCTAAAGGACACCCCAAAGGATTGGGAAGGGGAAACCTAAAGGAAGAGGTAAACAGTCAGGGATTGCAGGGAGCAACTTCGTTCAAGGATATGAGCGATACGACTACCGGGGGCGACGCAAGTCGCCCCCATCTTTTTGTCTGCGTTTCACCGGGCAATTGCTTGCCCCACTCGCAGCACTTTCTTGCCAAGACCTTCCAGCGTCACTGGCTCAAGCAAAAGACATGCATATGAAAGGGGCGCCACTGATGGCGCCCCTTTCTGTTTTCTGACCGGCAAACAAAACTTATATCACGCGAGAGAACTGCTGCTGGCGAGCCTTGTTGCGCAGGTAGACGTCGAAGCACATGCAGATATTGCGGATCAACAGCTGCCCTGTGGAAGATACCTCAAGCCCGGCATCAGTCATACGCACCAGCCCATCGTCGATAAAGGTCTGTAGCAGCTTGAGATCCTCGGTGAAGTACTCTTTGAAATCCAAGCCAAATGTCTGCTCAATGGTGGTGAAGTTCAAACGAAAGTCACAGATAAGCCGCTTGATCACTTCACGGCGGATCAGGTCATCCTGATTGAGCGAGCACCCTTTCCATTGCGCATGCCCCAACTCCTCAACCTGAGCGTAATAGGTTTTGAGCTCTTTCTGATTCTGCGAATAGGCATCGCCGATCATGCTGATGGAGGAGACGCCCAGCCCAAGCAGATCGCAATCCCCCTGGGTGGTATAGCCTTGGAAGTTGCGATGCAGCTTGCCTTCGCGTTGTGCCACGGCCAGCTCATCATCCGGCTTGGCAAAGTGATCCATGCCGATGAATTGATAACCGCGACCGGTAAGGAACGCAATAGTCCCCTGCAACATGGCCAGCTTCTCCTGCGGAGCAGGCATATCCTGTTCCTTCAGCTTGCGCTGCGCAGCAAAGCGACTGGGCAGATGGGCATAGTTGAAGATGGATAGGCGCGCCGGATCCGTCTTGAGCACCTCTTCCAGCGTATGGTGGAAGCTCTCTTTGTTTTGATGCGGCAAACCGTAAATCAGGTCGAGATTGGTTGAGCGAAAGCCCAGCTTTCTGGCTCGTTCCAGCATGGCGCGAATGAAGTCGTTATCCTGCTCGCGATTTACGGCAACCTGCACATCCTTGTTGAAGTCCTGCACGCCCAGGCTGATACGGTTAAACCCGACTTCTCGCAACACATCAAGCATCGACAGTTCGATCTCGCGCGGATCAACCTCGATACTGAATTCGCCCTCATCAGCAAAATGGAAGTGCTCGCGCAGCATGGCCATCAGACGCCGGGTCTGGCTTTCATTGAGATAAGTAGGAGTGCCACCACCCCAGTGCAGCTGGGTAACCAGCCGCTGTTTGAATAGCGGAGCCTGCGCCTTGATCTCCCGTTCGAGATAATCGAGGTACTCGTCAGCCTTGTGCTGATGACGGGTAATGACCTTGTTGCAGCCACAGTAGTAACAAAGTTTGTGACAGAAGGGGATGTGAACGTAGAGAGAAAGATGGCGCTCGGGGTACTGCCCGGCAGCATGAACAAAATCCGGGTAACCGAAGTTCTCGTTGAACTCCAGTGCCGTGGGATAGGAGGTATATCTCGGGCCGCTGTAGTTATATTTTTCGATCAGGGCCTGATCCCACACAATCTGTCCTGCTTGCACGCTCGCTTCCTCTCTTTTTGTTATCAATGGCTTATCGGCTTAACTGAAAATCCTTCAGTTGTGCCACATCCTTGAGGATCTGGGCTTCCAGCTCGGCCTCATAACCGCTGCGCTCGAGATCCATCTTCATCACTTCATTGCGTTTGAGTGCACGCCGCGCCTCATGGGTCGGCATATCCTTCACCTTCTCGTATAACCCGTAGAGACCGGGAAATTCGCTGGCAAAAGGGCTCCCATCCTTGATCTGCAGCGCATCCAGCAGATTGGTCAGCCGAATGGCTCCTTCGGAGTAGTCGCACTGCCCCTCCTGCACCGCATGGGCAATGACCCGCACGCTCTCCAGGATTCGTTCATTGCGAGCTGCAATGGTCTGCCACTGCATCGCCTGCTGGCGTCGGAGTCTGGCCAGCAGCATACCTGCATAAATGGCCAGACCGGACAAAATCAGGCCGCCCGACAGGGCGACCAGCATCCATCCACTCATCACTTTTTCTTCGGCTCAGGCTTGGTCTCGGGCTGATAATCGACCTGGGTAAAGCGATCCCACAACTCATCTTCAGAAGCTGGCTGGAACGACTCTTCATAGTCGCTCTCCTCGAAGGCTTCGTCTGTCTCTTCGTCATCGTCGTTGTCGATGATGCCAAGCTCATCCATCAGCTCCTGATAGCGGTCAACCCGCTGGTCAACCCAGGCCTGCTCAGCCGCTTCCAGGGTTTCACCGGCATCGAGACGATCCAGCAAATCATTGAGACGGTCATCGTTCTCGATGGATGCCAGTTCCTGCTCCGGAGTCATCACCAGCTTCTTCTCTTTTACCGCCTTGGATACGGTGGACTTGGAGCCCTTCTCTTCAACAATCAGAGCGACCGGCTTGCGTGAACCGATACGCGGATCCTTGGCCTGTTTGCCGGCTGACTTGCCTTTCTGCTGCTCGACTTGCTGGCGAGAGCCCGCTTTCAAGCCCTTGCGCTTGGCCGCACGTTTCCGCTCACGACCTTCCTGAGCACTGGCTTCTGATTCTTTGCGCTTGCCAGCAGGCTTGCGATTGGGTTGTTTGGCTGACATGAATGGATAACTCCGAAAAATAACTGGATTGAGCCCGACTCCGGGATGATCTCACCCGGCGGGATGCAATTCTGGGGAACAGTGAAACCGGAACATCAGCAGGATCCCGCATCAATCCGGCCCATCAGGGCCACTGAACACCGCAGGATCGGTATCCTCTGGGCATATTGCTGGTATTTTGACACAGAAAGGCTGATCGGGTTAATGACCCAATAAGAAAAAAGGCAGCCGAAGCTGCCTTGATATGTCTGTGTGAGGATCATCCTGGATGGCAAAACAGCCTGTTTGTCCCATCCATGACGACTTGTTGTCACATCATATCTTTATATGGTCATCCTGACCTTCTTGTGGTCGTTCCTGAATGTGCGTGTGCCTGTTTGACCCGTTCCGACCGCATCCTGCCATCGTGCCGGGGAGCCTGCATCCCGCAACTCCATCTCGCTCCGGAGATAGTCACCATCCTGATCTTTCAATCCCTTGCCAGTTCTTGCGAACCCATGGCATCCCGCCATGCCAAACATCCTGTGCTCACAGCATCCCACTGTGAAACCGCTATCCATTCCGTGGATAAATCCATTGAACTTAATGTATCAGCTCTATAAAGGCGCTCAATCTACCTGAATAGATCCCAATGCCTCAGAAAACCGCAACAAAGCAATAAGCCATTGAAAAATATCTTTTATTTTAAATTTTATACAAATCTATGAGCCTTGGCCTGCCGCGGGAATGGAAGATCTCTTACATAACGAGAGGATTAAACCGAGAATGATCTGGAAACCATAAAAACAACGAGGAGCCCAAGCTCCCCGTTTATCATCAATTGCAGGTAACGCAATCAGCTTAGTGCAATCCGGCAACATACTTGGACAACACATCGATATCCTGATCAGTCAGCTTCTTGGCAACGTCGCGCATCATGCCATTCGGGTCGTTGTCCCGAGTACCGGCACGGAAACCGGTCAGCTGCGCTTTGATGTAGGCAGGGTGCTGCCCGGAGAGACTGGGATATTTGGCCTGCTCAACACCGGAACCTCGCGGCCCGTGGCAAGCAGTACAGGCTGGCAGGCCGCGACTCATGTCGCCACCCATATAAAGCGCCTTGCCTGCAGCAACAACGTCATCAGGAACGGCCACCGGAGTCACTTTTTGGCTGGAGAAGTAAGCCGCCAGGTCATCCATGTCCTGATCCGACAAAGGCAGAGCCATAGGCCCCATAACGGGCGCAACCCGACCAATTTGGCCAGAAGCGGCAGCCTTCAGTTCAACCAACTGCTTTTTGATATATGATGCGTGCTGACCAGCAATTTTGGGGTACATATCAATCAGGCTGTTTCCGTCCGGTCCATGACAAGCCGCACAAACTGCAGCCTTGGCCTGTCCCGCAGCGGCATCGCCTTTGGCTTGTGCCATCCCCGTTACGCCAACCATCAGAGCAAGAGTAATGACTAGGTTCTTCATGGCGTTCCAACTTTTAGTTATTAGGCTTCCAGATCCCATGCCGCTGAAGGCATGTTAAAATAAACGCGTTTAAGCGACGCCATTTTACACCTTTTTACAAAAAAGTAACTCTATAACCCTCTATCTCCATGGGGAATTTACGTTGGATACACAAACTCTCAATTTCAATAAGGTGCATTTTGTGACCAGCGCACCCGACATCCGCCACCTACCAAATGATGGGGGTGTCGAGATCGCGTTTGCTGGCCGTTCCAACGCCGGTAAGTCATCTGCATTGAACACGTTAACCAAACACAAGAACCTGGCCCGAACCAGTAAAACCCCCGGCCGTACCCAGCTGATCAACCTGTTTGAGCTGGAACCGGGCAAACGTCTGGTCGACCTGCCGGGTTATGGTTATGCCCAGGTTCCACTGGAAATGAAGCTCAAGTGGCAAAAGTCACTGGCAGAATATCTGCAGCGTCGCGAGTCATTGAAAGGGCTGGTAATCCTGATGGATATCCGTCATCCGCTCAAAGATACCGACATGAACATGCTGGAGTGGAGCGCTCATCGCGAACTGCCGGTCATGCTGCTGCTGACCAAGGCTGACAAACTGAGCCCCGGCCCGCGCAACAACCAGGTAATCAAGGTGCGCCAGGCCGTCGCCAGTCTGGGTTCCCAGATCCAGGTTGAAGCCTTCTCTTCCCTCAGCAATATCGGGGTAGAAAAACTGGCCCAGACCCTGACCAACTGGTATATCGCCGGAGCCGATGACTCTCACATCGAAACGGATGAGCAAGAACCCGCCGGGGAGTGATCCACTCCTCGCTAGTCTCGCAATTGGCGGAGTCCCCCTCCGCTGATTGAAAGACTTTCAGATCCCTACAGTCCTCACAATCCAGCCAACACATCAGATATCACTCTTGGCAAGAGCGAGTTAGTGGTTGAAATTCATATAGATAGACAATTAATTCTCGAAAATAATTAACTTTTCATGTTTTTGATATCGTTTTCATATCTGCCTCCACATCAGGGATGAAAATCACCAAAAGCGACAAAAAATGAAATTTAATTACATCGCGAGCAGAGAAGGGATAAAAATGAGGCCGGACGACAGTTCTGCCATCCAGCCTTAAACAATAAGTTCAAAAATTGGGAAGAAGCTGAATCTCGAGCACCAAACGACCGGTGTACCTCAAGAATCGACCCCATTTTAGCAAACGCATCGACAAATTAAAGCTTTTACTCTAAATTCTGCGCATAAAAAAACACCCCGACGAGAAACTCATCGGGGCCGCTATTCAGCCACATTCAATTACGTGAAATAAAAGGTCTGAAAGATAGAACATCTTACCTCTGTACCCTACGCAGACAACTGTACAGCAAAGCAGCAAAAAGTGAAAGTAATTTATGTAATTTAGTTTCACGAGTTTTTGCTTTATAAAAAATTCTTTTATTTCAAATAGATAAAAAAAATCCCCAGTACGAATACCGGGGAGTTATAAAGGTGACTAGCTAGCACTTCCTCAACTATCAAGTTAGTCAGCAGAAAATCGATGAAGTTCCGCTGCAAAGGAAAAAAACTTTGAAAATCTACAGATAGATGGCGCCATCTTCAGCAAATGATTGTTCTTCAATGAGTTTTTCCGCAAAATCCTCAATATCAAAACGCACGCTTTCGAACGCTCGCAGGATGTCATCCTCTCGGCTCAGAGCCAGACCAGTCATCTTCTCCAGCCTACGCAGGCTGATATAACAGTTGATCAGTGCCCCCATCTGCTGGGCAGGAAAATGCACCCGCATCTCCTGGGCCTGCCACTCCATCAGATCAGGAAACAGAATACCCTGGTTCATATCACCCCCAAGTTACGCTTCAACTCTCTCAATACCTGTTTAGTCCCGGGACGGATTCCACGCCACACGGTAAACGCCTCGGCAGCCTGTTCGACCAGCATGCCGAGCCCATCCATGGTTTGACGGGCGCCATGTTGCTTGGCCCAACCAATGAAGGGGGTATCCGTTGCACCATACATCATGTCGTAGATAGCAATATCGGCGTGGATCAGACCGGGAGCCAGCGGCGGCAGCTCACCCTGCAGACTGGCCGATGTGGAGTTGATAGCAAGATCGAAATGACCGGCCAGCTGTTCATACGTCAGGGCGCTGACACTACCCAGGTCGCGGAATTCGGCAGCCAGTTGTTCTGCCCGGGCGTGGGTACGATTGACGATCACCACCTCGGCCGGATGTTCAGCCAACAGTGGAGCCAGAGCACCTCGAGCGGCGCCTCCTGCCCCCAGCAGCAGGATCCGGCTGCCGGTCAACGTCACGCCATGAGCCTTGAGATCCGCCACCAGCCCGGCACCATCGGTGTTATCGCCAAGCAGCACACCGTCATCGGTCAGTTTGATGGTATTGACTGCCCCCGCCCGTTTTGCCCTTGGGCTCAGCCGGTCAACCAGCGCAAATGCCTGCTCCTTGAACGGCACAGTGACGTTGCAACCCTTGCCGCCCCGAGCAAAGAAGTCCCGCAGAGTGTTGGCAAATTCATCCACCGCAGGTTCGGCCAACCCGTACTCCAGCTCTTGCTGGGTCTGTCTGGCAAACAGGGTGTGAATGAAAGGGGATTTACTGTGGCGCACCGGGTGGCCAAAAACCAGATAACGATCCATCAAACAGTTCCTTTATAGGGCAATCTCCCGATTTAACGGTTTTTCCCCTGCGGGAACAAGTCGAATATCGGCTAACAAAAAGGGGCCGTTATGGCCCCTTCGTTCACAACCACTCGCGTGGCTTGAGGTAATCAGTGTAGAGCAAGGCTTCCGGACTGCCTGCGGCCGGTTGCCAGTCATACTCCCAACGAGCCAGAGGCGGCATCGACATCAGGATCGACTCGGTACGGCCACCGCTTTGCAACCCGAACAGGGTGCCCCGATCGAACACCAGATTGAACTCCACATAACGTCCGCGACGATAGAGCTGGAACTCACGCTCCCGCTCGCCATAGGCAAGATCTTTGCGTCGTTCGATAATCGGCAGATAGGCCGCAAGGTAACCGTTACCCACTGCCTGCATAAAGGCGAAGCAGTCGGCAAAGGGCCAGCGATTCAGGTCGTCGAAGAAGAGGCCACCGACGCCGCGTGTCTCGTCCCGATGTTTGAGGAAGAAGTAGCGATCGCACCAGGATTTGAATTCCGGATAGATATCTGCGCCAAACGGCTGACAGAGGTCATGAGAAACCTGATGCCAGTGGCGAACATCCTCTTCGAACGGATAGAAAGGAGTCAGGTCAAAACCACCGCCAAACCACCAGATGGGCTCTTCGCCCTCTTTCTCGGCAATGAAGAAACGGACGTTGGCGTGGCTGGTCGGCACATAGGGGTTGTGTGGATGGATCACCAGAGAGACCCCCATCGCCTCGAACTTGCGACCGGCCAGTTCGGGTCGATGAGCGGTGGCAGAAGCCGGCATGGCATCCCCATACACATGGGAGAAGTTGACCCCTCCCTGCTCGATCACTGCACCATGGCGCAGCACGCGGGTACGCCCACCACCACCGCCTTCACGACTCCAGGCATCTTCCACAAAGTGTCCACGGCCATCGGCTTGCTCCAGGCCACGGCAGATCTCGTCCTGCAACTGCAGCAGAAAGGCCTTGACCCGGGCCACATCCGGTTTGCTCATCTTGTCTCCAGCTCAGGCGGGATCTACAGAGTCCCGCTCATTTTTTATAGTGATATTACAGGCAGGCTAGTCCGCCGGCATGGCCGCAAAGCGGTCCGCCATTCAGGAAGGGCGGATAATTGCGCCGCTTCTGGCATCCTTGATCTCGGAGGGGTTGGCTTGTCCACCCACCTCACCCGGCAGGATATAGGCCAGCTTGCTTGCCAGCAGTTCGCCGATATCGGCCACGCGGCGAGCCGGCTCTTCGCCAGTCAGGTTGGCGCTGGTAGAGACCAGCGGCTTGCCAAAGGCCCGACACAACCCTTGTACCTGCGGATGCGCCGTGACCCGCACTGCCAGCGTATCGAACTGACCGGTCAGCCATGAGGGAGTGTCGGGCTTGGCAGGCATGATCCAGGTAAAAGGGCCTGGCCAGCTGGCCTCTACCCGAGCCAGCTGCTCTGCGGTGAGCTGACTCAGGTCGATATAATCGAGCAGTTGCCCCAATTCGGCCGCAATCAGGATCAAGCCCTTCTCCACCGGGCGCTGCTTGATATCGAGCAGACGCTGCACGGCCAGTTCGGAGTCCGGATCACAACCCAGACCGAAGACCGCCTCGGTTGCATAGGCGATCACCCCTTCGCTCTTAAGCGCGGCAACCGCTTGTTCAAATTCGTTTTGCATCAGAAAAAATGCGGCAGTCCAGCTGCCGCCTCATCATTGGGTTGCTATCAACACAATGGCCACCGTTGCAAACCCGGCATCTCGGAGGGGAGCACCGTGCAACAGGCGGCCACCTAGAAACTTACTTCAGCTGCGCCTGCAAGGCAGCATCTTTCGCCATCACCTCTTCGGCGCTCTTCTGGCGTTCGGCACGCACTCTTGCGGCCAGCTCGTCGTCAGCGACAGCCAGCAGCTGGGCTGCCAGATAACCGGCATTCTTGGCTCCCGCCTTGCCGATGGCAACCGTCGCTACCGGTACGCCGCCCGGCATCTGTACGGTTGAGAGCAGCGCATCCAGCCCTTTCAGCGGACCACCATCGATGGGCACCCCGATCACGGGACGCGTGGTGATACCTGCAACTGCCCCTGCCAGATGGGCAGCCAGACCGGCAGCACAGATAAATACCTTGCAGCCACGGGCCTCGGCATCGGTCACATACTGGTGGGTCGCAGCCGGGGTCCGGTGGGCTGAAGTCACTTTGACTTCCACTGTGATATCAAACGACTTGAGCACTTCAAGGGTGGCTTGCATCACGGGGAAATCAGAGTCAGAGCCCATCAGTACGGCAACAAAGGGTTTCTTCATGGTGGGAATTTCCTTACTCCAAGTGGGGGGTTGAAGTTCGCCGAAAACGTTTTAGTTCCGTTATGGCGGCGCGATTATACCCGCTCACTTTGATGGCCGCATTTCTTTTGCGGACAGACCCAGCGCAGTGTTCCCCGCACCTTTTTCTCCACCATGATGCCCCAGCCACACTGCGGGCAAGGCATGGGAACCGGCTTGTCATTCACCACATATTTGCAGTGTGGATAGCCGTCGCAGGAGTAAAACTGCTTGCCGTAGCGGGAGGTGCGGCTCACCAGATGGCCCTTGCCACACTCGGGGCAGAGGATCTGTGTATCGTCGCTCTCCTGCAGGGATTCGATATGCTGGCAGGCCGGATAGTGAGTACAGCCCACAAACAGACCATAACGCCCCTTCTTGATCGCCAGTGGCTGACCGCATTCAGGACAGGCAGAGCCCTCGAGCACCTTCTCGATATCGCGGCCGGATGGCGTCAGAGAACGAATATAGTCACAGGCGGGGTAGGCAGAACAACCGAGAAAGGGGCCATGCTTGCCCTGACGGATCACCAGCTCGGCCCCGCACTGCGGGCACGGCTCGCGCTCGAAGGCATGTTCGTGGGCTGAAAAGAGGTGATGATCGATTTTTGACATGGGCCGCGCCTTGAAATCCAGATGGCCTGAATTCTACCAGCGCGGCACCGGACTGTCAGTGAATGACGCCGTCTGACTCGTCAAACACCAGCTCTTCCATCTGCTGGTAGGCATTTTCACTGCCCGGCACGTTGAATAACACCATCATGACGACCCACTTGAGGTCATCCAGCTCGATGTCCGGCTTATCCAGCTCCAGCAGGCGCTCGATGCAGATCTCGCGAGTCTCGGCGTTAAGTACCTGGGCTTGTTCCAAAAACAGCAGGAAACCGCGGCACTCGGTGCTGAGACGAGCCAGCTCTTGCGGAGCATAGATACGCATGGAGCCTTGCGCACTGGCGGCTACATAGACCTCCCGCTCGCTGTCATGCAGATTGGCCAGCCGCTCCAGCCAGGTCAGCGCCTTGTCGATCTCTTCCTTGTCAAAGCCGGCACGGCTCAGCTCGTCGGTGAGTTCATTCTGCTCGACCATCACATCTGCATCGCTGTGGATGTAGGTCTCGAAAAGGTACATCAATACATCAAACATGATTCACCCTCCTCGCTCTGACGTATCCACCGGCGACCGCCGTGACTGCTCCGGCCAGCTCCAGCTCTACCAACCTGCCTAATACCACTTCGACAGGAAGCTGGGCCCGCTCGGCGACGGTATCCACACTTGTGGTCTCGTAATCTACGTTATCCAACAAATCTGCATAAGGCAATTCGCTATTATGCGATTGCTCAGATGATACGACCGGTTCCGGCAACCGCACTGCCCATTCGGGCAGCTCTTCCACTATATCGGCCGCACTCAACACAAGTTTGGCCCCCTGCTGAATTAATTTATTGCACCCGGTTGCCTGCCCGTTTTGCGGCGCTCCGGGCACCGCAAATACCTCGCGGCCCTGCTCAAGCGCATAGCGCGCCGTAATGAGTGAACCACTCTGCTCGGTAGCCTCAACCACCAGAGTGCCAAGGGATAAGCCACTGATGATACGGTTGCGGCGGGGAAAATGTTCAGCCTGCGGCCCTCTGTCCGGTGCCAGCTCGGAAATCAATACGCCGCCCCGCTCGAGTATCGCCGCAGCCAGCGCTTGATGACGTTTGGGATAGAGCTGACCCAGCCCTGACCCCAACACCGCCAGGGTCATGCCTCCGGCGGTCAGGGCCTGCTGATGGCAGACACCATCGATGCCAAGCGCAAGACCTGAGGTAATTGCCAAGCCACAGCCAACCAGCTCGCTACAAAGACGGGCCGCATTATCCTTGCCGGCATAGGTTGGATGGCGGGTCCCCACCATCGCCAGCTGTGGAAGAGACAAAGCAGAAAGCTCGCCACGGCAGTAGAGTAGCAAGGGGGCGGCGGGGATCTCCCTGAGCAAGGCAGGGTAAGCGGGATGATCCTGCGGGAGTAGTGCATTGCAGGGCTGGGTAGCCCACATCAGGCTCTGCTCGACAACAGGTGATGGCCAGCGCAACTGGCGGATCCGCTCTGGCGACAGCCCCATCTGGTGCAACTGCGTTTCGTCACACTGAAACAGCTGCTGAATATCGCCGCCAACCCGCTCCAGCAGACGGGATGCCGTCACCGGGCCAATCCCGGTGACAGCATCCAGCGAAAGCCAGAGGGCAAGGCGATCGTCAGGATAGTGCACGGTCAGAAGTGAGTTACCTGATAACCAGTACTCACCATGTCCGTGCTCTGCATGATGAGGCCGTAACTCAGCTTGTCATACACCTTGAACAGCATGACCCGGGCAATCGCTTCGGAAGGCAGTGGCGCCTTTTTGTTGCTGCTGTAAAACACCTTGTTGTAGACCGACGAGAGCTCTTTGTACTGGACAGTACCGTTCTTGGTGACCAGCGCTGCACCGGGACGGCGAATATCGAGCACATCGCCCGCCGACAGCAGATCCCGACGCCCCTTGTTGATGAGCACCACGTCGAACTTGCCACCACCTCGCGCCTTGCTTGGCAGGTCGACGACATAACCCGGCTGGATGGCAGGCGCCGCCTTGGGCATGAATACGGCAGGCATACTCTCCTGCTCGGGTAGCGGCATCACCTTGTCGCCCTGCAGCACCTCCCTCTGGTTGTGAGTCAGAGTCACTTCGGTGCGATCACCATCCAGGCGCGCCACCGCTCGAACGATACCGGTGAGCACGGCCTCCTGCCCAAGCAGCTCGCCCGTATCACGATCCTTGTAGATGGCGCCGGGATGGTACACGCCATACACCTGGCCCGGGGTCAAAGCCCCCTGGACATAAAGAGTATCCCCCTCCAGCATACCGATATGTTTCTCATCCGACCCCAGCAGATAGGGCAGTTTTTTTCCTTCCTGAGAGTTGGCTAGGATATGGTCGGTCTGCAAAAACGGGCCAATCTCGCTGATAGGAAGGGTAGGAATCGGATTGGCTTTGCTCTCGTAGCGGTTTTTCGGGCTCAGGCGGATGACCTGCTTGCCCCCTTGCATCGCCTTGCCAAGACGGGGTTCGCCATTGACCCAGCTCAGTTGCAGCACATCACCCGGGTAGATCCAGTGCGGATTGGCAATCTGAGGGTTGATATTCCAGAGACGGGGCCAGAGCCAGGGCTCGGAGAGATATTTGCCGGAGATATCCCACAATGTGTCGCCTTTTTGCACGACATAGCTCTCGGGATAGCCAGCTTTAAGCCTCAACTGGTCGGCCAGCAGAGTCGGGCTCGCGGCAACCAGCAGACAGGCCAGGATGGTTCGCTTCAGATACATAACACTCCCTGTTACTTCTGCGCGCAAAGTGTTGCTGTTTTTTGTCGGCGTAAATGACTAGAATTACGCCAATATTGACTGCATTTATACGAAACTAAAGAAAAAACTATGGCCATTCTAGATGTATTGCGTTTTCCCGATGAGCGCTTGCGCACCGTCGCAGCCCCTGTCGAGACCTTTACACCCGAGTTACAGCAAATTGTAGATGATATGTTCGAAACCATGTACGCAGAGGAAGGCATCGGCCTGGCTGCAACACAGGTGGACATTCATCAGCGCATCATAGTGATCGATGTCTCTGAAAACCGTGAAGACCCTCTGGTATTGATCAATCCGGAAGTCATCTCCCAGTGTGGCAGCACCGGCATCGAAGAGGGTTGCCTCTCCGTGCCCGGCAGTCGTGCTCTGGTGCCGCGCGCCGAACAGATCAAGATCCGCGCGCTGGATCGCCACGGCAAGCCGTTTGAACTGGAAACGGACGATCTGCTCGCCATCTGCATCCAGCACGAGATGGATCACCTGATGGGCAAGCTGTTTGTGGATTACCTGTCCCCGCTCAAGCGCCAACGCATTCGCCAGAAGCTGGAAAAGATGGCCCGTGAAGATCGCAAAGCCCTCTGAGGATCTGCCCCGTTGAATAAGTTGAAACTGATTTTTGCCGGTACTCCCGACTTCGCCGCCCGTCACCTGGCGGCGTTGTTGTCTTCCGACCACGAGGTCGTCGCCGTTTATACCCAGCCGGACAAGCCCGCCGGTCGCGGCCAGAAGCTCACCGCCAGCCCGGTCAAAGAGCTGGCGCTGGCCCATAATCTGCCGGTTTATCAACCGGCTAGCCTGCGCAAGGAAGAGGCGCAAGCCGAGCTGGCAGCCCTTGGCGCCGACCTGATGGTGGTGGTGGCCTATGGCCTGATCCTGCCCAAAGCGGTGCTCGATACCCCGCGTCTGGGCTGCATCAACGTCCATGGCTCCCTGCTGCCGCGCTGGCGCGGTGCTGCACCGATCCAGCGCTCCATCTGGGCGGGCGATGCCGAAACCGGCGTCACCATCATGCAGATGGATGTGGGGCTGGATACCGGCGCCATGATCCGCAAAGTGACCTGCCCCATCGCCGCCGACGAGACCTCCGCCAGCCTCTATGACAAGCTGGCCGAAATGGGCCCGCAGGCGCTGGTCGACACCATCAACGCCATGGCCGCCGGCGATACCACAGCCGAAGTGCAGGACGATGCGCTGGCCAACTACGCCGAGAAGCTCTCCAAGGAAGAGGCCCGCATCGACTGGTCGATGGAGGCCGTCGCCATCGAGCGCTGCATCCGCGCCTTCAATCCCTGGCCCATCAGCTGGTTCGAAGTGGCTGACCAGACCGTCAAGGTATGGCAAGCCGCCGTCATCGACAGCGACCATGGCCAGCCCGCCGGAACCCTGCTCAAGGCCGACAAGCAGGGGATCGATATCGCCACCGGCAAAGGGGTACTGCGCCTGCTGACCCTGCAGCCGCCCGGCAAGAAGGCGATGTCCGTGACGGACCTGCTCAACTCTCGCCGCGACTGGTTTGAACCCGGCACGCAATTGAATTGAACTGGATTGAATTGACACAAGCGGGGCCCAGGCCCCGACTTGCGCATCTAAGGTAACACTATGAAAACACGCGCACAGGCTGCTCTCGTTATTCAACAGGTGCTGGATCAGGGCCAGTCCCTCTCCGCCGTTCTGCCTGCTGCCCAGGAGAAGGTTGCGCCCCGCGATCGCGCCCTCCTGCAAGAACTCTGCTACGGTACCCTGCGCTGGCTGCCCCGCCTCGATGCAGCAGTCGGCGAGATGATGGACAAGCCGCTCAAAAACAAGAGCCGCATCTTCCACTACCTCATCCTGGTCGGCCTCTACCAGCTCATCTACACCCGCATTCCGGCTCACGCGGCGGTGGCCGAGACCGTCAACGCGGTCAAACTGCTCAAGGGCACCTCCCTGCGTGGCCTCATCAACGGTGTGCTGCGCAACTTCCAGCGCAGCGCCGAAGTGATTCTGCTGCGTATCGACCGCGTGCCGAGCGTGCGCCTCGGTCACCCCGAGTGGCTCACCAAGCGCCTGCGTCAGGCTTATCCCGACGAGTGGGAGTTCATCATGGAGGCGAACAACCAGCGCCCCCCCATGTGGATCCGCAACAACAGCCAGCGCCAGAGCCGCGAGCAGATGCTGGCCCGCATGGCCGAAGCCGGCATCAATGCGGTGGCCGGTGAAGAGGGCGAGGATTGCATCCTGCTGGAGCGTCCCTGCGACGTGACCAAGCTGCCCGGCTTCGAGGTCGGCGACTGCTCGGTACAGGATGGCGCAGCACAACAGGCTGCCGCCCTGCTCGATCCACAACCGGGCGAGTGGGTGCTGGATGCCTGCGCCGCCCCCGGCGGCAAGACAGCCCACCTGCTGGAGCGTCAACCCAAGCTGGCCGGCGTGGTCGCCGTCGATGCCGACGAGAACCGCCTCAAGCGGGTGCAGGAGAACCTGGATCGCATCGGCCTGACCGCCAAAGTGATCCACGGCGATGCCGCGGCACCGGAACAGTGGTGGCCGGAGGGCCAGTTCGACCGCATCCTGCTGGATGCCCCCTGCTCCGCCACCGGCGTTATCCGTCGCCACCCCGACATCAAGTGGCTGCGCCGTGATCAGGACATTCGCGAGCTGGCCGAGCTGCAACGCCGCATTCTGAACGCCCTCTGGGGTAAGCTGAAGAGCGGCGGCACCCTGCTCTACGCCACCTGCTCCGTCCTGCCGGAAGAGAACCGCGAACAGATCCGCGCCTTCCTTGCCGCGACCAAAGATGCCAAATTGGTACCGTTGCACGAACAGGACACCCCGGATTGCCCGGGTCGCCAGTTCCTGCCGGGTGAAGCCGAGATGGATGGCTTCTACTACGCCAAGCTGGTCAAGCTGTGACGCTGACATGCTTCTTCCGGGGCAATCGCTATGCTGGCGGCATGCCCCTTTACTGCCTCAACGTGAGTAGACGTTCCCTATGAAAATCATCATTTTGGGAGCCGGCCAGGTCGGCGGCACTCTGGCCGAAAACCTGGCCGGAGAGAACAACGACATCACCATCGTCGATACCGACAGCGAGCGCCTGCGCGAACTGCAGGACAAGTTTGACCTGCGGGTGGTCAACGGCCATGGCGCTCACCCCAAGGTGCTGCGCGAAGCGGGCGCTCAGGATGCCGACATGCTGGTCGCCGTCACCAACAGTGACGAGACCAACATGATCGCCTGTCAGGTCGCCTACTCCCTGTTCAACACCCCGAACAAGGTGGCGCGGATCCGTTCGCCCGCCTATCTGACCGAGCGGGATCGCCTGTTCCTGCCGGAATCGGTGCCGGTGGATCACCTGATCGCGCCGGAGCAGCTGGTGACCGACTATGTACGTCGTTTGATCGAGTATCCGGGCGCCCTGCAAGTGGTTGATTTCGCAGGTGGCCGCGTCGGTCTGGTGGCGGTCAAGGCCTACTACGGCGGCCCGCTGGTGGGCAATGCCCTCTCCACCCTGCGCGAGCACATGCCCAACATCGAGACCCGGGTAGCAGCCATCTTCCGTCAGGGCCGCCCGATCCGCCCGCAAGGCACCACCATCATCGAAGCGGATGACGAGGTGTTCTTCGTCGCCGCCGCGGGCCATATCCGCGCCGTGATGTCGGAGCTGCAGCGCCTCGAGAGCCCCTACCGCCGTATCATGATCGTCGGCGGTGGCAACATCGGCGCCGGTCTCGCCCGTCAGCTGGAGAAGCGTTACAGCGTCAAGCTTATCGAGCGCAACCAGAAGCGGGCGGAGCAGCTCTCCGAACTGCTGGAGAACACCATCGTCTTCTGCGGCGATGCGGCTGATCAGGAGCTGCTGGCCGAGGAGCACATCGACCAGATCGACGTCTTCATCGCCGTCACCAACGAGGATGAGGCCAACATCATGTCGGCGCTGCTTGCCAAGAAGATGGGGGCCAAGAAGACCATGGTGCTGATCCAGCGCGGCGCCTACGTCGACCTGGTGCAGGGCGGTTCCATCGATATCGCCATCTCGCCGCAGCAGGCCACCATCTCGGCGCTGCTGACCCACGTGCGCCGGGCCGATATCGCCAACGTCTACAGTCTGCGCCGCGGTGCTGCCGAGGCAATTGAGGCGATCGCCCACGGTGACGAGAACACCTCCAAGGTGGTCGGCAAGACGGTGGGTGAACTCAAGCTGCCGCCGGGCACCACCATAGGTGCCGTGGTGCGCGGGGATGAGGTGCTTATCGCTCACGATCGCACCAGGATCCAGCAGGATGACCACGTGGTCATGTTCCTGGTGGACAAGAAGTACATCCCGGAAGTGGAACGGCTGTTCCAGCCCAGCCCCTTCTTCCTGTAACGGGCCCATGGCCGCTCACTGTCACGCCAGACCCGGCTCAGCCCCACCAAGGGGATGCTCCGGGTCTTTTTTCAATCACCGACCAGGTTATCGAACATGATCAAGCTGCGTCCCATCATCTTTACTCTCGGGCTGGTGCTCTCCAAGCTGGCGCTCTTCATGTGGCTGCCGACCCTGCTGGCCCTGCTGACCGGCTCCGAGGGGTTCGTCGAGTTCCTCAAATCGGTGCTCATCACCCACGGCGCCGCCCTGCTCTGCCTCCATTACGGGCGCAAGGCAGAGTTTCATCTGGGGGTGCGGGAGATGTTCCTGCTCACCACCTCGGTCTGGGTGGTGGCCTGTATCTTCGGGGCGCTGCCCTTTGTCTTCATCACCCACATCAACTTTACCGATGCCTACTTCGAGACCATGTCGGGGGTGACCACCACCGGCTCTACCGTGCTCTCCGGCCTCGACAACATGGCCCACAGCATCCTGCTGTGGCGCTCCATCCTGCAGTGGCTGGGCGGGGTCGGCTTTATCGTGATGGCGGTAGCTGTGCTGCCCTACCTCAACGTCGGCGGCATGAAGCTGTTCCAGACCGAGAGCTCGGACTGGTCGGATAAAAGTGCGCCACGGGCCAAGACGGTGGCCAACAACATAGTGCTGGTCTATCTGGTGCTCTCCATGCTCTGCATGATGGCCTACTGGGCCAGCGGCATGACGCTGTTCGAGGCGATCAACCACTCGATGACCACCCTCAGTACCGGCGGCTACTCCACCTCCGATCAATCCATGTCCCACTTCTCCAACTCGGCACACTGGATTGGCACCCTGTTCATGTTCCTCGGTGGCCTGCCCTTCCTGCTTTACGTGCAGAGCCTCAACCACCGGGATTACAGCCTGTTCAAGGATGCCCAAGTACGCGGCTTCTTCTGGCTGGTGGTCTGGGTCACCGCCATCATGACCTTCTACCTGTGGGAGCGGAACCTGTTCGACTTCTGGGATGCCCTGCGCATCAGCTGCTTCAACATCGTTTCGGTGCTCACCACCACAGGTTACGGTCTCGGTGACTTCGGTACCTGGGGGCCGCTCGCCAGCATCACCTTCATCGTGCTGCTGGCGCTTGGCGCCTGCTCGGGCTCGACTGCGGGCGGCCTCAAGATCTTCCGGGTACAGGTGGCCTTTGCCCTGTTCAAGAAGCAGATGCGCCAGCTGATGCACCCCTCCGGCGTATTTCCCCAGAAGTACAACGGCCGGACGGTCAACGACGCCATCATCCGCTCGATGATCTCCTTCGTGCTGGCCTACTTCGCCATCATTCTGGTGATCGCGGCGCTGCTGGCCGCCATCGGGCTCGACCCCCTCACCTCCATCTCCAGCTCCATCACCGCGGTTGCCAACGTGGGGCCGGGGATGGGGCCGGTGGTGGGCCCCAGCACCAACTTTGCCAGCCTGCCCGACTCGGCCAAGTGGCTGCTGTCGTTCGGCATGCTGCTGGGACGACTGGAGATCCTGACGGTCGCCGTACTCTTCTTCCCCTCGTTCTGGCGCCAGTAACGCGCAAGTAACGACGCCCTCCACCGATGGATAACAACCGGTGGAGGGCGTCGTTTTTTATGCCCCCGGATCGGGCACCGCCCTGTAACGGCTTGGCATGAGCCACAGAGTGCTTCAGGCAGCCCACTTTGCTCACATAAGGTAAAGCTGGGTCATTAAGACAAAATCCATAAATTAAATTTATAGCGATTGCTTTGGCTCACCCATAAGAGCCCGCCCCTGCCAGCAGGCCCGGTAAGGCCATCTTCCGATCTGCAGAGCCCTGCCTCCAGAACACGCCCTCTGCATCGAGCCATAGCAAGCCAAACGCCCATTGAGAGCCTGCCACGCTCCGCAGCAGCGCTTATCCACAAGGCAAGGTGCAACCGTTCAGCCCAGCCCAACGCAGATAAAAAAAGGCCCAAACCTGAGGTTTGGGCCTTTCTATCAGCGAATCGTCAGCAACCGCGAGGGCTACCGAGACTCAGCACATGGGATTAACCACGGCCAGAGCGCTTGCGATCCAGCTCGGTCAGCAGCTTCTTACGGATGCGGATGCTCTTCGGAGTCACTTCTACCAGTTCATCGTTGTCGATGAACTCGAGAGCCTGTTCCAGAGTCATGCGGATTGGCGGAGTCAGAACCTGAGCTTCGTCGGTACCGGAGGCACGCATGTTGGTCAGCTGCTTGCCTTTCAGGCAGTTAACAGTCAGGTCGTTGGAACGGGAGTGGATACCGATCACCTGGCCTTCGTACACTTCGGTCGCGTGACCGATGAACAGACGACCGCGGTCTTGCAGACCGAACAGGGCGTAAGTCAGTGCCTTACCGGTAGCGTTGGAGATCAGCACGCCGTTCTGACGCTCACCGATGCTGCCACCCTTGTGCGGACCGTAGTGGTCGAAGGTGTGGTACAGCAGACCGGTACCGGAGGTCATGGTCATGAACTCGGTCTGGAAGCCGATCAGGCCACGGCTCGGGATCATGAAGTCCAGGCGGACACGACCCTTGCCATCCGGGGTCATGTTGGTCATTTCGCCCTTACGCAGACCCAGCTGCTCCATCACGGAACCCTGGTGCGCTTCTTCCACGTCCACAGTTACGGTTTCGAACGGTTCTTGCAGTTCGCCGTCAACGGTACGCAGGATTACTTCCGGACGGGATACCGCCAGCTCGTAACCTTCGCGACGCATGTTTTCGATCAGGATGGAGAGGTGCAGTTCACCACGACCGGATACGCGGAACTTGTCCGGATCATCAGTCTCTTCCACGCGCAGGGCCACGTTGTGGACCAGCTCCTGGTTCAGACGCTCCAGAATGTTGCGGGAGGTCACGAACTTGCCCTCTTTACCGGCGAACGGTGAGGTGTTGACCTGGAAGGTCATGTTCACGGTCGGCTCGTCAACGGAGAGCGGCGGCAGGGCTTCAACAGCACCGTTGTCGCAGATGGTGTCGGAGATCTTCAGCTCGCCCAGACCGGTGATGGCGATGATGTCGCCAGCTTGCGCATCGGCGACTTCAGTACGGGACAGGCCCAGATAGCCCAGCACCTGACCGACTTTACCGTTGCGGGTCTTGCCGTCGGCACCAACGATGGTGACCTGCTGGTTGGTCTTGACGCGACCACGGGTGATGCGGCCGATACCGATAACGCCCACGTAGGAGTTGTAGTCCAGCTGGGAGATTTGCATCTGGAACGCGCCTTCGGTGTCAGCTTTCGGGGCTTCCACGTTGTCGACGATAGCCTGGAACAGCGGCTCCATGTTCTCGGACTCGACGTCCTGATCCATGGTGGCCCAACCGTTCAGTGCAGAGGCGTAAACCACTTTGAAGTCCAGCTGTTCGTCAGTCGCGCCCAGGTTGTCGAACAGGTCAAATACCTGATCCATTACCCAGTCAGGACGAGCACCCGGACGGTCAACCTTGTTGATGACCACGATCGGCTTCAGACCCTGAGCGAACGCTTTCTGGGTCACGAAACGGGTTTGCGGCATCGGGCCGTCAACGGCGTCAACCAGCAGCAGCACGGAGTCAACCATGGACAGTACGCGCTCAACTTCACCACCGAAGTCGGCGTGACCCGGGGTATCAACGATGTTGATGCGGTAGTCATTCCAGCGGATCGCAGTGTTCTTGGCGAGAATGGTGATGCCACGTTCCCGTTCCAGATCATTGGAGTCCATGATCCGTTCCTGGCCTTCCGTGGAGCGGTCCAGGGTACCGGACTGCTGCAGCAGTTTGTCCACCAGCGTCGTTTTGCCGTGGTCAACGTGCGCAATAATCGCAATATTGCGTAAATTCTCTAACATTCTCGCCTCAATCACCGGGTAAAATTGGGCGCTAATTGTACTCTTGCCTTTGTGATCTGCCTAGCAGAATTGCAGTACATTCGCGCATGACAACGGATCTGGATCATAGACCTCGTCTGTAAACCCTGCTTATATGGGGTGCGACCGCATCTTGCGCACTATTTCAGTGCACCAAAACGATCCGCGGTCGCACTATTTTGATGCAACACCAGTCGAGATTGCCTGCTTTTGGGGAACCACCGAGACGGGATTGCCCTGAAATCAGGCTGTCACAAACTTGGCACGATACTGGCTTATGTGAATACGACGACGCATTCACCCAGAGAGTTTTAACACCGGAGGTTATTTAGCATGTCAGTCCAGAACGTTTTGGCCCTGATCCAGGAACACGAAGTCAAGTTTGTTGATCTGCGCTTTACCGACACCAAGGGCAAAGAGCAGCACGTATCCATCCCTGCCCATCAGGTTGATGAAGATTTCTTCGAAGACGGCAAGATGTTCGACGGCTCCTCCATCGGTGGCTGGAAAGGCATCAACGAATCCGACATGGTACTGATGCCGGATGCCGCCTCCGCCAAGCTGGATCCCTTCACCGAAGAGACCACTCTGAACATCGTGTGTGACGTGCTGGAGCCTGCCACCATGCAGGGCTACGACCGCGACCCGCGCTCCATCGCCAAGCGCGCCGAAGATTTCCTGAAGTCCAGCGGCATCGCTGACACCGTGCTGTTCGGGCCGGAGCCGGAATTCTTCATGTTCGACAACATCACCTTCTCCAACACCATGGGCCACAGCTTCGTGAAGATCGAATCCGAAGAAGCTGCATGGAACTCCGGTACTGCCTATGAGCATGGCAACAAGGGCCACCGTCCGTTCGTGAAAGGCGGTTACTTCCCGGTTGCGCCGGTTGACTCCTCCCAGGACATCCGTGCCGCCATGTGTCTGGTGCTGGAAGAGATGGGCCAGGTTGTTGAAGCTCACCACCACGAAGTGGCGACTGCCGGTCAGAACGAGATCGCGACCCGCTTCAATACTCTGACCCTGAAAGCGGACGAAGTGCAGGTGCTGAAGTACGTGATCCACAACGTGGCCCACGCCTACAACAAGACTGTGACCTTCATGCCGAAACCCATGTTCGGTGACAACGGCTCCGGTATGCACTGCCACCAGTCTCTGGCCAAGAACGGCGTCAACCTGTTCGCCGGCGACCTGTATGGTGGTCTGTCCGAGATGGCGCTGCACTACATCGGCGGTATCATCAAGCACGCCAAGGCCATCAACGCCTTCGCCAACCCGACCACCAACTCCTACAAGCGTCTGGTTCCGGGTTATGAAGCACCGGTCATGCTGGCCTACTCTGCCCGCAACCGCTCTGCCTCCATCCGTATCCCGGTGGTTCCGAGCCCGAAAGCCCGTCGTATCGAAGTGCGCTTCCCGGATCCGGCAGCCAACCCGTACCTGGCCTTCGCAGCTCAGCTGATGGCCGGTCTGGACGGTATCATCAACAAGATCCATCCGGGCGATGCCATGGACAAGAACCTGTACGACCTGCCGCCGGAAGAGGCTGCAGAAGTACCGACCGTTGCCGGTTCTCTGGACGAAGCACTGGCCGCTCTGGATGCAGACCGCGAGTTCCTGACCCGTGGCGGCGTGTTCAGCGATGACTTCATCAACTCCTACCTGGAACTGAAACAGCAGGATGTTGACCGTGTGCGTATGACCCCACACCCGCTGGAGTTCGAGCTGTACTACTCCGTCTAAGCCGGAAACAGCTGTCCGGTTAATCGGACCAGCTTGCCCAATCGTGACAAAACCCGCCATCTGGCGGGTTTTTTCTCTGATAGGATTAAGCAAGATACCGTCAAGGAGAGATGGATGAACAACAAGTATGGCATCGGGCTTGTCGCCCTCCTGTTGCTGACCTCGTTTGGTACGCATGCAGCCAAGGTCTACTCCTGGGTCGATGGCAATGGCGTCACCCACTACACGGATGCACCACCTCCCGGCAAGAAGGTAAAGGAAGTCGATCTGCGCACGGCCCCCTTCTTAAGCGGAGCCCCCCGTTCGGTACAGGTGGAGAACTTCAACTCCCTGACCGGTGTCGATGCCAGCAAGAAGAAAGAGGCAGCCAAGCTGGTCATCGCCCTGCTTTCACCGGAACAGGGCAGCACCCTGCGCGACAACACCGGCAATATCGTCTTTCAGGGCCAGATCAGCCCCAAACCACCCACCCAGTATGATGTGCGGCTGACCCTGGATGGCAAAGCGGCTCCCCTTGTCAGCAACAGCCTCTCGATCCGGGTCGAAAACGTCGATCGCGGCGCCCACGAGGCCCAGCTCGAACTGCTCGCCAAAGACGGTACGATCCTTGCTAAATCGACTCCAGTCACCTTTTACCTGCATAGAGCAAGCGTGGATCCGGCTCCCAAACCCACCCCCAAAGCCAACCAGGGGTGATATAGCGCACCGATGCGGGTAAACTCAATGCACCATATCGGTGCATTGCAGGTGCGCAGCACCGTTTTAGGGAGAAACCTGTGCCAACCCGCTCGGACAACGCCAAAACACTCTTGGATAATTTGCTGACCGCCGTGATCCTGATGGATCAACGGCTCTGCATCCAGTTCGTCAATCCCGCCGCCGAGCAGCTGCTCTCTCTCAGTGAACGGCGGCTGATCGGCATCGAACTGCCCCATCTGCTGGAACATATCTCCCTCGACCTGCAACGACTGAAACAGTGCCTCGTTTCAGGGCAGGGCTTTACCGATAGCGAAGTGACTCTGGTGGTAGAGGGAGAACCGCGGTTGGTAGAGCTGAGTGCTACTCCCATGGCCGACCACGAGCAGCGCCTGCTGGTCGTGGAGCTGCGCAAGATCGACCAGCAGAAAAAGATCAGTCAGGAGCAGCAGCAGCATGCCCAGCAGCAGGCAGCCAAAGAGCTGGTGCGCGGTCTCGCCCACGAAATCAAGAATCCCCTCGGCGGCCTGCGCGGCGCGGCCCAGTTGCTGCAAAAGGAGCTGCCCGACCCGGCCCTGCGCGAATATACCGGCATCATCATCGAACAGGCCGATCGGCTGCGGGTCCTGGTCGATCGGCTGCTCGGCCCCCAGCGCCCCGGCCGTCACCAGATGCACAATGTCCACTCGGTGCTGGAGCAGGTACGCCGACTGGTGGAGCTGGAGCTGCCACCGACGGTGCGCATCGAGCGGGATTACGATCCCAGCATACCCGAATTCGAGATGGAGCCGGATCAGCTGCAGCAGGCGTTTCTTAACATAGTGCGCAACGCCGCCGAAGCGCTGGGCGATCAAACCGGGCTTATCCGCATCAAGACCCGCACCGCGTTCCAGATCACCATCCACGGTCAGCGTTACCGGTTGGCGGCGGAGATCAAGATCATCGACAACGGCCCCGGTATTCCGGACGCCATCCGCGACACCCTGTTCTATCCCATGATCACCGGCAAAGAGGGCGGCACCGGGCTTGGCCTCTCCATCGCCCAGAACCTGATCGACCAGCACAAGGGGAAAATCGACTGCATCAGCTGGCCGGGCCACACCGAATTCACCATTTTTCTACCGCTTCGCAAGTAAGGGAACACCATGACAGCCAAAGTGTGGATCGTCGACGATGACAGCTCTATCCGCTGGGTGCTGGAGCGCACCCTCGGCAGCGAAGGCTTCAACTGCGAGAGCTTTGCCGATGGTGAAGCCCTGCTGCACGCCCTTGAGCTGCGCTCACCCGATGTGATCCTCTCCGATATCCGGATGCCCGGCATCGACGGCCTGAGCCTGCTGGAGCAGATCCACCGCCGTCAGGCCGATCTGCCCATCATCATCATGACCGCCCACTCGGATCTCGACAGCGCGGTCAACGCCTACCAGCGCGGCGCCTTCGAGTACCTGCCCAAACCGTTCGACATCGACGAAGCAGTGACCCTGGTGCGCCGCGCCGAGAATCACCTCAAAGAGCAGCGCACCAAGCGCAAATCTCGTCAGCAAGAAGCCACCGCCACTCCCGAAATCATCGGTGAAGCGCCGGCGATGCAGGAAGTATTCCGCGCCATCGGCCGCCTGTCGCGTTCCAGCATCTCGGTGCTAATCAACGGCCAGAGCGGCACCGGCAAGGAGCTGGTCGCCCATGCCCTGCACAAGCACAGCCCGCGCGCCCACAAAAACTTTATCGCCCTCAACATGGCGGCTATCCCGAAAGATCTCATCGAATCCGAGCTGTTCGGTCACGAGAAGGGGGCTTTCACCGGCGCCAACAACATCCGCCACGGCCGCTTCGAGCAGGCCGACGGCGGCACCCTGTTTCTCGACGAGATCGGCGATATGCCGCTGGATGTGCAAACCCGGCTGCTGCGGGTCTTGGCCGATGGCCAGTTCTACCGGGTCGGTGGCCACCAGCCGGTGCAGGTGGATGTACGGATCATCGCCGCCACCCACCAGAATCTGGAGAAACGGGTCGCCGATGGCGAGTTTCGCGAGGATCTGTTCCACCGCCTCAACGTCATTCGCATCCATATTCCTGCCCTCAAGGAGCGGCGTGAGGATATTCCCCAGCTGGCCCGTCACTTCCTGTTGCGCGCCGCCAAGGAGCTGAACGTGGAGGCCAAGAGCCTGCACCCTGACACCCAGGCCTATATCAGCCGCCTGCCCTGGCCGGGTAACGTGCGCCAGCTGGAAAACGTCTGCCGCTGGCTCACCGTGATGGCCTCCGGGCAGGAGGTGCTGGTGAGCGATCTTCCCCCCGAGCTGCTTACCCCCATCACCCACAACGCCGAGCCCGGCCAACCGGCATTGCCCGGTTGCTGGCAGCAACAGTTGCAGGAGTGGGTGGCCAGCAAGCTGGCGCTGGGAGAGACCGACATCCTAGCCGATGCCATGCCGCAGTTCGAGCGGATCATGCTGGAGACGGCGCTGGAGCACACCCACGGCCACAAGCAGGAGGCGGCGCGCCTGCTTGGCTGGGGTCGCAACACCCTGACCCGCAAGCTGAAGGAACTCGATCTCTCCTGAGTCCCGGGGAAAAACGATTCCCATCACGCCTTGATAAATCACCGACCAATAAGACCCTGTTTGCCAGCAAACGGGGTATCTTTTTTGAAAGCCCCGCCTAGAATGGCAGGCTTTCAAACCCGACTCGAAGAAGGCGCCATCATGATTGACAGATCTCTCCCCCTGACCGACCTGCACCGCCATCTGGACGGCAACATCCGTCCGCAGACCATCCTCGAGCTGGGTCGCCAACACAATATTCAGCTGCCCGCCTTCGAGCTGGAGGCACTGCGCCCTCACGTACAGATCGTCGAGAACGAGCCGAGCCTGGTTGCCTTCCTGAAGAAGCTGGACTGGGGTGTTGCCGTGCTGGCCGACTACGACGCCTGCCGCCGGGTTGCCTACGAAAACGTGGAAGACCTGCTGCGCGCCGGTATCGACTATGCCGAGCTGCGCTTCAGCCCGGCCTATATGGCGATGACCCACAAGCTGCACCCGCAAGGCGTGGTGGAAGCCATCATCGACGGCGTGGCCGCGGGCAGCCGTGACTTCGGCATCAAGACCAATCTGATCGGCATCATGAGCCGCACCTTCGGCACCGAGCAGTGCAATCAGGAGCTGGCAGCCTGTCTGGCCCACCGCGACAAGCTGGTCGCCATCGATCTGGCCGGTGACGAGCTGGGCTTCCCGGGTGAACTCTTTGTCGACCACTTCCGCAAGGTGCGCGATGCAGGCATGCGCGTCACCGTGCACGCCGGTGAGGCGGCTGGCCCCGAGAGCATGTGGCAGGCCATTCGCGAGCTGGGTGCCGAGCGTATCGGCCACGGTGTCAAAGCGATTCAGGATCCGGCCCTGATGGCCTATCTGGCCGAGCACCGCATCGGCATCGAATCCTGCCTCACCTCCAACGTCCAGACCACCACGGTGGCGAGCCTGACAGAACACCCGATCCGCCAGTTCCTGGCTGCCGGCGTGCTGGCTTGCCTCAACACCGACGACCCGGCGGTGGAAGGGATCGACCTGCCCCACGAATATGAAGTGGCCGCCCCAGCCGCCGGCATGACCGCCAGCGAAATCCGCACCGCCCAGCAGAACGGCCTGACCCTGGCCTTCCTGAGCGATAGCGAGAAGGCCGAACTGAGCGCCCGCGCCGCCAGCCGCTGATTAACACCGGCAGTGCAAATAACAACGGCCCACTTCGGTGGGCCGTTTGCTTTGCGGATTTCTGACGATGGGTCAGCACGAGGCGAGCTGACAGATAGCAAAAGGCCCAAACCGGGTTTGGGCCTTTTGCTGATGGCTGTAAGGGGAAAAACTACTCCCGCTCCTTGTCGCGCTCCAGCGCTCGCTCTACCAAAGGTTCTGGCAGACTCTTGGTCACCTCCACCCCCAGCTCGCGGAAACGCTCGACCTGAGCGATCAGGTTGCCACGGCCGTTGACCAGCCGTCCCATCGCCTTGTCGTAGCTCTCCTGCGCCTTGTGCAGGCTGCCTCCCATCTGCTGCATCTCCTCGACAAACAGCCGCAGCTTTTCGTAGAGGCGACCGGCCCGTTCGGCAATCTGGCGGGCATTCTGGTTCTGCCGCTCGTAGCGCCACAGGTTCTCGATGGTGCGCAGCGCCACCATCAGGTTGGTGGGGCTCACCAGCAGGATATTGTTGTCGAGACCATAACGCACCAGCGAGGGATCGGCCTCCATCGCGGTGAGGAAGGCGGGCTCCACCGCCACGAACATCAGCACATAGTCGAGGGTACGCACCCCGGGCAACTGCTGGTAATCCTTGCGACCCAGCTCGCGGATATGGTTGCGCACCGAGGCGACGTGTTCCTTGAGCGCCACCGCCTTCTCCAGCTCGTCCCCGGCGTTGTACCAGCGCTCGTAGGCGGTCAGCGACACCTTGGCGTCGATGATGATGTCTTTCTCTTGTGGCAGGTGGACGATCACGTCGGGCTGGTAGCGCTTGCCCTTCTCCACCTCGATATTGACCTGGGTGTGGTACTCGTGGCCCTCGCGCAGGCCGCACTCGCTGAGGATCCGCGCCAGCACCACTTCACCCCAGTTGCCCTGCTGCTTGCTGTCGCCCTTGAGGGCGCGGGTCAGCGCCGCGGCCTCTTCGGTCATGCGGGCATTGAGCTCGGCGAGGCGCTCCAGCTCGAACTTGAGGCTGTGGCGCTGGGCCGTCTCCTGCGCATGGGTTTCCCCCACCTGACGGCGGAAGCCCTCCAGCTGCTCCTTGAGCGGAGTGAGCAGCAGATCGAGGCTGTTCTGGTTGAGCTCACGGAAGTTTCCGGAGTTTTTCTCGAAGATCCGGTTGGCAAGGTTCTCGAACTGCTGGCTGAGGCGCTGCTCCGCCTCCTGTTGCAGTTGCAGCTTCTCGGCGGCGGCCAGCCGCTCGCTGCGCAGGGTCGCTTCCGCATCCTTGAGACGGGCGGTGAGCTTGATGAGCAGGGTCTGCTGCTGATCCAGCTTCTGCTGCCCCTGTTGCCGCTCATCCTGCAGTTCGTCAAAACGCTCCTGCAGCGCCTGATAACGCTCCTGTGCCAGCAGCAGCGCCTGAGTCTGCGCCGTGCTGCTGCGCCGGCCAATAAGCCAGCCAGTTCCGATTGCCAGCAGGGCGGCTGGCAGCAGGATGACCCAGAGCCCGGGCTCGATCATTTACGGCTCCGTTGGCGCAGGAAGAGTTCGAGATAGCGGTTGGCCAGCAGCCAGAGCAGCACGTAGATGAGGTAAGCAGCGAGCACCACCCACTTGTGGCTGTTAACCCCGGTATCGAGCTCGACGAACTCGATGCCCTTGATGCGGCAGTAGCCCCACATCAGCAGGGGAAAGATATAGAGCAGGGACGAACGCCAGAGAAATAACCACATATGTTTTCATTCAACCACGGAAAAGAGACCCGCCTAGCTTACACAAGGGCAACAGCCCTTGCGATCCTGACGGCTGCTATTCTCTGGCCTGCCCTCGCAAACTTCGATAAAATTAACCCCTAATAGGTATCAGGGGTGGGCATGACTCATTATTTCCTCCGTTGGCTGACACAAGGTTGGCAAGCTTCACGCAAACCCGCAGTGGTTTGCCATGAAGCGCGCCCGCCGTGGGCGATCGAGGAGTCCCAGTACCTCACCCTCTGCACCCGCTGTGGCGAGTGTTTCAAGGCCTGCCCACGCGGTCTGCTCAAACCGGCCACCCAGGAGGAGTACGAGGGGAGCCCGATTGCCGGCACCCCGGTGCTCGATCTCGCCTGCGGCCAGTGCAGCTATTGCGGCAGCTGCGCCAGAGCCTGTCCGACCGGAGCACTCGACTTGCAACTGGGCCGTCAGGTGCAGACCCGGGTCCAGATTGAAGAGAGCTGTCAGGCCCGTCAGGGCTTCTACTGTCTGCTCTGTGAAGATGCCTGCCCCCAGCAGGCAATCAAGGCCACAGCCGATGGCATCAACGTCAATATGGATGCCTGCAATGGCTGCGGTGCCTGCGGCCTCGCCTGTCTGCACGGCGCCATCACCCTGATCCGCCAGCCGGGTAATCGCTGACAAGCAAAAGGGGCCATCAGGCCCCTTTCTTAACTGTTCTTGTTTCCTGCCCATCAGGCCATCGCCAGAATGGACTCCTGCTCGATGCCCAACAGATGGCAGAGACGGTTCGGATCGCGCACCGCATCGGCCAGGGTGTACTCACCCAGCACTTCGAGGAAGGCGTTCATGGCGCGGCGCAAAATGCCCTGAATGCGGCAGCCACCGGAGAGACGGCAGTTCTCGCGCTTGCAGTCGACCGGACAGAGCACATGCTCCATGTCCATCACCACATCGCGCAGGTTGATGGAGACCGCGGAGCGACCGAGCCGGATACCGCCATGCTTGCCACGCACCGTCTCGATGTACCCCTTGATGCCGAGCTGGTGCACTATCTTGACCACGTGGTTGCGAGAGATGCCGAAGGTATCGGCCACTTCGGTAATGGTCGACAGGCGATCCCCCGGCTGCACCGCCAGGAAGGTCAGGGTACGCAGGGCGTAGTCGGTAAATCGTGTCAGTTGCATGGTCGCACTTGCCTCTTACTACAAGCCAGGAATCAGGACGACAACATTGAGCTAAGAGGCAGGAGACAACCGGTTTGCCTCTGTCCACCAGAGGGGGGCCTGTCTCTTAATCTGAGTTGCGGAGTGACAAGGTTAAGAGCAGCACAACCGGGTGTCGATGAAGATGCACATAAATCGACACTTTCTTTGATTGATCGCAAACTTGCCGGGTTAGCCCGGCGTTTGCCTCCATTCTGGCGGCTACATTTCCCGAAATTCCTCGCCGCCGCCCCCAACAGACAAGAGGGGAAATCTCCCTTCGAACAGTGAATAAACGGGGCGTCAGTGCGGCTGCTTCAGCCAGTTTTTCAGCGCGACCGAGGGGATGGAACTCTCGGAGGCGACGGCAAACGCGCCCCAGTCCACCGCACACTGCAAGGCATCCTTGATCGCCATGCCTCGCGCCAGCCCGTGGATCAAGCCGCCAGCGAAGGCATCCCCCGCCCCCGTGGTATCGACCACAGATACTGGCCGGGCGGCGACCCTGATCTGCTCCTCGCCATGGATGGCCACCGCGCCCGCCTTGCCTTCGGTCAACACCAGCCATTCGAGCTGCTCCCCCGCCAGCTGACGGGCGTGTTGCCAGGGGTCGCTCACCTCGCCGAGATCGGAGCGGGAAGCCACCAGCACGTGGCAGGGACGGCGTGCCTGCCCCCCCTTGGGATACTGGGCCACCACGAAGCTCTTGCCGAGCATCTGGCGCATGTAGCTGATGATGGCGGTACCGGGATAGTTCACGTAGAGGCAGTCGATCCCCTCCAGCGGCAGATCACCGGGCAGATCGGGACGCCGCGGGCGGCGCAGTATGGTGCGCTCGCCGGTGGAGTCCACCAGGATCAGCAGCTCGCCGGTCTCGCCGCCAAAGCGCTCCACATGGCTGCAATCCAGCCCGTAACCGGCCGCCTGCTCCAGCAGCCAGTCGCCGGTCTCGTCCAGTCCGATGCGGGAGGCGATGGTCACCTCGTGACCTGCCCACACCAGCCCGATGCCGGTATTGGCAGCGCCGCCCCCCAGCCTGCGCCCCTGATCCACATATTGCAGCCGGGCCCCCGCCACCAGCGGTTCGGAGAGGGATAGCACATGATCACAGTTGAGATTGGCAAGCAGCAGAATGCGGGACATAGAGACCTCGGACGATGGAGATAGCCCAAAAGAGACAGGCTGAACCCCGAGTAGAGCCCAGCCTGACAGAAGAGACAACTGGCAGCGATCGGGAATCCGATCGGGATCAATAGATGGGCAGCTCTACCCCGGCCAGCAGCTCGTCGATGCGCGCCTGTGTCGGTTGCTGCATCACGCTCTGGATCACCTCCTTGGTGAGGTGGGGCGAGAAGGAGCTGATGAAGTCATACATGTAGTTCTGCAGCAGGATGCTCTTGCTGAAGCAGATCTGGGCCGGGCAGGGCTTGAACAGGTGCTCCAGATTGATGGAGACCAGCCCGGGGCTGTCGGTGTCGTTGGCCAC
Organism: Aeromonas sp. SER; assembly: GCF_038739615.1. Classification (NCBI taxonomy): domain Bacteria; kingdom Pseudomonadati; phylum Pseudomonadota; class Gammaproteobacteria; order Aeromonadales; family Aeromonadaceae; genus Aeromonas; species Aeromonas sp. SER. Next base: position 58,950 of record NZ_JBCGFC010000010.1, on the reverse strand, counting down.
CAGCGAGGAGATGATGCCGATACCAAAACCCAGCTCCACGTAGCGCTTGATCACTCCGGCATCCATTACCGTCATGTAGTAGCTCGGGGTCAGGCCCGCCGCCTGAAACACCTCGTCCTGCACCTGCCGACCGGTGGCACCGCTCTCGTAACTGAGGATCGGGTAGTGGCAGAGCTGCTCCAGCGTCGGCTTCTTCACCTTGGCCAGCGGGTGATCCTGCGGCACCACCAGCGAGAGGGTCCAGAGGTAGGCGGGCAGCGCGATCAGCTCCTTGTCGAAGCCAATCTCGTGGGCAACGATGGAAAAATCGGAGTAACCCTTGCTGATCTGCTCCTTGCTCGCCGACATCACCGGATGGAGGTGGAACGAGATCTTGGGGTACTTCTTGGTGAAGTAGGTAACCGATTTGGGCAGCAGATAGCGGGCGATGGTATGAGTTGTGTGAATATTGAGGGTGCCCACGGTCGGATCCAGATACTCGCGGGAGATCGCCTTGATCTTGCTCTCGATGTTGAGCATCGCCTCGGCACACTTGATGATCTCCTCACCCACCGGGGTGATGCGATGCAGATGCTTGCCACGGCGCTCGAAGATCCGCACTCCCAACTCGCTCTCCAGCAGGCCGATCTGCTTGCTGACCCCGGGCTGGCTGGTATAGAGCGCATCGGATGCCACCGAGACGTTGAGGTTGTGGTCCCGGATCGCGATCAAGTACTTCAATTGCTGTAGTTTCAAGGCTTCACCCTCTCAAGCTGGTGCGGCGATCACGCCAGACAAACAGGCCGCCACAAAGGGCGGCCAGTGTATCATCCGATCCCGACATCGCAGCGCTTGATCCTTCATTTTGCTACAAAATCTAGCACCCGAAGGGGGTCGCTGACAAACCGGGCTCAGGCTGCGCCGGCCCGCAGCGGCAGGATCCCCAAAAACTGCAGCAACCACTGCATCATGGTGGTCGAATCCACCTCTCCCTCCAGCGAGGAGAGGCTGCTCTGGTAACGCTCGTCGGGCAGCAGGCCACGGCGCCGTTCGATCAGCGCCCGGTTGTACTCCACCGAGAACTCGGGGTGCCCCTGAATGGCCACTATGTTGTCCCCCTGCAAGAACATGAAGTTGGGACAAAAATCGTTGCCCGCCAGCCGGGTTGCTCCGGGTGGCAGCAACGCCACCTGATCCTGATGGCTCGCCAGAATGCGGATATGATCCCGCGCCGGCGCCATCCAGGGGGCATCTTCCAGCATGGGGTGAACCGACACCCCCAGCCCCCACCCCTTGGTTGATTTCACCACTTCGCCACCGAGCGCCTGGGCGATCACCTGATGGCCGAAACAGATCCCGGCCAGCTTGACGTCGGCATCGTGGGCACGGCGGATCCAGCCGCGCAGTGCCTGGATCCAGGGGATATCGCTATAGGCATCGTGGCGCGAACCTGTGATAAGCCAGGCATCGCACTCATGCAGATCCTCCGGCAACTCGCCATCGATGGCTGACCAGACCCGAAACTCCAGCTCGGGTGCCAGCGGCTGAAACCCCCTGATAAACATCTCGGAGTAGACGGGGCCAAAACGATCCGCCAGATCGGGATCCAGCCGGTCACAATCGAGAATTCCCAATCGCATCTGTTGCTCCTTTACAGAAGTGCCCCCGCAGACCAGCGATCTGCGGGGGCAAGAGAATCAAATCATGGTGGTGAGCCTTTGGCTCATCACTTCATGGTTGGCATGGAGAACTCGGCACCACTGCGCAGGCTCTGGGGCCAGCGCGCCGTGACCGTCTTCATCCGGGTATAGAAGCGAACCCCGTCCGGCCCGTGCATGTTGAGCGGCCCGAAGATGGAGCGCTTCCAGCCGCCAAAGCTGTGAAACGCCATCGGCACCGGAATGGGAACGTTCACCCCTACCATACCGACCTGCACCCGCGCCGTGAAGTCCCGCGCGGTGTCGCCGTCACAGGTAAAGATGGCGGTACCGTTGCCGTACTCGTGCTCGTTGATGAGGCGCAGCGCCGTCTCGTAGTCCGGCACCCGCACAATCGAGAGCACAGGGCCGAAGATCTCCTCGCGGTAGATGCGCATCTCGGGGGTCACCTGGTCAAACAGGCAGCCACCGATAAAGTAACCCTCGTCGTGGCTCAGCGTGCGACCATCGACCCGCAGCGTGGCCCCTTCGGCCACCCCCTGATCCACGTAGCCGCGCACCTTGGCCAGATGTTCCTTGCTGATGAGCGGTCCCATTTCGTTCTCCGGGCTCTGGCCCAGCCCCGGGCCTACCCGCAGGTTTTCCACCAACGGCGTCAGCTTGGCCACCAGCGCATCGGCGGTCTCGTCCCCCACCACCACGGCCACCGAGATCGCCATGCAGCGCTCACCCGCAGCCCCATAAGCAGCCCCCATCAGGGCGGAGACCGCCTGATCGAGGTCCGCATCCGGCATCACCACCATGTGATTCTTGGCGCCGCCCAACGCCTGCACCCGTTTGCCATGGGCCGAGGCGGTGGCATAGATATACTGGGCGATGGGGGTGGAGCCGACAAACGACACAGCACCCACTCGCGGGTCGGTCAGCAGCACATCCACCACCTCCTTGTCACCGTTCACCACGTTGAGCACGCCGTCCGGCAGACCGGCCTCCTTGAGCAGCTCGGCCATCCGCAGCGAGAGGGAGGGATCCTTCTCGGAGGGTTTGAGAATAAAGGTGTTGCCGCAGGCAATGGCGACCGGGAACATCCAGAGCGGCACCATGGCCGGGAAGTTGAACGGCGTGATACCGGCGCAAACCCCCACCGGCTGCATCATGGAGTAGCTGTCTACCCCGCGACCGACGTTGAGGGAGTGCTCCCCCTTGAGCAGATGGGGGATGCCGCAGGCAAACTCCACCACCTCCAGCCCGCGGGTCAGCTCACCCTGCGCATCGGAGAAGACCTTGCCGTGCTCGCGACTGATGAGCTGGGCCAGCTCGTCCCTGCGCTGCTCCATCAACTCCTTGAAGCGGAAAAAGACCCGGGCACGCACCAGCGGCGGGGTTTGCGACCAGTCGGCAAAGGTGCGCTCGGCGATGGCGATCGCATCCTGACACTCGGCGGCGCTGGAAAGCCCCACGCACCCCTGCTGCTTGCCACAAGCGGGATTGAAGATGGCCCCCTGGCGCTCGCTGCGACTCTCCTGCGGTTGGCCGTTGATGAAGTTGCTGACCCTGTATGTCATGTATCCTCCGTGATGACTGATGTCGTGGTGGCGCAGCGCTCGTCAAAACGAGGCAACGCAAGGCCCCGCCAGAGCGGGGCCACCAAATGGGTTAGGGTTGGGCCTGCAGGGCATCCTGCAGCAGGGTGAAGAGATCGTCGATCTGACTGCGCTCGATAATGAGGGGTGGCGACAGGGCGATGATGTCGCCGGTCACCCGGATCAGCGCACCTTTCTCGAAGCAGCGCACGAACACCTCGTAGGCGCGCTTGCCCGGCGCATCCGGCATGGACTCCAGCTCGATGCCCGCTACCAGCCCGTAGTTGCGCACATCCTTCACATGCTTGCAGCCCTTCAGCGAATGGGCCGCCTCCTCCCAGTAGCCTGCCAGATCGGCGGCGCGGCTGAGCAGGTTCTCGTTGCGATAGATCTCGAGGGTCGCCAGACCCGCAGCAGCAGCCACCGGATGACCGGAATAGGTGTAGCCGTGGAACAGCTCGATAGCCCCCTTGCCTGCCGCCATCATGTCGTCATAAATGTGCTTCTGCACCAGCACCGCCCCCATGGGGATGGCGCCGTTGGTCAGCCCCTTGGCGCAGGTGATCATGTCGGGGATGACATCGAACTCCTGGGCGGCGAAGGGGGAGCCGAGGCGACCGAAACCGGTGATCACCTCGTCAAAAATCAGCAGGATGCCGTGCTTGGTGCAGATCTCCCGCAGCCGCTTGAGGTAGCCTTTGGGCGGCATCAGCACGCCGGTACTGCCGGCGATGGGCTCGACGATCACCGCCGCAATATTGCTGGCATCGTGCAGGAAGACGATCTTCTCCAGCTCGTCGGCCAGCGCCACATCCTCCTCGGGCAGCCCTTTGGTGAAGGCATTCTTGGCGATGTTGAGGGTATGGGGCAGATGATCCACCCCGGTCAGCAGGGAACCAAACCACTTGCGGTTGCCGGGAATGCCCCCCACGGAGATGCCACCGAAGCCGACCCCGTGGTAACCACGCTCGCGGCCAATCAGCCGGGTGCGAGTGCCCTGACCGCGCGCCCGCTGCCAGGCCAGCGCGATTTTGAGAGCGGTATCGACCGACTCGGAGCCGGAGTTGGTATAGAAGACGTGGCCAAAACCCTTGGGAGCAATCTCCACCAGCTTGTTGGCCAGCTCGAACGGCAGCGGGTGGCCCATCTGGAAAGTGGGGGCAAAATCGAGGTGGGAAATCTGCTGAGAGACCGCCTCGGCAATCTCGCGCCGACCATGGCCCGCGTTGCAACACCAGAGTCCGGCTGTGCCATCCAGTATCTTGCGGCCATCCTCTGAGTGATAATACATCCCCTCCGCCGACTTCAGGATGCGCGGCGCCGCCTTGAACTGCTGGTTGGCGGTGAACGGCATCCAGAAGGCGGACATGTCGGAGGGGGTATTAATGTCGCTGATCGGTTTCATGGTCACCTCATCCTTAAGGTGTTTAGCAACTATCGGCCATTGCCTATTAAATTAAACACCTAAATCCTTAAAAAAGGGCTCATTATGGCCCTATCTGATCTCACCCCAGCTAGCTGTGCTGAACGGGGTGGTATAAGATATTTAACACAAATTTAATAATAGTAAACAGTCAAGGAGTGTCTATCGATGGATATCGGCCACCGCCTCAAGGCGGTTCGCACCAAAGCCGGCCTCTCCCAGCGCGAGCTGGCCAAACGCTCCGGCGTGACCAACGGATTCATCTCCCAGATCGAGAAAAATCAGGTGAGCCCGTCGGTTGCCTCCCTGCGCAAGGTGCTGGAAGGGATCCCCATGTCGCTGGCCAGCTTCTTTACCGACGAGACCGAAATGGACTCCGAAGTGGTCTTTCGCGCCGCCGATATGCCGGATCTCGGCACCCATCCCATCAGTTACCGACTGGTGGGCCACAGCCGTGCCAACCGCGCCATCGGCATGATGCAGGAGATCCTGCCTGCCGGAGCCGACACTGGTGACGACATGCTGAGCCACGAGGGTGAAGAGTGCGGCATCGTCATCAAGGGCGAGGTTGAGGTGACCGTCGGCGAGCAGATCTACCTGCTGACGCCGGGCGATGGCTACTACTTCGACAGCCGTACCCCCCACCGTTTTCGCAACGTGGGCGAGCAGGAGTGCGTGCTGATTTCAGCCAACACCCCCGCCAGTTTCTAACTGACGGGCATCGGTTAAAAACGGCTCAATGTTTAATGAATTGTTACAGAATGGATTTACAAGCGGCAAGATGTTTAGCATATTGATACGCAGATAGTGACTTTTGCCGGTTCAAGGAGTGAACATGAGTGACCTGACCCTGGCCCAGTGGCAACACAAGGCCTCCCACCTGACTCTGCCCTCGCAAGCCTTTATCGATGGCAGCTACCGGGATGCCATCAATGGCGCCACCTTCGACTGCATCAACCCGGCCAACGGCAAGCTGCTGACCAAAGTGGCCGCCTGCGACGCCGCCGATGCCGAGTTGGCGGTACAGGCCGCTCGTGCCGCATTCGATGACAAGCGCTGGAGCGGCCTGCCACCGAAACAGCGCAAGCAGATCCTACAGCGCTTCGCCGAACTGATGCGTCTCAACAAACTGGAACTGGCGCTGCTGGAGTCGCTGGACATGGGCAAACCCATCGGCGATGCCATGGGCTATGACGCTCCGGCCGCAGCCAACTGCATCGCCTGGAACGCCGAAGCGATCGACAAGATTTACGATCAGGTCGCACCGGTCGAGGAGTCCGCTCTGGCGCTGGTGACCCGCGAACCACTCGGGGTCGTCGCCGCCATCGTTCCCTGGAACTTCCCGCTGGTGATGGCCTGCTGGAAGCTGGGCCCGGCGCTCGCCACCGGCAACTCGGTCATTCTCAAGCCTTCCGAAAAGTCCCCCCTGACCGCCCTGCGCATCGCGGGTCTGGCCAAGGAGGCGGGCATTCCCGACGGCGTATTCAATGTGCTGCCGGGCTTCGGTCACACCGTCGGCGAGGCGCTGGCCATGCACATGGATGTGGACTGCATCACCTTCACCGGCTCCACCAAAATCGGCAAGCATCTGGTGGAGTGCTCCGGCAAGTCCAACCTCAAGCGCGCCTTTATGGAGTGCGGCGGCAAGAGCCCCAACATCATTCTGGCTGACGTGCCCGATCTGGATGCTGCCGCCAGAAGCGCCGCAGGTGCCATCTTCTACAACCAGGGCGAGGTATGTACCGCCGCCTCCCGGCTGCTGGTGCAAAACAGCATCAAGCCGCAATTTATGGAGCGACTGCTGGCCCATGCCCGCGAGTGGATCTCGGCCAACCCGCTCGACCCCGCTACCCGCATCGGCGCCATGGTGGATCACATCCAGATGGAGCAGGTGCTGCGCTATATCGAAATTGGCAAACAGGAGGGGGCCAAGCTGCTGCTGGGGGGCAACCGCACCAACACAGTGAGCGGCGGCTTCTATATCGAACCCACTATTTTCGATGAAGTCACTCCGCAGATGCGTATCTTCCGCGAGGAGATCTTCGGCCCGGTGCTGGCTGTGACCGGCTTCGATACGCTGGAGGAGGCTATCGCGCTCGGCAACGACACCGACTACGGACTGGCCGCGGCAATCTGGACGGCGGATCTCAACAAGGCGGTCAAGGGCTCACGCGCCCTGCGCGCCGGCACCGTCTTCGTCAACAACTGGGATGGCGGCGACATGACCATGCCGTTTGGCGGCTTCAAACAGTCCGGCAACGGTCGCGACAAGTCGTTGCACGCGCTGGAGAAATATACCGAGCTGAAAAGTACCTGGATCCAGCTCGAATAAGGGGATAAATAGCCATCATCATCAGCAAGGGGGGAGAAATCCCCCCTTTTGCATTTCGGTCTTCCATCAGGCGGCACAATCGATATAATCATCAAATAAGCAAGCCATTAAATATAAAGACAAAAATGCTATTTTTTCTGGGAAGTGTCCTGTTTCTGGTGATCGGTTTGCCCCTGCTCTTCTTCGTGCTGGGGCACGGCGAGGCCTACGTGACCTGGGGCCCCTGGATCTCCGCTATCGCCCTGATGCTGTGGCTGCTGATGGATGTGGACAAGATCCGCCGCGGTAAAGGCTGATCCCTCTCCTCCGCCAGACTTCGCTTTATTCGCTTCTTTCCCCGCACAAGGATCGCTACACTGATTTTTTGCGATGTTTTTCCAACATCCGCACTCCAGTGAAGGCTATCCGCATGTCGCAACAGACCCAGCGCGAGGGGATCATCTACGCCCTGAGCGCTTACACCCTTTGGGGCATAGCCCCGATCTATTTCAAAACCATTGCCGCCGTGCCGGCCATCGAGATCCTCACCCACAGGGTGATCTGGTCCTGCGCCCTGCTGATGGTGCTGGTACTGCTGGGCCGCCAGTGGCACAAGGTGCAGGCGGTACTGCGTCGGCCGAAAGTGCTGCTTACCCTCGCCTTTACCTCCTTCACGGTGGGGGGCAACTGGCTGCTCTTCATCTGGGCCATCAACAATGGCCATATGCTGGATGCCAGCCTCGGCTACTACATCAATCCGCTGTTCAACGTGCTGCTGGGCATGCTGTTTCTGAGCGAGAAGCTGCGCCGCCTGCAGTGGTGGGCGGTCGCCCTCGCCTTTATCGGGGTGGCAATCCAGCTCATCGCCTTCGGCTCCCTGCCCTGGATCGCGCTGGTGCTGGCGTCGAGCTTTGCTCTATATGGTCTGGTGCGCAAAAAGCTGGCCCTTGATGCACTCACCGGCCTGCTGCTGGAGACACTCATCATGCTGCCTGCGGCCGCCTTCTACCTGTGGGGCATCGCCGACAGCCCGACCAGCCACATGACGGAGAACAGCTGGCAGCTCAACCTGCTGCTGATCGCCGCCGGCGCCGTCACCACGGCTCCCCTGCTCTGCTTCACCGCGGCGGCCACCCGGCTCAAGCTCTCCACCCTGGGTTTCTTCCAGTACATAGGCCCCAGCATGATGTTCATCCTGGCCGTCACCCTTTACGGTGAGGCGCTGGCAATGGACAAGCTCATCACCTTCGCCTGCATCTGGAGCGCACTGGTGATCTTTACCCTGGATGGACTGCGCAACGGCAAGGCACCTGCAGCGGCAAGCAGCATAAATCCTTCAAAATCAAACCAGTAGATAACAAAACCATCAGCAGCGAGATGCCGTTTGCTCGCTTCATTCTTTGCTAAACCGGTAGCCTTGGATTCAATGAGGGAATAGGATCCGCACTCCCTATTCTCCATCCAGCTATAAGGATTAACGGTTATGAATCGAAAATGGTCGCTCCCCATCGTGGCAATCGCGGGGGGAGCGTTACTCTGGCTCGGCAACACCTTTGGTATGAAATGGGCTTTGATGGCCCTGATCGGATTCGGCTTCGGCTTCACCCTCTCCTTCAGCCGCTTCGGCATCGTGTTCGGTTGGCGCGAGATGCTGACCAAGCGCAACAGCTACTATGTGCGGGTTCACCTGCTCACCATCGCCATCGAAATTCTGCTGTTCACCACCTTCCTCTCCTTTAGTCACGCCCTGTTTGGCGATGCCATGGTGGGTAACGTGATGGCTATCGGCATTCCTTTCATCGTCGGTGCCTTCCTGTTCGGCATCGGCATGCAGCTGGCTGGCGTCTGTGCCACCGGTACTCTTTATTGCTGCGGCGAGGGACAACCCCGCTTCTGGCTGGTGCTGATCTGCTACGGCATCGGCACCCTCATCAGCAACCAGTTCCGCCCCGAACTGGAGGCCACCTTCTCCAGCCATGTGGTGCTGGCCAAGGATTTGACCGGCAATATCTGGAGCGGCATGGTGCTCAACCTGGCGCTGGTCGCCGCGCTGTTCCTGCTGTTTCGCAAGAGCGAACTCAAGCGCACCGGCGAGCTCAAGCCCCTCTTCAGCGGCGGCAACCTGTTCTGGCGCGATGGCCGCTTCACCGTGCTGACCGGCGGCATCATCATCGCAGTGCTCAACTCCACTGTCGTCGCCCTGCACGGCTCGGCCTGGACCATCACAGGCGCCGTCTATGACATGGCGCTGCGCTGCGCCTCTCTGTTCGGCCTGTTCGAGGGCAACCCCAAGCTGGCCCAGCCACTCTTCATCAATCCCATGGTCGGCATGTTCTGGCTCGGCATTCTGGGGGCCATGCTGGCGCGTTGCATCAGCGGTGGCGGCAACTTCGCCCCGATGCGGATCGGCAACAGTCTGGCCTCCATCCTCGGCGGCCTGCTGATGGGGATGGGCGCCATGTACAGCGCCTGCAACCTCGGCGGCTTCTTCGACGGCACCGCCTCCGGCAGCCTGCACGGCTGGGTCTGGATGCTGATGGCCCTCGCCGGCAGCCTGATCGGCATCCGTCTGCGCCCGCTGTTCAAGCTCTAAGCCACAGGCCGGTACTCGCCAACAAGGGAGTCGGGTCACACCAAATAGAGAGAGCCAGTCCGCTTGCGCGGGCTGGCTCTCTTTTTTCTGTCGCGCCGGGATCACTCCGGCCTTTTTGCTAACTCCTCATCAGAACCACTGGCCGTGGCGCTTGATGTAGATGGTCTTGACGGTCTGGGTCAGCCCCATGTAGGCCAGCATGGTGATCACCAGCCACATGAAGTACTTGGGCCCATCCAGAGTGATGAAGCCGAAGTGCTCAGCCACAGGCGAGAAGGGCAGGTAGCAGCCGATGGCAATGGCGATCGAGGTGGAGAGTAGTACCGGCAGGGTAGCGGTACTCTGCAGGAACGGGATCTTGCGGGTACGCAGCATATGTACCACCAGCGTCTGCGACACCAGCCCCTCGATAAACCAGCCGGAGTTCATGATGGCCTGACCGTTGATCAGCGGATCCATGCTGCCGTTGGCGGTGGCATAGAGGGCACCGGCACCGAACACGAACCACATCAGGCAGTAGGTGCTGATATCGAACACCGACGAGGTCGGGCCAAGCCACAGCATGAAGCGCTTGATGTTGCTCGCCTCCCACTTGCGCGGCCGCTTGAGGAACTCGGGATCCATCTTGTCCCACGGCAGCAGCATCTGGGAGACGTCATACACCAGATTCTGGATCAGCATCTGCATCGCCAGCATGGGTGCCCAGGGCAGCCAGGCGGAAGCGACCAGCACCGAAAAGACGTTGCCGAAGTTGGAGCTGGCGGTCATGTTGAGGTACTTCAAGATGTTGCCAAAGGTCTCGCGCCCCTTGATCACCCCCTCCTCCAGCACCATCAGGCTCTTCTCCAGCAGGATGATGTCGGCGGTCTCCTTGGCGATGTCGGCACCGCTGTCCACCGAGATCCCTACGTCCGCATCCCGCAGCGCCGGCGCGTCATTGATGCCGTCACCGAGGAAACCGACGGTGTTGCCGTTGGCCTGCAGCGCCTTCACCACCCGCGACTTCTGCAGCGGGGTGAGCTTGGCGAAGATGGTGGTCTGTTTGACCGCCTCGCACAGCGCCACGTCGTCCATCCCTTCGATATCCTTGCCGAGCAGCGGCACACCGGGCTCCAGCCCCACATCGCGACACACCTTGCTGGTGATGATGGGGTTGTCGCCGGTCAGCACCTTGACCACCACGCCATAGTCGTTCAGCGCGCGGATGGCAGGAGCAGCCGAATCCTTGGGCGGATCGAAGAAGGTGAGGAAGCCGCGCACCACCAGATTGACCTCATCACTGGTGCGATAGCTCTGCTTGCGCTCGCCCGCCGGGATCTCGCGGGTTGCCACGATCAGCACCCGATACCCCTCGGCGTTGAACTCCTCGCTCTGGCGCAGCAGGGCATGGCGATCGGCGTCGGTCAGTGCGCGGATCTCCTTGCCATCGGCGATATGGCCGGAGACGGCCAGCATCTCTTCCACCGCCCCCTTGGAGACCATCAGCTGCTGGCCCAGATCGTCCTGCACAATGACTGACAGGCGACGGCGCACGAAGTCGAACGGCAGCTCGTCCACCTTGCCATAGTTGGCCGGCTTGCAGCTCTCACCCAGGGCATCGGCGTGTTCGATCACCGCGATATCCATCAGGTTCTTCATGCCGCTCTGATGAAAGCTGTTGAGCCAGGCCAGCTGCAGGATCCGGTCGTCCCGATTGCCACGCACGTCGTAGTGGTGCTCGAGGATGATCTTGTCCTGAGTCAGGGTGCCGGTCTTGTCGGTGCAGAGCACATCCATGGCACCAAAGTTCTGCACCGAGTTGAGCCGCTTCACCACCACCTTGCGTTTGGCCATCGCCACCGCGCCCCGCGCCAGGTTGGCGGAGACAATCATCGGCAGCATCTCTGGGGTAAGGCCCACCGCCACTGCCAGCGCGAAGGTAAGTGCCGACATCCAGTCGCCACTGCTGATGCCGTTGAGCATAAAGACGATGGGCACCATCACCAGCATGAAGCGGATCAGCAGCCTGGTGACGCTGTTTACGCCGCGATCGAAGCTGGTCTCGATGCGCTTGTGACTCACCACATTGCGGGCCAGCGAACCGAAGTAGGTATCACTGCCGGTGGCCACCACCACAGCACGGGCTGTACCGCTCACCACGTTGGTACCCATAAAGCAGATGTTGGGCAGATCGAGCATGCCGACATCGCCAGCACCGGAGCCTTCCGCCGACTTGCCGGCCACAGCGCCCAGAGTGTCGTACTTCTCGACCGGCAGTGCTTCGCCGGTCAGCACAGCCTGGCTGATGAAGAGATCGCGGGATTCGATCAGCTTGATGTCAGCCGGGATCATGTCCCCCGCCTGCAGGTGCACAATGTCACCGACCACCAGCTCGGTCATCGCCACCTCCTTGCGCTGGGGTGTCGCCCCCGGCGAGGGACGGCGCTGCACGGTGGCGGTATTGCGTACCAGTGACTTGAGCGCCTCGGCCGCCTTGGCGGAGCGATACTCCTGCCAGAAACGGAGCAGACCGCTCAGGCTGACCATCACGCCGAGGATAATCACCTTGACCCAATCCTCGTCACCCGGCTCGGCCATCAGTACATCCATGACGTAGCTGACCAGACCCAGCGCGATCAGCACCATTACAAAGGGGTTCTTGAACGCCTGCAGCAGCTGGATCAGCGCATGGGGCGGCTTGTCGTGATTCACCTCGTTGAGACCGAACTCGGCCAGCCGATTGGCTGCCTCGGTCGCGGTCAGACCGTCGATGTTGCTGCGCACGGCGGTGAGGGTGTACTCGAGGGATTTGTCGGCCTCGTCGAGCACCCGGGAGGAGATTTTCTCTCTCTGCGTGCCCGGCGCAACAAAGCCCTTCTGCTTGTGCCGGCTGGCGGTATGTTGTTGTTTCATGACTCTTTATCCTGATTTTTACGCGCAAGCGGGCCCCGTCGCGGGCTTGGCCTGGCGTCAGTACTGATATCGAAGGCTGTGAACCCAACACGCTGTCGATGCGCTCAATCGCCGCGCACGGGGCGGCCCGTCAGACAAATGTCTGCCGTCGCGCTAACCAGCATGGTTGGGTCAGATCAGGGGTCAGGACACCGCATCCCGTCCCCGCAGGGGGATCAGGAGTGGGGAGGCGTGGACCCCGAGGGTCGAGGTTTGGGCTCTTCGGTCATCGGTTTTCCTCCGAGTTTGCCAGGGCACATGGCCGGATACGGGTATCCGCCAGCAGTGCCAGTAAGTGATAACGAAAATCAGGATAACAATTGCGAACTACAAGATAATTGCGCGAGTCAAATAATGTCAGGCGTGTTTCATTTGGCCATTCACAGAAAAGTGACAGGCCATGAAATATATTTCGGCGGAAAATCAAAACCACCAAATATATATTTCACACACATCCAAGATATATTTATTCGCAACCACGCCTATCGAAAACAGAGCCGTTTTCAATATGGTGGAATTCATCTTGTTATTCGACGCCCGCTCGCGCCCCGGCTGCTCAACGGCCAGTCAGATGCTGCTCGACGGCAACACGGACTTGCGGCGCAACAGGGGCGACGATGAAGCGTGCGATTACATGATTCGCGAGGCGGTGCGGCTCGCAGATGAGCGGAACAATCCGGTTTGCAACGACAATCCCTGTTAAAACGGGGCTTTAGCTGTTGCGGGAGTCAGTGGTGACTCATTGAAATGCTGCACTCTAATGCTACGTTCGAGCAATCAGAGTGAGGAGGAAAAGAGAGAATATTCGGCCTCAGCTCTGGTAAACCCGCATCGCGATTTGCAATCGGCTACAACTGTCGCAGTCCATAATATTCATCCATCTGTTGATAACACGCAGGGATTCTAACCAAAAGGCTCTGCGGGAGCAAAGTTTAAATCGATATTTTTTCATCTATTTATTTCCCTCCCATATCACCGATATTTTCCATATCGAAAATATTCGCTGATTCATTGTCTTGCACGACCTGTTGTCCATAAAAAAACGGGAGGCCAGGCTTCCCGCTTTTCTTGTCATCTTATTGAGCCGGATGGGAAACCCCTTCCAGATGGACTTCGACCCGGCGATCCGGTGCCAGACAGGCGATCAGCGCCTGTTTGGAGTGGCTGGCGCAGTTGCTGCCGGTTACCGGATTGGCCTTGCCACGCCCCTCGACCCGAACCTTGTCGGCATAGAGTCCCTTGGCCACCAGATAGCTGGCCACACTCTGGGCCCGCTTCTCGGAGAGGGCGAGGTTGTAATTGTCTGAGCCGATACGGTCGGTATAGCCGATCACCGTTGCCACCCCGTCCTTCGGATTGGCTGCCACGATCTGGCTGAACAGAGCGTCGAGTGCCTCGCTGGCGGCCGGCTTGAGGGTCGCCTTGTTGAACTCGAACAGCACGTCGGAACTCAGGCTGAACTCCTTGGGTGCCACCACCACGGCTGGCGCCGGGGCGGCAACTACCGGAGCTGGAGCCGGAGCGGCCTCCCCTTGCTGGCCGAAACGATAGAGCATGCCGAACGCCAGCAAGCCGTTGTCCAGCTCGATGCCTGAACGATCGATGGAGGTGTCGCCCAGCGGGGTGGTGTATTGGTACTCCAGACGCGCCGCCCAGTTCTGGTCGATGGTGTACTCGGCCCCCAGCGCCCCGACAAAGGCGGCACCATGTTTCTTGCCGGTATAGCTCGATCCGCCAAAGCTGATCTTGCTATCCGTCCAGGCATAGCCGCCACCCAGGCGACCATAGAGATCAAGGGTACCGGTCGCCGGGAAGCTGATCTTCATAGTGGCCTGCACCAGCTGGCTCTTCGCCTCGCCATCGAGTGTCGTCACCCCGCTGCCGCCACTCATCTTGTACTTGCCGAGCCAATCGTAGCCCAGTTCAAAACCGAGATTGGGATTGAGCTGGTAACCGGCGAATGCACCCAACCCCAGATCGTTCTTGTCCTCACTGTTGTTGCCTACAGCATTGAAGGCACTGGCGATATCCTGGTTTTTATCTACACCGTAGTAGTTGGACCAACCGGCCTTGCCACCGGCATACCAGGTATTGTCCTGAGCAGCCGCCTGCACGGCGCCCGCAGCCAGCAATCCACCGACCAACACGGCAAGCATCGATTTATTCATGTTCAGCCTCTGCAATAAGTCGTTTAGGCGCCTGAATGCGCACTCTCCCTGTGTGAAGCCGTCAGGCGGCCTCGCCGCATTCAGGTTATCCCATCCACTGCCAGCCTCAAATGACCAAGCCATCAGGAGTGTGAGCTTGCCTGCATTATCTGCGCTAAAAACAGCCAGTTAGCGGCCTGCCAATAAAAAAGGGAGGCCAACGCCTCCCTCCTTCTTCATCGCGATCGTGCCATCAACTGGCCAGAAACAGCCGGTAGGCGGGGTCGTCGCTCACCTCTTTCCAGCCGTAGCCAATCTCGTGCAGGTAGTCGTGGAAGGCGGCCACGTCCTCGTCCGGCAGCTCGAAGGCACAGAGCACCCGGCCGTAGTCGGCACCGTGGTTGCGGTAGTGGAACAGGCTGATGTTCCAGCGGCAACCCAAGGTCTCGAGAAAACGCATCAAGGCGCCAGGCTGCTCCGGAAACTTGAAGCTATAGAGCCGTTCACCGAGGGGCCGGGCCGGGCGGCCGCCAATCATGTAGCGCACGTGGTTCTTGGCCAGCTCGCTCTCGGTCATATTGACTACCGGGTAGCCGTTGCCACCGAGCTGATCGATGATCTGCCCGAGCTCCTCGTCACCGCCGGTGAGGCGCACCGAGACGAACAGCGACGCCTGCTCGGCATCCGCATAGCGATAGTTGAACTCGGTTACCATGCGCGGCCCGAGCTGACGGCAGAAGTCGAGGAAGGCCCCCTTGCGCTCGGGGATGGTCACCGCCAGCATGCCCTCACGCTTCTCGCCAATCTCGCAGCGCTCCGACACGTAACGCAGGCTGTGGAAGTTGACGTTGGCACCGGAGAGAATGGCCGCCATCCGCCCCCCTTTGATCTGCTCCCGCTCGCTGTAGGCCTTGAGGCCGGCCAGCGACAGGGCCCCCGACGGCTCGGCGATGGCGCGGCAGTCATCGAAGATGTCTTTGAGCGCGGCGCAGATCTGGTCGTTGGAGACTGTCACCACCTCGTCCAGATACTGGTTGCACAGGCGGAAGGTCTCCTCGCCGATGCGCTTGACCGCCACCCCGTCCGCAAACAGCGAGACCCGCTCCAGATTGACCGGCTCGCCCGCTGCCAGCGCAGCCTTGAGGCAGGCGGAACCCTCCGCCTCCACCCCGATCACCTTCACATCCGGCAGCAGCTGTTTGATGTAGACCGCCACCCCGGCGGCCAAGCCGCCGCCGCCCACCGGCACGAACACGTGGGTGAGGTGGGTATCCTGCTCCAGCAGCTCTTTGCCGATGGTGCCCTGCCCGGCGATCACCTCGACGTCGTCAAACGGCGGGATCAGGGTGTAGCCCTCCAGCTCGGAGAGGCGGCGACTCTCGCCGTAGGCCTCGTCGAAGCTGTTGCCAAACAGCATGACGTTGCCGCCCTGACGGCGCACCGCATCGATCTTGATGTCCGGCGTGGTCTTGGGCATCACGATGATCGCCTTGATACCGAGCTTGGCGGCCGACAGGGCGACCCCCTGCGCGTGGTTGCCGGCGGAGGCGGCGATGACGCCGCGCGCCTTCTGCTCTTCGGTCAGGGTAGCGATCTTGTGGTAGGCACCGCGCAGCTTGAAGGAGTGGACCGGTTGCAGATCCTCCCGCTTCAGGCTGACGTGGTTGCCGAGCCGCTCGGAGAGTTTCTTCAGGGTTTGCAATGGGGTGACCCGCGCCGCCTCATAGACAGGGGAGAGCAGCACCTTGCGTAGATAATCAGCCGCAGAGACCATGATTTATTCCCCCAGCATCGAGCGATCGCGCACCGCGCCCTTGTCGGCGCTGGTGGCGAACATGGCGTAGGCGCGCAGGGCAAAGGAGACCTGACGCTGGCGATCGAGCGGCTTCCAGCCACGGGCCTCGACGGCGACGCGGCGGGCGGCCAGCACGCTGTCAGCCACCTCCAGCACCATGCTGCGAGCCGGGATGTCGATGTTGATGATGTCGCCATCCTCCACCAGACCGATAGTGCCGCCGGAAGCGGCCTCCGGCGAGACGTGGCCGATGGAGAGGCCCGAGGTGCCGCCGGAGAAACGGCCATCGGTGATCAGGGCACACGCCTTGCCGAGGCCCATGGATTTCAGATAGGTGGTGGGGTAGAGCATCTCCTGCATGCCGGGGCCCCCTTTCGGCCCTTCGTAGCGGATCACCACTACTTCACCTGCTTTCACTGTGCCGTCGAGGATGCCGTTCACCGCACTCTCCTGACTCTCGAATACCCGGGCCGGGCCACGGAAGGTGAGGTTCTCCTCATCCACACCGGCCGTCTTGACGATGGCGCCATTGACCGCGAGGTTGCCAGAGAGCACCGCAAGACCGCCCTCCTGGCTGTAGGCGTTGTCCAGCGAGCGGATGCACCCTTCGGCTCTGTCCAGATCCAGCTCCGGCCAGCGGCAATCCTGGCTGAACGCCTTGGTGGTGCGGATACCGGCCGGGCCAGCGCGATAGAAGTCCACCACCTCCTGACTGGGCTGGCGGCTGACATCATATTCATTGAGCTGTTCGACGAGGGAGCAACCCAGCACGGTACGGGCATCCCCATGCACCAGACCCGCTTTCTCCAGCTGGCCCAGAATGGCCACTACGCCACCGGCGCGGTGCACATCTTCCATATGATATTTCTGGGTGGAGGGCGCCACCTTGCAGAGCTGCGGCACCTTGCGGGACATGCGGTCGATATCGGCCATGGTGAAGTCGACGCCCGCCTCCTGCGCCGCTGCCAGCAGGTGCAGCACGGTATTGGTGGAGCCACCCATGGCGATGTCGAGCGCCATGGCGTTCTCGAACGCAGCCTTGGTGGCGATGTTGCGCGGCAGTGCCGAGGCATCGTCCTGCTCATACCAGCGCTTGGCCAGAGTCACGATGCGCTGACCCGCCAGCTTGAACAGCTGCTCGCGGTCGCTGTGGGTAGCCAGCATGGAGCCGTTGCCCGGCTGGGAAAGGCCGAGCGCCTCGGTCAGACAGTTCATGGAGTTGGCGGTGAACATGCCGGAACAGGAGCCGCAGGTGGGGCAGGCGCTGCGCTCCACCTGTTCGCTCTGGGAATCCGACACCTTGGGGTCGGCGCCCTGAATCATGGCGTCCACCAGATCCAGCTTGATGATCTGGTCGGAGAGCTTGGTCTTGCCCGCTTCCATCGGGCCGCCGGAGACAAAAATGACCGGGATATTGATACGCAGGGCCGCCATCAGCATCCCCGGGGTGATCTTGTCGCAGTTGGAGATGCAGACCATGGCGTCGGCGCAGTGGGCGTTGACCATATACTCCACCGAATCGGCAATCAGCTCGCGCGATGGCAGGGAGTAGAGCATGCCGCCGTGGCCCATGGCGATGCCGTCATCCACGGCGATGGTGTTGAACTCCTTGGCAACGCCGCCAGCGGCTTCAATCTCGCGCGCCACCAGCTGACCCAGATCCTTGAGGTGGACGTGACCCGGCACAAACTGGGTAAAGGAGTTGACCACGGCGATGATGGGTTTGCCGAAATCCTGATCGGTCATTCCGGTGGCACGCCACAGGGCGCGGGCCCCGGCCATGTTACGTCCGTGGGTGGTGGTGGCGGATCTCAACTTCGGCATGTCTCTACTCCCTGAATGCCCATATGGGCTCGATGCGTTATGCGGTGATGATACGAGTGGATCGGAATCGATCCTGGTGAAGGCTCCTCTGGGAAGCGCTCACCGGAAGCGACTCGGGGAGGCACTGCGCCTCCCCTCTCTCATCAGTCGTTGACGGGCGTCAGCCAGCCCCACTTGTCTTCGGTCTTGCCATTGAACAGGCCGAAGAAGGCGTTCTGCAACTGCTCGGTCACCGGGCCACGGCTGCCAGCGCCCACCTTCATCCGATCAACGGAGCGCACCGGGGTCACCTCGGCGGCGGTGCCGGTCATAAAGATCTCGTCTGCAACGTACAGCGCCTCACGGGGCAGCGCCTGCTCGCGCACCTCGTAACCCAAGTCACGCGCCAGCGTCATGATGGTGTCACGAGTGATGCCGGGCAGAATGGCGGCGGTAGCGGGCGGGGTAAACAGCACGCCGTTCTTCACCAGGAAAAGGTTCTCCCCCGCCCCTTCGCTCAGGTAGCCGTTCACGTCCAGCGCCAGCCCCTCGGCGAAGCCGTTGCGTTTGGCCTCGCGGCTGATCAGCTGGGAAGAGAGGTAGTTGCCGCCTGCCTTGGCGCCGGTGGGAATGGTGTTGGGAGCGAGCCGGTTCCATGAGGTGACGCACACATCCACCCCGTTTTTCAGCCCCTCTTCCCCCAGATAAGCGCCCCACGGCAGGGCAGCCACCATCAGGTCAGCCTTGGCATCCAGCGGCGGATGCAGCCCCAGCCCCACGTTGCCGACAAAGGCCAGCGGGCGCAGGTAGCCGCTCTTCAGGCCGTTCTCGCGCACCACAGTGCGGCAGGCTTCATTCACTTCGGACTCGCTGTAGGGGACGTCCATCCAGTAAATCTTGGCGGAGTCGAACAGGCGGCGGGTGTGCTCCTGCAGACGGAAGATGCAGGTGCCCTTGGGGGTATCGTAGGCGCGTACCCCCTCGAACACCGAGGAGCCGTAGTGCAAGGCGTGGCTCATCACGTGCACCTGGGCATCCTGCCAAGGCACCAGTTTGCCGTTGAACCAGATGTATTGGGGGTGAGTGGCGGATTGGGAAGGCTGTGACATTGGCTTGGCTCCTTAAGCTCTGATCCGGGGTTGCTGTTCCAGTGCATCGACCCGGGAGACGTCCACCAGCTTCACCAGCTGGCTCCACAACTGCTGGATGGGACGCACCGACTCGACAGTAACCGTGATCCGCAGCTGTTGGCAATCCTGCTCCATATTCAAGGCGCAGAGATTGAAGCCGCGGTGGCGCACCACCCGCAACACCCGCTCCATCACTTCGGGTCTGGGCTGGGCGTGGATATGCAGGGTGTGCTGTGCAAATGCTGGCTGGGCAAGGGTGTGCGGGTTCATGGGCGTTGCTCCATCATCTTGTGGTTGGCGACTCCCGGCGGAACCAGGGGCCAGACGTTTTCTTCCTCTGAAATAGCCACATGCAGCAGATAGGCGCCTTCGCTTGCCAGCAGGCGATCGAGGGCACCGGCTATCTGCTCCTTGCATGTGATGGTTTCGCCGGGGATGCCGAAAGCAGCAGCCAGGGCGACGAAATCGGGGTTGTCGGAAAGGATGGTCTCGCTGTAGCGGCCGTCGAAGAATAGTTCCTGCCACTGGCGCACCATGCCGAGGCGCTGGTTGTCCAGCAGCACCATCTTCACCTTGAGTTGGGCGCGGCGGATGGTGCCGAGCTCTTGCACGTTCATCATGAAAGAGCCATCACCGCTCACCAGCACCACTTCATCCTCCGGGCGCGACATCTTGGCCCCGATGGCGGCCGGCAGACCGAAGCCCATGGTGCCGAGACCGGCGCTGGAGAGGTGGTTGCGCGGACTGGTGAAGCGCATGTGCTGGGCGACCCACATCTGGTGCTGACCCACGTCGCAGGCGACCACGCTGCTCTCCGGCAACTTGGCAGATAGCTGTTTGAGCAAAGCCGGAGCGTAGATGGCCTGACCCGGATGGTCGTAGCGAAAGGCATATTCGCGGGCCATGGCGGCGCAGTGTCCACGCCAGGGGACGATGTCGAGAGTCATGGCGAGGCGTGGCAACACCTGCTTGAGATCCGTGGTGATACCCACCTCGGCGGCGCGGCGCTTGCCAAACTCGGCGGCATCCACATCGAGATGGATCACCTTGGCCTCGGGGGCAAACTCCTCCAGCTTGCCGGTCACCCGATCATCGAAACGGGCGCCCACCACCAGCAGCAGATCGCACTGCTGCACCGCATAGTTGGCCGCCTTGGTGCCGTGCATGCCGAGCATGCCCAGATAAACGGTACTGTCGGGGTCGAGCGCGCCGATCCCCTTGAGAGTGGTGACCGCTGGCATGCCGGTGGCGGCGGCAAAGTCACGCAACTGCTGCTCGGCATTGGCCATGCCTACTCCGCCACCGACGTAAAGCACCGGACGCTCGGCGGCAGCCAGCAGGGTGCGGGCTGCGGTCAACTCCGAGAGGTTGAGCGCCTCCGGCTCCTCCACCGCAAACAGCGGGCTCTGGGGCGGCACGGCGGCCAGCTGCACATCCTTGGGGAGATCGATCAGCACAGGCCCGGGGCGCCCTTCGGTGGCGATGGCAAAAGCTTCTGCCAGCACCCGCCCCAGATCGGCGGCATCGGTCACCATGAAGGAGTGCTTGGTGCAGGAGAGGGACATGCCGAGCACGTCGACCTCCTGAAACGCATCGGTGCCGATGGCGGAACAGGGTACCTGCCCGCTGATGGCCACCAACGGCACCGAGTCGAGCAGCGCCTCCGCCAGACCGGTCACCAGATTGGTGGCGCCGGGGCCGGAGGTAGCAATGCAGACTCCCACCTGACCGGAGGCGCGGGCATAACCCACCGCCGCCATGGCGGCACCCTGCTCGTGGCGACAAAGCTGATGGGCCAGACCACCGTCATACAGGGCATCGTAGACCGGCATGATGGCCCCGCCCGGGTAACCAAACACCTGGGTCACCCCCTGTTTCTTGAGAGCCTGTACCAAAAACTGCGCGCCGTTCATGTGGAAAATCCTGTCCTTTGGTCGAAAAAAAACCCCCGGGCTGTAAGGCTCGGGGGTCGCTTGTTTCGTTCTGTCCGGTGGTGGGTCTATCCCTTGTTCCGTGCAGCTAAACGAGCCCCGAGCGGTGAGATAATAATCACCACTAGGACCACAATAATGCTGACGAAACGGGAGGCCATGTTCATAGTTACAACCGGAAATCCTGTGAAATTGGGGCGGTTTCTACCGCGAATGGCTATTAGAACTAGCACGGTGATTTTTATTGGGCAAGCCTTTTTTCTGTGACAACCCACTGATTTTGGCTATTCCCCAGCCGGAACTCTGGAATAAAAAACCAACAACAAGCAGTTAGTCAGAACATATATCAACTCAAGGACGGGATTTATGTCATTAGCTGTGGTTTATAGCCGTGCCAGCCTCGGGATCGCGGCCCCGCAAGTTACAGTGGAAGTTCACCTCTCCAATGGCCTGCCCGCCTTCAACATGGTCGGCCTGCCGGAAACCTCGGTGAAGGAGTCGCGGGATCGGGTGCGCAGCGCCCTGCTCAACGGCAATTTCGAGTTTCCGAGCAAACACATCACGGTCAATCTGGCCCCCGCTGATCTACCCAAGGAGGGGGGCCGTTTCGATCTGGCCATCGCCATTGGGATTCTCGCTGCTTCCAAACAAATACCTGCAAAATACCTGCTCGATCACGAATTTTTAGGCGAATTGGCCCTGACCGGCGAAATTCGCCCCGTGCTCGGGGTGCTACCCGCCGTGCTCGCCTGCCGCGATGCGGGACGCACCCTGCTGGTACCGCGGGAGAACGGCCCCGAAGCCTCCCTGATTCAGGATGCCGAGGTGCGCACCGCCCACCAACTGCTGGCCGTCACCGCCTGGCTGGCCGGCCAGTACGAGCTGCCACTGCCGGCTCAACTAAGCGCGGAGAGCCTGCCCGATGTACCGGATCTGCAGGATGTGATCGGCCAGTCACAGGCCAAGCGGGCGCTGGAGATCGCAGCCGCCGGCAGCCACAACCTGCTGTTCATCGGCCCGCCCGGCACCGGCAAGAGCATGTTGGCCAGCCGTCTGCCCGGCATTCTGCCGCCGCTGAACGAGCAGGAAGCGCAGCAGACTGCCGCCATCCACTCCATCGGAGGTCTCACCCCGCGCGCCGGTCACTGGCACCACAGACCCTATCGCACCCCGCACCACAGCGCCTCGGCGGTGGCGCTGGTGGGCGGTGGCAGCCACCCGCGGCCCGGCGAAATATCGCTGGCCCACAACGGAGTACTGTTTCTCGACGAGCTGCCCGAGTTCGAGCGCAAGGTGCTCGACTCCCTGCGCGAGCCACTGGAGACGGGCCATATCACCATCAGCCGGGCCGCCCGTCAGGTGGATTTCCCCGCCCGCTTCCAGCTGGTGGGCGCCATGAATCCCAGCCCCTGTGGCCACTATGGCGATGGCCAGACCCGCTCCAGCCCGGATCAGATCTTGCGCTACCTCGGCAAACTCTCCGGCCCCTTTCTCGACCGCTTCGACCTGACGGTGGAGGTGCCACTGCTGCCCAAGGGGAGTCTGACCGGCAAGGCGGAGCGGGGGGAGTCGAGCCGGCAGATCCGTGATCGGGTGCTGGCGGCACGGGAGCGGATGCTGAGCCGCAACGGCAAGCTCAACAATCTGCTGGATAGCCGCGAGATAGAGGATATTTGCCGACTATCACCGCAAGATGCCGAATTTTTGGAAGGTGCCATCCAGAAGCTGGGGCTCAGTATCCGGGCCTGGCACCGCATCCTGCGGGTATCTCGTACCATCGCCGATCTGGCCGGGCAACCCGCTATCGGCAAGGAGCATCTTATCGAGGCGCTCGGCTACCGTGCCATGGATCGGCTGCTATCGCGACTGCGCAGCAGCTGACAGAAGGGAAAGGGTGAGTCCAACCCCGTAACGGCTCTGAATGGTCTCACGGGCCATCGGCTGATATTATGGCCACAGATCTGACCACTTGATGGCCCTTTATCGACAGCAAGACGGACCCGACTCATGCCCAACAAGCTGATAGAGCGACTGCGCGGCAGCCTCTCCACCCTGCTCTATTTTTTCAACACCCTCTTCTGGTTTGTTCCCATCTTCTCGCTGGGTCTGCTCAAACTTCTGCTCCCCATCAAGGGGTGGCGTACCCTCTGCAACTGGCTGCTGGATGGCTGTGCCAGCTGCTGGATAGGTTTCAACAATCTGATCCAGAAAACCATCATCAGAACCCCTTTCGATGTGGTCGGAGTGGACAAAGGGTGCCGGAATGAGTGGTATATGGTGATTGCCAACCATCAATCCTGGGTCGACATACTGGTACTGCAGCGGGTTTTTAACCAAAAAATTCCCTTCCTGAAGTTTTTCCTCAAGAAAGAGCTGATTTGGGTACCTTTTCTCGGTCTGGCATGGTGGGCGCTCGACTTCCCCTTCATGCGGCGATATTCCAGGAAATTTCTGGAAAAGCATCCCCATCTGAAGGGAAAAGACATAGAGACAACCCGTAAAGCCTGTGCCCGGTTCCGCCACATTCCAGTGAGTGTGATGAACTTCGTCGAAGGCACCCGCTTCACCAAGGGCAAACATCAGAAGCAGGGTTCGCCCTATCGTCACCTGCTCCATCCGCGCGCAGGCGGCATCGCCTTTACTCTGGCCGCCATGGGTGACCAGTTGCATCAACTGGTGGATGTCACCATCGCCTACCCGGACGGCATTCCCAGCTACTGGGATTTCATGTGCGGCCGGGTCGGGCAAATCAAGGTTCAGATCCGCTATTTGCCGATCGACCGCAAACTGGTGGGGGATTACTTCAATGACCCCGAGTTCCAACAAGAGTTTCAGCAGTGGCTGAACGGGATCTGGCACGAGAAGGACCAGACCCTGAACCAGCTGCTGGCAACCAAGGCGCAGTAAACACTCATGTTATCCATGCTTCCCGGCCCGCTGGTGCTGCTCATCAGCGCCGGCCTGACCATTCTCTTTACCGCCTTGTGCGCCAGCCTGATCCTGCTGGTTTCGCTGGCCAAACTGCTGCTGCCGGTGCCAGCCTTTGGCCGCGCCTGCAGCCGCCTCAACAACCGCTTCATGCGCCTGTGGCTGGCCTGCAACGCGCTGGTGATCCGCCTCACCACCCGCATCGACTGGCAGGTGGAAGACAGCACCCGGCTGCGCAAGGATGGCTGGTATCTCATCATCAGCAACCACATGAGCTGGACCGACATCGTGGTGCTCGGCCACCTGTTCCGGGATCGGCTGCCGGTGCCCAAGTTCTTCATGAAGCACGAGCTCATCTACATCCCGCTGCTGGGGCTCGCCTGCTGGGGGCTCGATATGCCCTTTATGCGCCGCTACTCACGGGAATTCCTGCTGCGCAACCCGCACCTGCGCGGCAAGGATATCGAGACCACCCGCAATGCCTGCGAGAAGTTTCGCCACATCCCCACTACCGTCATCAATTTCGTGGAAGGGACCCGTTTCACCGAGCAGAAACGGGATGCGGCCCGCTCCCGCTATCGTCACCTGATGCCGCCCAAAGCGGCAGGACTGGCCTTTACGCTGGCCGCCATGGGCGAGCAGTTTGACAGCTTGATCAACGTCACCATCCGCTATCCGGACAACGCCGAGACCCCGTTCAAGGACTTCCTGATGGGGCGGGTAAAACGCATTCAGGTACGGATCGAGGAGCTGCCGGTGGATGAGGCGCTGATAGGGGATTACTTCAACGACAAGCAGTTCAAGCGCGGTTTTCAGGAGTGGCTAAACCAGCGCTGGCAGGAGAAGGACGAGGTGCTGGAGGGATGGCAGAACGGTCAGGCGCCGCTGCCGGTGGCCGCCAAATCCGGGGATGAATCCAAAGAGAGCGCAGAAGCCAACTCGGCCAACTGATCCTCGGAGAACACTGCAATACCGTGGCGGCGCAGCAGGGCGGTGGTCTTGCCCTCACCCGCCACAGAAACACCTTCGAAGCGGCCGTTATAGATACGGCCGCTGCCACATGAGGGGCTCCCCTCTTTCAGCAGGGCGAAGCGAATACCCTGCGCCTGACAGATTTCCAGCGCCAGCTCGGCGCCGCGGTCAAACTCTTCAGTCACATCCAGCCCGCTCGCCGTCACTACCCGATCGCCCTGCCGCTCGGCAGGAGGGCGCGGGGTCGGCAGACCGCCCGCCACTTCGGGGCAAAAGGCCAAGACCCGCCCCTCGGCACCCAGCTCACTCAGCCAGTCGCTGACGATCCCCTTGCTTTGACCATCGTAGCGCACCGGCTGACCCAGCAGACAGGCGCTTACCAGCACTCGAACAGGGGATGCGCTCATGCTTCCGCTCCGTGCATCACCTGATCGAACATCACACAGCAGGGGCTTTCCATCCTGTAGAGAATGGCGGGGCGCTGTTTGCCGGTACGCTTGCGGCCGGTATCCACCAGAATGTCGGCGCGATGGATCCGCTTGCGAAAGGCGGCCGTATTCATGGGGGTTTGCAGGATGATCTCGAAGGCACGCTGCACCTCGGAGAGGGTGAATTCGGTGCCAAGCAGTTGCAGCGGCAGGGTGCTGTAGCGGCTCTTGATGCGCAGTCGCTCCAGCCCCTTGGCGATGAGCTGGAGATGGTCGAAGGCGAGGCTCATGCCCGGCAGGGTCGAAACCGGATGCCAGCAACCGTGGCGGGTCTCCACTTCAGGCGCCACCAGACAGAGGTAAACCAGGGTGGTGGACCAGCCACGGGGATCCCGCTCCAGATTGCCGAGAGTACAGACCTGCTCGCTGTAGCAGTCACCCAGCCCCCACTCCGCCAGCAGGCGGCGCTGGGCGGCGTCCAGATCCCGGTCCAGCGTCTCGTCGATACGGAGGGCAGGCAGTTGCCAGCAGTTGGCAAAAGGGGGGCGATCGCGGGTCTCGAGCAGCAGTTCGAGCCGCTCCTCATGCAACCGCAGCACCACCATATCCAGACTCATTCTCAGCATCCCGATCGCCCTGCTCGCCTTCCATTAATGTTTGGTAGATAATATCACACGAATAGTATGTGCAGGAGCCAATCATGGGAACCGTCGCCAGTCTGGATATTGATGCGCAGAAGGGCTTTACCCCTCTCTGCCCGAACGAACTGCCCGTCGCGGGCGGGGATGATATTGTGGCGGCCCTCAACGCTCAGGCCACCCTCGCCAGCCTGCGCATCGGCAGCAAGGATGCCCACCCCGCCAATGCGGTCTGGGTGGCCAGCGAGCCTGCTACCATGCTGCAACCGCTTGATTTTCCTAACGCCGATCTCACCTGGCCGGTACACTGCGTCCCCGGCAGCAAGGGATTCGAGCTGCTCGACGGCCTGCCCGCCCCTATCGATTACGACTTCTTCATCTGGAAGGGAGTCGAGCCTGACCTGCACCCCTATGGCACCTGTTTCCACGATCTGGCCGAGCGCCGCAGTACCGGCCTCATCGAATTCCTGCAAGCCCGTGGTGTCACCACTGTGCTGGTCGGCGGCCTCGCCACCGACTACTGCGTCAAGACCAGCGTGCTGCAACTGCGCCGCGCCGGTTTCCGGGTGATCGTCCACCTCGATGCCTGCCGTGGCATTGCGCCCAAGACGATTGCCAGCGCCCACACCCAGATGATCGAGGCTGGCGCCGAACTGGCCCAGACCCTGACCGATGTTCAACGCCTGCTGGACGCCTGATATGCCCCCTATCCTAACCAGCCTGCTCGACACCGACGCCTACAAGCTGCACATGCAGCAAGCGGTGTTTCATCGCTATCCGGATGCCGAGGTGGTGGCTGAATTCCACAGCCGCAACGAAGAGGACCTGCTGCCCATGATGGGGCAGATCGAGGAGCAACTGCGCCTCGCCGGCTCCCTGCGGCTGACCAAATCCGAGCACCACTTTCTGGCCGAGCGCCCCTTCTTCACCCCTGACTACCTCGACCATCTGCGCCGCAAGCCGCTCGACGCCTCCCTGCTGAAGGTGTTCGAACAGGATGGCCGCATCAATGTGCGGGTCGAGGGGCCGTGGCAGGATGTGATCCTGTGGGAGATCCCGGTGCTCGCCATCATCAGCGAGATGCGCAACCGCTTCCGCTACCCCCAGTTTGGCGTCAGCCACGCGCTGGAGCGGCTAGATCAGAAGCTCGACAAGCTGGAGCGAGAGCTGAGTCGCGACGAGATGAGCGAGTTCAACCTCATCGACTTCGGCACCCGCCGCCGCTTCTCCCACGCGGTACAGGATGCCGTGGTGGGTCGCCTCAAGGAGCGGCTGCCGGCATTTCGCGGCACCAGCAACTACATGCTGGCCCAGAAGTACCAGCTGCCTGCCGTCGGCACCCAGGCCCACGAGTGGTTCCAGGCGCACCAGCAGCTCGGCTTCCCGCTGGAGCACAGCCAGCGCGCCGCCCTCACCAGCTGGCTGGACGAGTTCACCGACCATCTCGGCATCGCGCTGACCGACTGCATCACCATGGATGCCTTCCTGCGCGACTTCGACTTCGAGCTGGCCAGCCGCTATCAGGGCTTGCGCCACGACTCCGGCGATCCTGTGGTATGGGGCGAGAAGGCGATCAGCCACTATCAGCGCCTCGGTATCGACCCTGCCGAGAAGACCCTGGTCTTCTCCGACGGCCTCAATCTCGACAAGGCGGTCGAACTGTTCCGCCACTTCCGCGGCCGAATCAACACCAGCTTCGGCATCGGCACCAAGCTCACCTGCGACCTGCCCGGCGTCAGCCCGATGAACATCGTGTTCAAGCTGATCGAGTGCAATGGCGGCCCGGTTGCCAAGATCTCCGACAGCCCGGGCAAGACCCTCTGCCGGGATGCGGAGTTTATCCGCAACCTCAAGCAAGCGTTCCACGTCGGGGTCTGACCTGCCAGATTGCCAGAAAACAAAAAGCCCGCCGGTTTGCACCGGCGGGCTTTTTATCGATTCAAGAGTGATCAGTCTTTCTTGGCCAGCAGGAATTTCACCAGCTGGTTGAACTGCTCCTGAGAGGAGATGGATTCAATTTTGATCATGTACTTGCCGTTCACCAGGAAGGCAGGTACGCCACGGATGTTGTAGCTCTCCATGTTGCGATCGAACTGGGAGACCATGCCGGACACGGCGAAGCTGTCGACGGCGCCGTCAAACTCTTCGGCCGGTACACCGTTAGCGACGAAGAGCTGCTTCACGTCATCGCGGCTCATCGGCGGCTGACGCTGAACATGGATCTTGTTGAAGATGGCCGGGGTCAGCTTGGCTTCGGCGTTGAGCAGGCTGGCAACGGCGTAGGCACGCTGCATCTCCGGGCCCATTTCACGGCCGAGGAAACCGACCGGGTTCTTCTTCAGGGTGACACCCTTGGGCAGCTCGGCTTTCATCTGCTCGACGATCGGTTCAAAGGTGGCGCAGTGCGGGCAGTAGTAGGAGAAGAACTCCATCACTTCCGGCTGGGCGGTACCAGTCTGTTTCACCACATCGTAGTTGACGCCTTCCTTGAACTCGGGGGCGGCGTGAACCATGGGGATCATCAGCATGGCAGCAAGGAAAAATAGGATTTTTTTCATGATGTTTCCTGTTAAGGGATCACTGTGAGGCACGCCCGGCGAACCGAAGCAGTGCCAAGCCTATTGCGTCACCTCTGCCCAGTCAATGGCCAGAACAGGAGATTGAGTCCCTCTTGCCGCTCATTTCCTCCCCTCGCTGCCGACCGGTGATCAGGAGCGGCGACAGCCCGCGCATAACCGCTGCTGACTCATCCCTCAGCCACTCCGGCCAGCTGGCTCACCAGCCGGGCGTCAGGGTGAGCGGCGGAGCCTTGAGCGCCTCCAGCTGGTCGTGCAGGGTCGCTATCTGCTGACGCCAGTAGTGATCGGTATTGAACCAGGGGAAGTGACGGGGGAAGGCCGGGTCTTCCCAGCGCCGTGCCAGCCAGGTCATGTAGTGGACGATGCGCATCGCCCGCAGCGGCTCGATGAGCGCCAGCTCGCGCGAATCGAACTCCATGAACTCCTCGTAGCCAGCCAGCAGGGTGTCGAGCTGGATCAACTGCTCGTTGCGCTCGCCATTCAGCATCATCCAGAGATCCTGAACGGCAGGGCCGGTGCGGCAATCATCGAGGTCGACAAACATGGGGCCATCGCGCCAGAGGATGTTGCCCGGGTGGCAGTCACCATGCAGGGAGATCTGCGCCACATCGAGGGTCATGGCGTCGCTGACATGCTTGATCAGCTCGTCCAGCACCCCGAAGAACTGCTTGGCCAGCCCGCTTGGCAACCACTCGCCAGACGCCAGCAGCTGACGCGGCTCGTGCAGCATGCTATCCACGTCGAGACGAACCCGGTGGTGGAACGGCTTGCTGGCTCCGAGTTGATGGATGCGGCCAAGATAGCGCCCCACCCACTCCAGCTGGTCGAGGTTGTCCACCTCGAACTGGCGTCCCCCGACGCTCTGCCAGATGGCAAACGGGTAGCCCTCATGCTCCAGCAGGGTCTCGCCGGCAAAGGCGAGCGGCGCGGCGACCGGGATCTCCTCCTCACAGAGGCGGGCGGCAAACTCGTGCTCTTCGAGGATCTGGGCCCGGCTCCAGCGGCCGGGTCGGTAGAACTTCACCACATAGCGGCGACGATCCTCATCCTGAAACTGGTAGACCCGGTTTTCGTAGCTGTTGAGCTCGATAAGACCGGAGTCGAGCCGCAGACCGCTGAGATCCAGCGCATCCATGATGAGGTCGGGAGTGAGATCGGAATAGTTGAAACGCATGTCATCCACCATAAGAAAGGGGCGCCGTTGCGCCCCATTCTATCACTACTGCCCGCCATTGCCGTGCATGGCGGCAGGCCAGACCGTTACAACCGGCCGATAAACTTGCTGCCCTGACGCAGGTTGCCCTTGCTGTCATCAGGGGCGGCCCCTTCCCGCTTGAGCACGAACTGGATATCCAGCGTCGGCCGCTTCAGGTTGTAGGGATCCACCGCCAGACTGACCGGCAGGGTGTAGATCTCGCCCGCCTTCAGAGTCACTTCACGGGGGCCGAACCACTGATACTCGGGCAGCCCCTCCACATCCAGCTGGTAGGTCTGGGGTTGCAGGGTCTTGTTGAGGATCTTGAGGGTATAGGTGTTCTCGATAAGCCCGTCGTTGTTCTCGCGGAACAGCTGGTTGCGATCCCGCAGGATATCGAGCCCCATCGGCATGATGGACATGGCGTTGTAGGCAAACACCCCCAGCATGGTGGCCATCACCAGGCCATAACCAATCAGCTTGGGCCGCGCCACATGGGTAGAGTCGTTGGCCAGCTTGTGCTCGGTGGTGTAGCTGATGAGCCCCTTCGGATAACCCATCCGCTCCATGGTCTGGTCACAGGCGTCGACGCAGGCGCCGCAGTTGATGCACTCGTACTGCAGACCGTCACGGATATCGATACCGGTCGGGCAGACCTGCACGCAGAGGTCGCAGTCGATGCAATCACCCAGCCCCAGCGCCTTGTAATCGGCCTTGCGCGAGCGGGCACCGCGGGTCTCGCCCCGCTTGGGGTCATAGCCGACGATGAAGGTGTCCTTGTCGAACATGGCGGACTGGAAGCGGGCATAGGGGCACATGTGGATACACATGATGGCGCGCATCCAGCCGGCGTTGCCGTAGGTGATGATGGTGAAGAAACTCACCCAGAACAGCACCCAGCCGCTTGCCTTGAGGGTCAGCACATCCGGCACCAGCCGGGTCACATCCTGGAAGTAGGCGACAAAGGTCAGGCCGGTGACCAGCGAGATGAGCAGCCAGGCCAGATGCTTGGCCCCCTTGCGAGCCAGCTTCTCGCCGCTCCAGGGGGCTTCGTCCAGCTTGCGCCGCTTGTTGGCCGGCCCCTCCAGCTTCTCTTCGAACCAGATGAACATGAAGGTCCAGACCGTCTGCGGGCAGAGATAACCACACCAGACCCGACCGAGGAAGGTGGTAATAAAGAAAAGCCCGAAGGCGGCGATCATGAAGAGCCAGGCGAGCAGGGTCAGATCCTGCGGCCAGATGGTGGCACCAAAGACGTGGAACTGCTGATGGCCGAGGTCGAACAGCACCGCCTGTCGCCCCTCGTAGCGCAGCCAGGGCAGCAGCACGAAGAGGGCAACGAAGAACCAGCCCATCCCTTTGCGCACCCGCTGCCAGTAACCGGTCTGGGCCCGGACGTAGATACGGTTGCCGGGGTTGAATCTGTCATCGCTGGCTTTGAACGTATTGGGGTTGAAAGTCCCGGTTACGCTCTTGTCGGTGACATCCTTGATATCGATTTTCTCGTGATCGGCCATTACAAGACATCGCTCCCTTATTTGTTATGGAGCGGATTATATCTTAAACAACCTGCTAATTGTGTGGATTAGATGTATCTAATATTGGGGTTGGATCGCAAATTTCGGCAACAAAAAAGCACATCACCTTGCGGTGATGTGCTTCTGTTAAAGATTCACTTGATTCCGCGCGCCTTGAGCAGTGCCTCTTTGAAATCGGGCACATGATCCTTGGCCAGACCCGGGATCATCGCTTGCTTGTCGGATTCCCGCATCTTGAGGTGATAGATCAGCATGTCGTCGGTCAGCTCGGACAGGGGACCTTCAAAACCCGCTTCTTCGGCCAGTTTGGCAACAAACTGCACCAGGCTGAGATCCTGTTCCTTGATCCAGGCAGGCTGCAACAACTCCAGCAGCTCTTCGATACGATGACATTGCATAGACAACCTCTTTAATCTGTCTGTATTAACTCAGGCAACCTTACCCATCAAGGCTACTTCGATTCGATCCCGCCCATTATGCTTGGCCTGATAGAGGGCCGCATCCGCTTTTTGGATCAAATCGGCGATTTTCATGCTGTTGTCCGGTATCAGAGTGGCAACACCAAAGCTACATGTGACCCGACCGGAGACCAGTGATTTCTGGTGCGGGATGGCCAGCTCCTTGAGGGATTGCCGCACATTGTCCGCCACCTGCAGCGCCCCCTGCATGCCGGTGCAGGGCAGCAGCAACGCAAACTCCTCGCCACCGTAACGGGCCGCCAGATCGTCCTCGCGCCGCTCCACCTCGGCCAGCAAACCAGCCACCTGTTGCAGGCAGTCATCCCCCAGCTGGTGACCATAGAGATCGTTGAACTGCTTGAAGTAATCCACATCCACCAGCACCAGTGACAGCGGTGCCCGGGCCCGGTGGCAGCGGCGCCAGGCGCGCTCCAGACAGTCGTCGAGATGGGCACGGTTGGCGATGCCGGTCAGGCCGTCGAGACGGGAGGTGAGGCGCAGATGTTCGGAAACCGCTTTCAGCTCTGCCACCAGTTCGGCGTTGGAGAAGCGGTGGTGGAGCGAGGCGATCTGATCCCGCCGCAGACGGCGCAGCAGGGTCGGCAAGAAGACGAAGAGGTAGCCCGCCAGCATGCAGGAGACAATCCGCTCCTGCTCATTGCCCGCCCCCAGCTCGAACAGCATGGCGCACCCGAGCGGCAACACGGCACCGTAGAGCGAGCGGCGACTGCCAAACAGCATGATGGCGCTGCCGGTGAGGATCAGGCTGGTGAGCATCATCATGGCCGCGCGATAGGTGTCGGGCAGCTTGTCCATGTAGAGCAGCACACCCAGCGCCCAGCTGATGGAGGTGATGGTCACCCCGATAAAGAGCTCCCGCTCCAGCAGGGGCAGCGGCGTCTGGTGCAATCTGGGCTGGCGCCAGCGCAGATGCCAGCCACGGCACAGCAGCAACAGCAACACCCCGACCAGCCACCCGAGCGCTTCACTGGCGGGCAGGTAGTCGTGAAAAAGCAGACTCCAGCCAAACGCCAGCAAGCCCAGACAGGGCAGACTGAACGAAGCATGGGTGTAGAGCTGGACCATGATGGCCTGCCTGACCTGACGTGTCACACTCTGGGTCAACTGAGTACTCCTGTACAAGAGCCAAGCAGTCTACCACTACCCCTCATTGAGCAACAATAAAGCGTTTTTTATTAAGCAGTTACTCAACCGCGCTCCAGCTCGTCGAGGATCGGGCACTCGGGGTTTTCATCCCCGTGACAGCAGCAGACCAGCCCCTCCAGCGAGCTGAGCATGGCCTGCAGCCCGGCGATGCGAGCCCGCAGATCGACGATCTTCTCCTGAGCCAGCTTCTTCACCTGGGCACTGGTTCTGTGCTCGTCACGGTAGAGCGCCAGCAGCTCCTGACACTCCTCCAGATTGAAGCCGGTCTCCCGCGCCCGCTTGACGAAACGCAGCTCGCGCAGGGCCGATTCGGTGTA
The DNA here is from genome assembly GCF_038739615.1 of Aeromonas sp. SER. Taxonomy (NCBI): domain Bacteria; kingdom Pseudomonadati; phylum Pseudomonadota; class Gammaproteobacteria; order Aeromonadales; family Aeromonadaceae; genus Aeromonas; species Aeromonas sp. SER. The sequence continues at coordinate 25,446 of NZ_JBCGFC010000010.1, read as the reverse complement.
GCTGCGGTAGCCGTTGTCGCTGCGCACCGGCGCCGAGATGAGGCCGATGCTCTCGTAGTAACGGATGGTTTTGGCGGTCAGTCCCGTGGCCTTGGCTACCTTGCTGATGTTCATGGATGACTCCTTAACGGTTCGATTCAGTGCTGACATTGTGGCTGACCTGGGCAAGTGCCCGTGGCTGCCAGCGTTTCAGTAACAGGGAATTGCTCAAAACTGTGATGCTGCTCAGGGCCATGGCCGCCCCCGCCAGCTCGGGGCTGAGGTAACCCAGTGCCGCCAGCGGAATGCCGATGATATTGAACACGAAGGCCCAGAACAGATTCTGCTGGATGGTGCGCCAGGTCGCCGCCGAGATATCGATGGCATCGGCCACCAGCCGCGGGTCGGATCGCATCAGGGTGATTGAAGCGGTCTCCATCGCCACATCGGAGCCGGAGCCCATGGCGATGCCGACATCCGCCGCCGCCAGCGCCGGGGCGTCGTTCACCCCGTCCCCCACCATGGCCACCAGCCCGCGGGTTTGCGCCCGCAGCGCCGCGACCTTCTCCACCTTGCCGGCTGGCAGCACGGAGTCGAAGGCCCCGTCCAGCCCCAGCTTGGCGGCGATATGGGCCACCGGCGCCGGTGCATCGCCGCTCACCAGCCAGCTGGCGATGCCGCGCTGGCGCAGGGTGGCGATGGCTTCCGGGCTCTCGGGGCGCAGGGTATCGGCCAGCGCCGCGATGCCGGCGACCGTGCCATCAACGGCAACCCAAACCCGGGTCGCGCCGTCGGCGGGCTGTTCATCCTGTTGCGGCTGCTCAATACCGAGCTGGGCCAGCAGGGAGCCATTGCCGATGGCGACCCTGTGGCCGGCGACCTGCCCCACTATGCCAGCACCGACCCGCACCTCGACAGCTTCTGGCTGGGGCAGCACTCCCTCCTCACCGACTGCCTCACGCATCGCCAGCGCCAGCGGGTGTTCACTCGCCTGCTGCAGGGCGGCGGCGAGGCGCAGCTGCTCGTCATTACCGCTCCAGCTCGCCAGCACAGGTTTACCCTGAGTGAGCGTGCCGGTCTTGTCGAAGATGAGCGCCTTGATGGCGTGGGCCTTCTGCAGGGTATCCACATCCTTGATCAGAATGCCGTGGCGCGCCGCCACCCCGGTGCCAGTGACGATGGCCGCCGGTGTAGCCAGCCCCAGCGCACAGGGGCAGGCGATCACCAGCACCGCCACCGCTGCCAGCAGCGCCTGACCGAAGTCGTTGCTGATGGCGTACCACACCAGCAGGGTGAACAGGGCGATGGCCATCACCACCGGCACGAACACGGCGGAGACCTTGTCCACCAGCTGTTGTAGCGGGGCCTTGCCCATCTGGGCACTCTCCACCAGTGCGATGATCTTGCTGAGGCTGGAGTCCTCCCCCACCGTAGTGGCTTCAATTTCCAGCACGCCGGAGCGGTTGATGGCACAGCCCAGCACCTTGTCGCCCGCACTGCGCGGCACCGGCAGGCTCTCGCCGGTGAGGATAGACTCATCCAGCTCGCTGGCGCCGCTCACGATTTTGCCGTCCACCGGCACCCGCTCTCCCACCAGCACCCGCAGCCGATCGCCGCGCAGCACCTCGTCAATGGCGACGCTCTGCCAGCTCTCGCCACGCCAGACGGTGGCGGTTTCCGGCCGCAGCGCCATCAGTTCGCGAATGGCGGACTGGGTGCTGCGTCTGGCCCGAGCTTCCAGCAACTTGCCGAGGGAGATCAGGGTAATGATGATGGCGCTCGCCTCGAAATAGAGCTTGCCGCTGGCAGCCATCCCCAGCGTCAACAACAGATAGAGACTGTAGAAGTAGGCCGCGCTGGTGCCGGTTGCCACCAGCACATCCATATTGGCGGCGCGGTTCTTGATGGCGAGCCAGGCGCCGCGATAGAAGCGGGCACCGATCCAGAACTGCACCGGGGTGGCGAGCAGCAGCTCCAGCCAGGCGGGCAGATGCCAGGGGAACAGTCCGGCCATGGCAAGCATCCCCACCAGCAGCGGCAGGGTCAGCAGGGCCGAGACGATGACCCGGGTTTGCGCCTGACGGGCAGTGGCGGCCTCCTGCGCTTCTCGCTCCAGCAACTGCTGGCGGCGGCCGCTGGCCGAGCCTTGTGCCAGCTGGGCGCCAAAGCCGAGCGCTTCGACCTGCTCGCGCAAAGCGGCCGGGGTCTGCATCCCGGGGACCAGCACGATCCGGGCCTGTTCGATGGAGAAATTGACCTCTGCCGAGATAACGCCGGGCAGCGCGGCCAGCATCTTGTTCAGTCGAGCCGAACAACCGGCACAAGTCATACCGGTAATTTGAAACAAAAAGGTCTCGCTGCCGTAGTCATAACCCTGACTTTTGATGCTGTCGAGCACCGCAGGCAGACGGTCGGGGCTGGCCAGCTCGATGGCCGCCTGCTCCAGCGCGAAATTGACGGTGGCCGATACCCCGTCGAGTTTGTTGAGACTGGTCGCGATACGGCCTGCGCAGTTGGCGCAGCTCATGCCGCTGAGCGGCAACTGCAGATGAATGGGTAATTGAAGATGAGTGGTCATGTTGTTCCTCCCCGGAACCCGTCGGCACCACAAAACGCCGACTTGCAAACCCTAACCTTTACTGTAAGGGCAAGCTCAAGCCACATGATCCACTTTTTGCAGATGAAAAAAACGGCGCCCGTTTGCTGCCAGAGAACAAACGGGCGCCGCATTCAGCTATTGCGCGGTGTGAGCGGAACTCAGATACCGTACTGGGCGCGGTAAGCCTTCATGGCCGCCAGTTGCGCCGCCAGCTCCGGCTGTTCGGCCTGCTTCTCTTCCAGATACTGGATCAGGTCGCTCATCTGGATGATGGCGATGATGTGGGCGCCGTAGTCACGCTCCACCTCCTGAATGGCGGAGAGCTCGCCCTTGCCCTTCTCCTGACGGTCCAGCGCGATCAGCACACCCGCCAGGGAGGCGCCGTTGGCCTGGATCAGATCCATGGATTCGCGGATGGCGGTGCCGGCGGTGATGACATCGTCCACCAGCATGATGCGCCCCTTGAGCGGACTACCCACCAGATTGCCGCCCTCGCCATGATCCTTGGCCTCCTTGCGGTTGAAGCACCAGGGCACATCCACGTCATGCTGCTCCACCAGCTGCACCGCGGTGGCGGAGGCGATGGGGATCCCTTTGTAGGCCGGGCCAAACAGTACATCGAACTCGATACCGGCATCCATCAGGGCGGCGGCATAGAAGCGGCCGAGACGGGCCAGATCGCGGCCGCTGTTGAACAGACCGGCGTTGAAGAAGTAGGGGCTTTTACGACCGGATTTCAGGGTAAATTCACCGAATTTGAGAACCTGTTTCTCCAGGGCGAACTCGATAAATTGACGCTGGTAGGCTTTCATTCTGGCTCCTTGCTTGGCTTGTCGTTGTCTTGTGTGGGGGTATAAAAAAACGCGGTCAATGCCGCGTTTTTAAAATCAGGAGAGCGACTGCTTCTGCAGCGCAATGATGTCGGCGATGCCGCCCTTGGCGAGCGCCAGCATCTCCAACAACTCTTCATGGGTGAAGGGCTCGGCCTCCGCGGTGCCCTGCACCTCGATGATGCGACCATCTTCGGTCATCACCACGTTCATGTCGGTCTCGGCGGCGGAGTCTTCGATGTACTCCAGATCGCAGATGGCTTCGCCCTGATACATGCCGACGGAAACGGCGGCGATCATCTGCTTGAGCGGGCTCTGCTTAATCATGCCCTTCTCGACCATCCAGTTCAGCGCATCCACCAGCGCCACACAGGCACCGGTAATGGAGGCGGTACGGGTGCCGCCATCGGCTTGCAGCACATCACAGTCAACTGTGATGGAGTGCTCGCCAAGGGCGGTCAGGTCTACCGCCGCGCGCAGGGAGCGTGCGATCAGCCGGGAGATCTCCAGAGTACGGCCACTCTGCTTGCCGGAGGCCGCTTCGCGGTTCATCCGGGAGTGGGTGGAGCGCGGCAACATGCCGTATTCGGCGGTGACCCAGCCCTGATTCTTCCCTTTCAGGAAGCGCGGCACGCTGGTGTCGACGCTGGCGGTGCAGAGCACGCGGGTGTTGCCGAATTCCACCAGCACGGACCCTTCAGCATGCTTGGTGAAGTGGCGGGTAATGGTGACCGGACGAAGCTGCGCGGCAGTGCGATCGCTTGGACGTGACATGGGACGGACCTCTGGGCTGGCTGAATTGGCGCAGGAGTATAAGCCATCGCGGCCCAAATATCAGCCGCTAAAACCAACACTTCGGCTGACGCACCAGCCCCCGCTGGGTATAATCCAGCCACACTTCATCAAGCCCGGAACAATCAATGATTCACAGCATGACCGCCTACGCCCGCAAGGAACTCAAGGGCGACTGGGGCACAGCCGTTTGGGAAATTCGTTCGGTCAACCAGCGTTATCTGGAGACCTACATTCGCCTGCCGGAGCAACTGCGCAGCCTGGAGCCGGTTCTGCGTGAGCGTTTCCGCGCCAAACTGCAGCGCGGCAAGGTGGAGTGCAACCTGCGCTTCGAGGCCGCTCAGGCCGCAGCCAGCCAACTCCATATCAATGAAGAGCTGGCCAAGCTGATTATCGACAGCGCTAGCTGGGTAATGAAAGAGGCGGGTCAGGGCCAGCTCAATCCGGTCGATGTACTGCGCTGGCCGGGCGTCATGGCTGCCGCCGAGCAGGACATGGACGCGGTTGCCACCGAACTGATGGCTGGTTTCGACCTGACCATGGAAGATTTCCTCGCCTCCCGCGCCAGCGAAGGGGCCAACCTCAAGACGCTGATCGAACAGCGTCTGGCCGGCATTCAGGTGGAAGTGAAGAAGGTGCGCGTCCATCTGCCGCAGATCATCGAGTGGCAGCGCCAGAAGCTCACCGACCGGCTGGCCGAAGCCAAGGTTGAGCTGGATCCGGCCCGTATCGAGCAGGAGATCGTCATGCTGGCCCAGAAGATCGACGTTGCCGAAGAGCTGGATCGTCTGGAGATGCACATCAGCGAAACCAACAAGATCATGAAAAAGGGTGGCGCCTGTGGCCGTCGTCTCGACTTCATGATGCAGGAGTTCAACCGCGAGTCGAACACGCTCGGTTCAAAGTCGATCAACGCCGAAGTGACTCAGTCCGCCGTCGAGCTGAAAGTCCTCATCGAGCAGATGCGCGAGCAAATTCAGAACATCGAGTGATGGGTCGCTGACTATCCGGTTGTTACCTGCAAAAGAGCCCCTGATTTCTCAAGGGCTCTTTTATTTTCAGGCCATGGGGTTTGCCGCCTGTGAGCCAACGAGCAAGAGAAGCCCTAGCCTATCGGCATCACCAGCGCCGGTTGGTGCGGGTCGCTCAGCCGTTCGGCCAGATAGTCCACCAGCAGTCGCACCTTGGGGGAGAGGTGACGGTTGTGGGGATAGAGGGCCCAGATCCCCTCTGCCGGAGCCCGCAGTTCGGGCAGCAGCTCGATCAGCTCCCCCCGGGCCAGATGGTCGCTCACGTAGTAGTCTGGCAGCTGGATGATGCCGATCCCCTTGAGCGCTGCATCCAGCAGGGCGTGGCCGCTGTTGCACTGCAACAGGCCGCGCACCCGCACGCTGTGGGGGCGGCCATCCAGGGTGAAGTGCCACTCGTCGCTGTTGCCCACCAGACAGGTGTGGCGGGTCAGCTCGGAGAGGCTGTTGGGGATGCCGTGGCGGGCGGTATAGGCCGGTGAGACACAGACATAGGGCACCCGCTGCGCCAGCTTGCGCGCCACCAGCGTCGAATCCTTGAGATGGCCGAGCCGCAGCGCCAGATCGTAACCCTCGTGCACCAGATCCAGCAGCTGGTTGGTCAGGTTGAGGGTCACCTCCAGCTGGGGGAAGCGCACCATGAAGTCGTTCACCAGCGGGGCTATGCGGCTCTCGCCGTAGGAGACGGGGGCCGTGATGCGCAGCGACCCTTGCGGCACCGCCTGATGACGCCCCACCGCCAGCTCCGCCTCGTAGAGGTTGTCGAGCAGCTGGCGGCAGTGGCGATAGTAGATCTCGCCAAGCTCGGTGAGCCGCACCTGACGGGTGGTGCGCAGCAGCAGCTTGGCCTGCAGCCGATCTTCCAGCTGTGCCACCTGACGGCTCACTTGCGCCACCGACACCCCCAGCTTGCGCGCCGCCGGGGTAAAGCCCCCCTGCTCGGCCACGCTGACAAATTCACAGATCCCTTCCCAGCCGAACATTATTACCTGTGTGTAAAAGTGATTTGAGATTTGCCCTCATTATCACCAAATCGGCGGGAAACTACACTGAATGCCCGAACTCATCTCTGTTCACCCTGCTCAACAAGAAGGATGTCATTCATGGCACAGGTTCAAAGCATCAAGTGTAAAGCCGCCATCGCCTGGGGCCCGGGTCAGCCCCTCTCCATTGAAGAGATCGAGGTCATGCCGCCGCAAGCGGGCGAGGTGCGGGTGCGCATCGTCGCCACCGGCGTCTGCCACACCGATGCCTTCACTCTCTCCGGTGAGGATCCGGAAGGGGTCTTCCCCTGCATTCTCGGCCACGAGGGGGGCGGCATAGTCGAATCGGTCGGCGAAGGGGTCACCAGCGTCAAGGTGGGCGATCACGTGATCCCGCTCTACACCCCCGAGTGCGGCGAGTGCAAGTTCTGCAAATCCGGCAAGACCAACCTCTGCCAGAAGATCCGCGCCACTCAGGGCAAGGGGCTGATGCCGGACGGCACCACCCGCTTCTCGAAAGATGGCCAGCCCATCTATCACTACATGGGCACCTCCACCTTCAGCGAATACACGGTACTGCCGGAGATCTCCATCGCCAAGGTGGATCCGGCCGCCCCGCTGGAAGAGGTCTGCCTGCTCGGTTGCGGCATTACCACCGGCATCGGCGCCGTGATGAACACCGCCAAGGTGAAGGAGGGTGAGAGCGTCGCCATCTTCGGGCTGGGTGGCATCGGCCTCTCGGCGGTGATCGGTGCCCGTTTGGCCAAAGCCGGTCGCATCATCGCCATCGACATCAATGAGAGCAAGTTCGAACTGGCCCGCAAGCTGGGCGCCACCGACTGCATCAACCCGAACGACTATGACAAGCCCATCCAGGAGGTGATCGTCGAACTGACTGACGGCGGCGTCGACTTCTCGTTTGAATGCATCGGCAACGTCAAGGTGATGCGCGCGGCGCTGGAGTGCTGCCACAAGGGCTGGGGCGAGTCGGTCATCATCGGCGTGGCCGGTGCCGGCCAGGAGATCAGCACCCGTCCGTTCCAGCTGGTCACCGGTCGGGTCTGGCGCGGCAGCGCCTTCGGCGGGGTGCGCGGTCGCAGCGAACTGCCGAGCTATGTGCAGCGCTACATGCAAGGTGAGTTCCGCCTCGATGACTTCATCACCCACACCATGCCGCTTGAGCAGATCAACGAGGCGTTCGATCTGATGCACCAAGGCAAGAGCATCCGCACCGTCATCCACTACTGAGCATGATCACCCCGCCCGCCATCGTGGGCGGGGTGCAGGAGTCCTTCGATGAATCTGGAGATTATCAGCAGCAACAAGAGCTTCGGCGGCTGGCACAAGCGCTATCGCCACAGCTCCACCGTGCTCGGCTGCGAGATGAATTTTGCCATCTATCTGCCGCCCCAGGCTCTCACCGGCCAGAAGGTGCCGGTGCTCTACTGGCTCAGCGGCCTCACCTGCACCGATGAGAACTTCATGCAGAAGGCGGGGGCCCAGCGTATCGCCGCCGAGCTGGGCATAGCACTGGTGGCGCCGGACACCAGCCCTCGCGGCGACGGGGTGGCCGACGATCCCGGTTATGACCTCGGCATTGGAGCAGGCTTTTACGTCAATGCCAGCCAGAGCCCCTGGCAGGCGCACTACCAGATGTATGACTACGTCACCCGCGAGCTGCCTGACTTGATAGAGACCCACTTCCCGGTCTCGACCCACCGCGCCATCAGTGGCCACTCCATGGGCGGTCACGGTGCGCTGATCGCCGCGTTGCGGGAGCCCGGTCGCTACCGCTCGGTCTCGGCGTTCAGCCCGATCTGTCACCCGAGCCGCTGCCCCTGGGGCCAGAAGGCGCTCGGGGCGTATCTCGGCAGCAATCCTCTGCTGTGGCAGGAGTGGGATGCCTGCCAACTGCTGCGCCACCAGCCGGTCACGCCGCTACCAACCTTGGTAGATGTGGGGCTGGATGATCCCTTCCTCGCCGAGCAGTTGCATATCGATGCGCTGGCCGAGGTGGCGGCCAGCAAAGGGTGGCCGCTGGAGCTCAACCGCCACGAGGGCTATGACCACAGCTACTACTTCGTGGCGAGCTTTATCGAGGCGCACCTGCGCTTTCACGCCCGCCACCTCTGATCAACACAGGCCCGTAACGGGCCTGTTTCAGTTAGTGTTGTGGTGATCGGACAAGATCCGCCTTGCTGCTCGTGGTAACGGCATGCCAGAGCATCAGTGGCAGCAGCCTCCGCATAATACCGGCTTGCCCTGGCCAAGGTCGGCCGATTACCCTTGAGAATTGCGATGGAGGAGGTATCCCGTGAACTACGACGTTTCGTTGTTGGAGATAAAGCTGTTTCTGATGACCACCCGGTTTGGCAGCTTTTCAGATGTGGCGCGTCGGCAGGATATGACCCCTTCGTCCGTCTCGCGCAAGATGGCGCAGTTGGAGGAAAAGGTGGGCTCCAAGCTGCTGCACCGTCATACCCGCTCCATCTCCCTCACCGAGGAGGGGGTCGCCTTTGCCAAACAGTGTGCCGAGATCCTCCAGCAGTATGAGCGGGTAGTCGGCCAGATCGAGCAGCGGGCGGATACCCCGAGAGGCACCATCCGGATCAGCGCGCCGGTCGCCTTTGGCCGGCTGCATATCGCCCCCTATCTGACCGAGCTGCTGGAGCGATACCCCCTGCTCAAGGTCGAGCTGCAACAGACGGATCACTATGTCGATCCGGCGGCCGAGTCGATCGACCTGCTGATCCGCATCGGGATCTCGCAAGACTCCTCCCTGCGAATGAAGCAGTTTGGCCAGCAGCACTACGTGATGGCGGCCAGCCCGGACTACCTCAATCGCCATGGCGAACCGGTCAGTCCGGATGAGCTGGCGCAGCACAACTGTCTGGTCTTCAAGGGGAGCAATGGCCTGCAACGCTGGTTCATCGGCCAGGAGCAGCTGCAACCCTATGAGGTGAGCGGCACCCTCTACAGCAACAATGCCGATACCCTGGTTGCCGGCGCGGTGGCGGGTGCCGGGATTGTGGTGTTCCCCACCTGGCTCATCGGCGAGGAGCTGAAAACCGGGCGGCTCAAGCCGATCATGACCCGGTTCACCGTCTCCACCAGCGTGGAGCAGCAGGTGATCAGCGCGCTCTATCTGGAGACCGACCAGCTCGCCGCCAAGGTGAGGGTGGTGATCGATTTTCTGGCGGGAAAATATGGCTCTCCCTGCTACTGGGATGCCAGACAGGTTTAGCCAGACAGCCTGCCGGTCAGCTTGTGCAGCGCCGGCAGCAAGACAAAGACGACGCAGGCCACGATCACGCTGTCGATGAGCAACACTGCGACTGGTGCGGCGGGGTCGAGCTGCCATCTCGCCAGCAGCGGCGCCATCCAGCGCGGGATCAGCAGTGTCAGCGGAAAGATGATGGCCAGCACGTGCAGGTATTCGCCAAGCTGTTTTTTCATAAAGCCTCTGATGTTGTGGCAGCCAAGCCAGTGGCAAGAGTGGTATCCCCTTCACCACTGGCGAGCCAGCTACAGCGTGGTGATGTCCCGGGTGCAGATAAAGTGGGCATCCGTGGCAAAGGTTTCGAATTGACGGATCACCTGCTGCATCTGCGCACTCTGGATCTCCTGCAGAAATTGCGTCTCCGACTCGATGTGGATCACTTCGAAGTAGTCCCACGGCGACACACTCTGCTGCCCCAGCATCTTCAGCCCCTTGAACACCTCGAACGAGGTGACGCTGTTGAGCCGGTTCACGGTGGGCAGATCGACCTCCCGTGCCCACGCCAGATAATCCGCCTCGTTCGCCCCCGGTTTGAGATTGAAAAAGACCATCAGGGTTGTTGCCTGTTCACTCATTCACTTGTTCCTGTTGTCGGTTCGCCAGATAGATGCAGAGCAGCGCCGCAGCGACGGCCATCATAGCGACAAGGCGCCAGTAGTTGAGGGGGATGGGGGCATTGCCCAGCCAACCCATGGTATCGATCACCAGACTCATCACCATCTGGCCCAGAATGGTGGCCACAGTGGCGATGGCGACCCCTACCCGTGGAATGGCCGCGACCATCACCACCATGTAGACAATGCCGAACAGGGCACCGGCCAGCTGCCACTTCGGCACGCTGAGCAGGGTCGCCTGATAGGGCGGCTCAAAGAAGAAGATCAGCAGGGCGGTCACCACAGTGCCCATGGTGAAGGTGAGCAGCGAACTCTGCACCACTCCAACCCGTGATCCCAACTGACCATTGATCGCCGCCTGGGCGCTGAGCGCCATGCCGGAGACGATGGCCAACACGATAATCAGCACCATCAGTTTGCTCCCAGATAGGTAAACAGCAGCGCCAGCGCGATGCAGCCAAGTGCCACCAGCCGCAGAGGACGGGTTGCCCGTTTCGGCATGCCAAACCAGCCGAAGTAGTCGATGGCAAAGCTCTTGGTCACCTGCCCCAGCAGGACGCAGATCATCGTCATCGCCACCCCCAGCATGGGGGTCGAGAGAGTGAGTGCCACCACATAGACGGGGCCGAGCAAGCCACCGATCAGCTGCCATTTCGGCACCCCATGCCACCCTGTGGATGGCCCCCGCACCGTGAAGAAACGGATCAGCCAGAGCAGTGCAGCCCCCACACCGAAGATGCTCAGGGTGGCCCACAGATGACCCACCTGTTCACCAAGCGGGCCCAGCAGGCCCGCTTCGAAGGAGAGGCCCATGCCGGCCATCACGATTAGCAAGACAGAGAGCGCGTTCATCGTGGATCAAACAAGGCGACGGGTGATTGACGGCTATAGGCCTTACCCTGCGGATAGGAGACCAGCTCCAGCTGCATGCCCCATGGCGCAAGAAAATAGACCCAGGACTCCCCTGCGGTCGGCCCCTCCGTCATGCAGGTCGGCTCGCCCAGCACGGCGATCCCCTGCTCTTTCAGGTAAGCCACCGCCGCAGCCATGTCATCCACATAGAAGGCGAGATGGTGGCCACCGATATCGGCGTTGTTGGGAGCCTTGAGGTTGCGCTCGATATTGCTGGCGTACTCGAAGATCTCCAGATTGATCCCTTTGGCATTCATCACCGCAATGCGGGTGATCTCGGCGCGGGCATTCACGTTGAGGTGCTCCGCCATCCAGTTGTCACTCGCCACAAAGGGCCCGAACTCATAGGCGAGCTCGAAATCGAAGTGGTCGCGAAAAAAGGCGATCGCCTCTGCCAGATTGGGCACGGTAAAGCCGATATGATCGGGCTTTTTCAGTCCTGGAATGGCCATCAGATATCCCCCCGCTCGTGGCGCAATTTGTTGAGCGCCCCCATGGTGGTCGCCCCCTTGTTGAAGCCGGTATAGATGGATGCAAAGACGATCAGCTCTTCAAGCTCCTGCCAGGTCGCCCCCTGCTTGAGTGCCATATCGACATGGGCTGCGAAGGGGTTGCCTTCACCGCTGACGTTGAGGGCCATCTGGTCGATAGCGATGGTGATGAACGCCTTGCTCTTCTGGTCGAGCAGCGGCATGCCCCAGGCTTCACCCGCCACGCGAACCGTCATGTCGCCCCAGGTCGGGTGAATGGATTTGAGCCCGCTGACCAGAGCCTGATCATCGAGCACGGCATTTGCAAAAGGTAATGATGTTGTCATCAGTGACGCCTCAGTAGTTGATAGGTTCGCCGTAGCGGATGAGGCGCATTATAGGGAGCGGGATATATTGAAAAACCGGCGGGCTGGAACATCACTTATGCAGGATCTGCACAAATGGCACGGGGAGTCGCGCCATGTTGGAAAAAGCAAAACAGGCCCGTTGCGGGCCTGTTTCAGTTATGGTGATCGGTTGGCTTCAGCTGCCCGCGCGGGTCACCCCGCCGGAGCCCACGATCTGCTGCTCCACCTCGGGGTCACCCCAATAGGTGATGTTGCCAGTGCCTGCGATGCCGATCTTGAGCGTTTTCTGGGCCCGCACCTCCACATCACCGCTGCCGGCGATATTGACCTCGACCTCGTTGCCACGCATTTCGCTGCCCAGCACATCGCCAGCACCGGCAATGTTCAGCTCGATGCTAGTGGCAGAGCCGCTCCCCAGATCCAGGCTACCTGCACCAGCGATATTGCCTTTCAATCGCTGTACCTCCAGCTGGCTGGCGACGATACCACCGGTTCCCGCCACTGACAGCTCCAGCGCCTCACCCTTGAAGCCACTCAGATCGCCGTTGCCGGTACCTGCCAGCGCCATTTCACTGAGCTCTGGCAGGGTGATGGTGATCTCCAGCGGTTCGGTAGGCCGCAGTCGGTAACCATCCTTCACCTCGATCTCCAGCTTGCTGCCGCGCTCGGTCAGCTCCAGATAGGGCAAGAGATTTGCCTGCCCCTTGATCAGGATGCCGCGCTGCTCCCCCGCCACCAAATGGAGGGTAGCTGGAGTTCCCGCCAGCACCCGGGTCACCCGCTCGCCCAGTGCCTGCTGGCGCTCGACCGGGACACCTTCCCCCTTGATCTCGGTGTCGGCAAAGACGTTGCAACCTCCCATCACCAACGCCACCAAGACGCCAATCATCCACCGCATAACTGTTCTCCTTTTTATTTATTGATAAGCCACCTGACAGGCCCTGTTCGAAACCACAAAAATAGAGGCCGTATGAAACCACAGATAGCAATGGCCATGCCAGAAGCTAACTATATGATTTTCAATAAAAATGAAATCAACAGTAAGAAGTGGTACGCATTAAAAAGAGCCATTTAGACCACCATTTGGCGAATCTGACCATCCCCTAACAGGCAGGTGGAGAGCTGGCTGACAAGCCGTTCGCGAGGTCGCTACGCTGACAAGCCGTGGAAGTTTTGGATTGCCCTGCCGGTCTGTTGAGCCAATAGTGGTACTTCGTGCGTACCAAGCTCTCTATTGCGGTAATGTCATTACCACTGTCTTGTCAGTCTTCACTGCCAACAAGGAGTCAGAGCGTGACCCAAGCAAGCCCTCTCTATTCCACTGCCACCGGTCTGCCGGAGCCGACTCGCACCCCGCTGCTGACCGGCAGCGATCCCGAGCAGAAGCGGCGCGAGCTGCTCGCCTACTTCTGCCAGACCTTCGATCTCTACGACTCGCTGTTCGACTGTCTGGCCGATGAGCGCGCCTGGTTCAACAAGGCGATCCCGCTGCGCCACCCGCTCATCTTCTACTACGGCCACACGGCCGCCTTCTTTATCAACAAGCTGCTGGCGGCGCGCCTGATCGACCAGCGGCTGGATGCCCGCATCGAGGCTATGGTCGCCATCGGGGTGGACGAAATGAGCTGGGATGATCTGGACGAGACCCACTACGACTGGCCCAAAGTTAGCGAGCTGCGCAGCTATCGGGCCAAAGTCCGTTCGCTGGTGTGCGATTTTATTCGCCAGATGCCGCTCACTCTGCCCATCGACTGGCAGAGCCCGGCCTGGGTGATCCTGATGGGGATAGAGCACGAGCGCATCCACCTCGAGACCTCCAGCGTGCTGATCCGCCAGTTGCCACTCGCCTGGGTGCGGCCACAGCCTTATTGGCCCGCCTGTACCGAAGCCCGCCACCGAATTGATCAGGTGCCCGCCAACAGCCTGCTGCCGGTGGCCGGCGGCAAGGTGCGCCTTGGTAAGCAGGACGCCACCTACGGCTGGGACAACGAATATGGCGAGCGCCAGATCGAGCTGGCCCCGTTTCAGGCCAGCCGCATGCTGGTGAGCAATGCCGAGTACCTCGCCTTCGTTCAGGCGGGCAGCTATGGCCAGCAACAGTGGTGGGATGAGGAGGGATGGGGTTGGTGTCAGTACGCCAAGGCGCAGATGCCCACCTTCTGGGTGGGTGACCCCGCCGAGCCCGAACAAGTGCAACTGCGGCTGATGACCGGGCAGATCGCCATGCCCTGGGACTGGCCGGTCGAGGTGAATCAGCTGGAGGCGGCTGCCTTCTGCCGCTGGAAGGCGGCCCTGACCGGACTCCCCATCCAGCTGCCGAGCGAGGCGGAATGGATGCTGCTACGTGAGCAGCTACCCGGCGATCAGCCGGACTGGACGGAGGCCCCCGGCAATATCAATCTGGCCCATTTCGCCTCCTCCTGCCCGGTGGATGCCTGCCCGCAAGGGGAGTTCTTCGATCTGGTGGGCAATGTCTGGCAGTGGACCAGCACCGCCATCGACGGCTTCGACGGCTTTAAAATCCACCCGCTCTACGACGACTTCTCCACCCCCACCTTTGATGGCAAGCACACCCTGATCAAGGGCGGCAGCTGGATCAGCACGGGTAACGAAGCGCTCAAATCATCCCGTTACGCCTTCCGGCGTCACTTCTTCCAGCATGCGGGTTTCCGCTATCTGGTCTCCCGTTATCAGGAACCCGTTATCGTGAATCCCTATGAAACCGACACGCTGGTCGCTCAGTACCTCGACTTCCAGTACGGCCCGAGCCACTTCGGGGTAGCCAACTACGCCAAGACGCTTGCTGATCTTGCTGGCGAGCTGTGCAGCAACCACCAGCGGGCGCTGGATATCGGCTGCGCTACCGGCCGCGCCAGCTTCGAGCTGGCCCGCTACTTCCAGCATGTGGACGGGGTGGACTACTCGGCCCGCTTCATCGATGTGGCGCTGGCCCTCGCCAGCCAGGACAGCTTCCGCTACGCCATTCCGCTGGAGGGGGAACTGGTGGAGTATTGCGAGGCACGCCTGTCGAGCCACGGGCTGGGGGCGAGTCAGGCTGAGCGCATCCACTTCAGTCAGGGGGATGCCTGCAACCTCAAGCCCAAATATGACCACTACGATCTGGTGCTCGCCTCCAACCTCATCGATCGGCTGCGGGAGCCCGCCCGCTTCCTGCGGGATATCGCCCCCCGGCTGCGCAGCGGGGGCCTGCTGGTACTCACCAGCCCCTATACCTGGCTGGCGGAATATACCCCGCCCGCCAACTGGCTCGGCGGCATTCGCGAAAACGGCGAGGCGCTCACCACCTATCAGGCGCTGCAACGGCTGCTGGCGGCGGAGTTCGAGGAGCACTGCCCGCCGCGGGATGTGCCCTTCGTCATCCGCGAGACCGCCCGCAAGTACCAGCACACGGTGGCGCAGCTCACCGTCTGGCGCAAACGCTAATCCGCCGATCTGCATGCAGATGAAAAGAGGGAGGCCAACGGGCCTCCCTCTTGTTATGGCAGTCAAAACGGCGCGAGTATCACTCTCCCTGCTCGTGATAGCGGCGCGCCAGCACGGCGCAGACCATCAGCTGGATCTGGTGGAAGATCATCAGCGGCAGCACCATCACCCCGACGCTGGCGGCGGGGAACATGACGTTGGCCATCGGCACCCCGTTGGCGAGACTCTTCTTGGAGCCGCAGAAGACGATGGTTATCTCGTCCGCCTTGTCGAAGCCGAGGCGGCGGCTGATCCAGACGTTCCAGCAGAGCACCAGCGCCAGCAAGACACAGCTCAGCAGCACGATACTGGCCAGATCGTACCAACCTACTTGGTGCCAAATCCCCTGCACCACCGCCTCGCTGAAGGCGACGTAGACCACCAGCAGGATGGAGCTCTGATCCAACTTGCCGATGAGCGGACGGTGGCTGTCGACCCAGCGACCAATGAGCGGGCGCGACAGGTGGCCGACCACAAACGGCAGCATCAGCTGCATCATGATGGACTGAATGGAGTGCCAGGTGTCGATCCCCTCCCCCTGCACGTGGATCATCATCCCCACCAGCACCGGCGAGAGGAAGATACCGAGGATGCTGGAGGCCGAGGCGCTGCACACCGCCGCCGACACATTGCCCCCCGCCATCGAGGTAAAGGCGATGGCCGACTGCACGGTGGCTGGCAAAGCGCAGAGATAGAGGAAGCCGAGGTAGATAGCCGGACTCAGCCAGCTCGGTACCAGCGGGGTGAGCAGCAGCCCGAGCAGCGGAAACAGCACGAAGGTGCTGAGCATCACAACCAGATGAAGCCGCCAGTGACCGAGGCCCGCCAGCAGGTTCTGGCGCGACAGCTTGGCGCCATGCATGAAGAACAAGAGCGCCACCGCCAGCTTGGTCAACAGACCGAACCAGACGGCTGCCTGCCCCTCGCAGGGAAAGAGGGAGGCCAGGGTGACCACCGCAATCAGCACAACAGTAAAGGGATCCAGACGCACGAAAGGTCTCCATCAGAAGGGCATCCTGCAGCCATGGCGACAGTCAGGATTGGGGAGGACAAGAAACAGAGCGGGAGATGTCTGGCACCTCCCGCTAAAACGAACCTCCAGCTTACCCCGATAACGGAGAGGCGCAAAGTTGAGCGGCGAATAATTGTTCATCAATGCTTAACGCCGTCGCCATATCGAGCAGCAAAAGTTGACGATGAAACGGCCCTGACAGCTCCCCAACGGCGAAAAATGGATAAAAAAACGGGCGACCAAGGCCGCCCGTTCCGTTTTTTCACTCAGCCGATCAGCGCTGGCTGGCCAGCGTGCCGTTGCCGCTTTTCTTCTCATTGCCGCCGAGCATGCGGGCCTGCCGCTTCTCGAAGCGGGAGATCCACCAGTAGGCCAGCGCCGAGAAGACCGCGGTCATAAAGACGTTGATGAAGAAGGCGCGCACCAGATCCACCCCGGCCGGGAATGCGGAGGCGCTCATGCTCACCACGAAGATGGCAATCAGCACCGACACCACGCCCATCCCGAACTTGCGCGACCCCATGCGGAAGTCACGGGGGGTGTCGTCATGTTTCCAGCGAAACACGAAGTAGGCCACCATGATGAAGATCGGCGGCAGCATGGCGGTACCGGCGGTGAGGTTGATGGCGGTGTTCATCATCTGCTGTACCGACTCGGAGCCGAAGCCGTTGACCACCAGCATCGCGAACACGAAGACAAACTGCCACCAGGCGGCGCGCACAGGCACGCCGTGCTCGTTGAGCTGGGTGGTCTTCTCGCCGTAAACCCCCTGCGGGATCTCGGAGAAGTGGATCTTCACCGGCGCCGAAGTCCACATCATCATGGAGCCGAACATGGCGATGAACAGCACCACGCCGACGAAGCGGCCCACCAGCGCCTCGGAGAGTCCGAAATACTGGGCCATGCCGGTGAAGATCTCCACCATGCCGCCGGCATAGGTGAGGCTCTCGCGCGGCACGAACACGTTCACCAGCAGGGAACCGACCGCATACATGGCACCGATGACGATGCCGGCACTGATGATCACCTTGATGAAGGACTTCTGACCGCCCTTCACGTCATTGAGGTAGGCCGCTGCGGTCTCGGCACCGCCCGCAGCCTGGAAGATCCAGCACATGATGCCAAGCGTCGCCCAGTTGACGGTGGGAGTCATCGCCTCCAGCGTGATGGGCTGGGCCGGCACATGATCGCCACTCAGAGCCATCAGGGCACCCAGCACATAGATGGCGAACAGGGCAAACACTCCGTAGGCCACGATCTCCGCAATCTTGCCGAGCCAGCTCGCCCCCTTGGTGGAGATGTGGGTCGCAGCCGCAAACAGCACGATGGAGATGATCGAGGTGACCATGGGCGAGAAGCTGTACTCATAGCCCAGCATGGCGTAGGAGGCGTAGGCGATGACGTTGGGCAGCAGGGAGACGAACCAGAACAGGTTCACGAACCAGTAGAGAAACGAGCCCAGATAGGCCATCCGGGTGCCGAGCGGTTTTTTCAGCCAGTCGTACATCCCCGACTCGGAGTTTTTGTTGGCCGAGACGAACTCGGCGATGATGAAGACGAACGGGATGAAGTAGACGATGGTCGCCAGCAGGAAGATGGGGGCGGAGCTGAGCCCCAGCTCGATGTTGTTGTTGACGATGTTGCGGACGTTGAACACGGCGGCAAAGGTCATCGACAACAGGGCAAACTTGCCTATGGTGCCGCGTACGGATTCAGACATGGTGTCCTCCAGTGGACTCGCGTTCCCTGCGGGTAACGCTGTGACTCTGTGATGTGTTCGGCCAGGGTCTGTCGGCCCCGCCCTTTACTCTCTTGTTATGATCGGGCCGCGTGGACGGCCTCGTTGGTGAACCGGTGCCGTCTCCCGCACCGGCTCGCAATACCAGTCAGACGATCGGGGTGCCCGGCGCCATCGGCACCCGCGGTTGCAACAGTACGCTCTGGCTCTCGTCCGGGGTCTCGGCACAGAGCAACATGCACTCGGAGCGCTCACCGCGCATCCTGGTGGGCTTGAGGTTGGTCAGTACTACCACCTCGCTACCCATCAGCTCCTCTTCGCTGTAATAGGGCACCAGACTGGTGACGGTCTGCAGCGGCCGCTCGCCACCCACGTCGATCTGGACGATGTAGAGTTTGTCTGCCCCGGGGTGGCGCACCACCTCCAGTACCTTGCCCACCTTCATCTCGACCCGCTTGAATTCGGCAAACTCGATCGTCTCGCTCATTCTCTTTTCCTTTTCTGGTTCAAAGGTTTGCGGGTGGCCAACGGCCACCCGGTTTGATTGGGATTCAATGCAGTGCCTATGGCGTCTGCATGGCAACCTGCGCCGTCGGCTGGGCCTCTTTGGCACGCGCTTCGGCGCTGAGGGAGGCCTCGTATCTGTTGTATTTCCACCAGGCGAAGCCGAGGAAAATCACGATCCCGCCGACGTTGTAGAAGATGATGGTCATGATGTCCGCGCCGGTCGGAAAGGTGGAGGCGAGGAAGCCCACCGAGAAGATGGCGATCAGCACCGAGACCACGGCGATGCCGGTGGTGCGCGAACCCATCTTGAAATCCCGCGGCAGGTGGTCGAGCTTCAGACGCAGATTGAGGTAGGCCAGCATGATGAACAGCGGTGGCAGCATGGAGGCCGCAGCGGTCATGTTGATGACGGTGTTCATCAGATCCTGCGCGGTGTTGGAACCCAGGGTCGGGATCACCATCAGCGGCAGCACGATGAGGTACTGGATCCAGGCTGCACGGGCGGGCACGCCGTTCTCGTTCAGCTCGACCGTCTTCTTGCCGAAGATGCCGGCCGGGATCTCGGAGAAGAAGATCTTCACCGGGGTCGCGGTCCACATCAGCAGGGAACCGAACATGGCGGTGAAGGAGACCAGACCCACGAAGCGGTTCATCAGGATCTCCGGCAAACCGAAGTAGGCCGCCAGCCCTTCAAACACCTGCACCGAGCCGCCGGTATATTTCAGGGTGTCGCTGTGGACGAAGACGTTGATCAACAGCGATGCGATGGAGTAGAGCACGCCGATAAAGATCCCGGCGACGATGATCACCTTCACGAAGGACTTGGAGCCGCCCTTCACGTCATTGACGTAGACCGCCACCGACTCGGCGCCACCGGCTGCCATAAAGATCCAGGTAGTGATGCCGAGGAAGGCCCAGCTGAAATCGGGGACCATGGCCTCTACCGTGATGGGGTCAGCCGGTTGCACGCCGCCCACCAGTGCCGCACCTGCCAGCAGGATGTAGGAGAGGGTCAGCAGCAGCATCAGGGACGAGGTCACCGAGGTGATGGGGCCGAGCATCTTGGCGCCGTTGGTGGAGACGTAGGTGGCAAAGGCGAACAGCACCATGCTCAACGCCGTGGTCGCCACCGGGGTGAGAATGTACTCGTAGCCGAGGAAGGCATAGGAGGCGTAGGCGATAACCCGCGGCAGCAGCGAGGTGAAGAAGAAGAGGTTCACGAACCAGTAGGTGTAGGCGGAGATAAAGGCCCAGCGACCGCCGAGGGAGCTCTTCACCCAGGCGTAAACCCCCGCTTCGGAGTTTTTGTTCAGTGACACAAATTCCGCAATGATCAGGCAAAACGGAATGAAGTAGAAAATGGTGGCCAGAAAGAACATCGGGGCCGAGGCCAGACCGATTTCGATGTTGTTGTTGATGACGTTGTTGAAGCTGAATACCGCCGCGAAGGTGAGCGACAGCAGACCAAACTTGCCTATCGTATTGCGTTTGGAATCAGACATGGTGCATCTCCAGACCTGTAGTTATCTAGCGAAAGAACGGGGCATGATTTGTAGGGTGAGCCCCGCCCTTCCGGCTTTTGTCAGTGCAGAACCGGCGGCTTGTTATTTGTTCTTGAAGTAGCCGCCTTCGACGGTGACCTTGATGATCACCTTGCGCACCGGCGCATCACCGACGAAACGGTAAGCCTCGTCGTTCTCGAAGATCACCACCTGACCGTTGCCGACTTTCTGGCGCTCACGCACCTCGCCAGCCAGCCACTCGCGGTCGGTGGTGTCGTCATAGGCCTGCTCGACCACCAGCTCGCTCTTGGCAGCCAACTCCACCGTCTCTTCCCCTTCCAGGTAGTAGTGAACGTCGAAGTAGCGGCGCTGCCCCTCGAACAGGGAGGTGGCCGGGCTGGCCCCCTCCTGCAAGCGGTAGGTGAGGGAGTCTCCGATGGAGTGGCAGATGCCGGGCTTGAGGTTCGGCAGGTTGTTGATGGCCTCCACGCAGCGGCCCCACTTCTTGCCCTCCCGGTAGATGTTTTTGAACAGGGTCAGGTTGTCCAGGGTGATCATGCGAGGTTCCTCCCGCCGTTGATGGTGAGATCGAGCCCGGCCAGCGCAGCCGGATTGAGGTTGCCACGGGCGATGGGCAGCAGGGTCAGGCCGAAGCTGAATGGCTCGAAGCGCACCCGCCAGGAGTCCAGCACCTCGGAGCCCCAGGAGTTGGAGCCTAGCCCCAGAACCTTGTGATCCAGATTGAGGGTGAGATAACCGCTCGGTTCCAGCTCGTTGATGTGCTGCGCCGCGTGGATATGCTCCCAGCTGTAGGGCCAGACGCTCAGGTTGATGGGGGCATCGGGTCGCACGTAGAGACCGGCGCCGTGGCGGTTGGTCAGGGTCGCCCAGCGCACCTGCTGGCGGTTGCCGTTGTCCTGCGGGAAGGGGTAGTGCTCCCACATCTCGCTGACTGTGCTCTGGAAGCTGTCGATCCAGTTGCTCTGGCGGCTGTCCTGATAGTTTTCGCCCGGCCCCATGCCATAGTAGTGCACCCGGTCGAGATCCTGACGAATGCCCAGCTCGAAGCCGATCTTGGGGATGATGTCGTCGTAGCCGCCGTAAGGCTGACCAGAGAGCGCCACGTGCAGCTGACCGTTCGGGCTCAGGGTGTAGACGTAGCGGCAGCGCATGCCGAAGTCGAACACCGGCGGCGCGATCAGGCTCTCGACCGTCACCTCGACCGCCTCGCCCAGCTGACGCCAGCTCAGGGTGCGGAAGTGCTCCTGCATGATCTGCAGGTGGTTCGGGTGCCACAGGCTCTCGTACTCCTGCTTGTGGTTGTCGATCATCGGCTTGAAGAAGGTGAGGCGCGGCGCCCGCTCGATGAGCTCGATACCATCCTGCTGCCAGCTCACCAGCTTGCCGTCGAGACGCGAGAAGCGCAGGGCGAAACCAGTGCCGCTCAAGGTCAGCGCGAGGCGCTCATCGGCAATCTGCAGCGCGGTGGCGTTGGGGTTGACGAAGGGTTGCAGCTGGCCAGTCGCCTCTTTCAGCTGGAACTGGTACTGGCCCAGCTCGTGCTCCGCCACGCTGTAGCGGGTAGCGGTGGCCTTGATAACCCGCAACTGGACGAAGGTTTCCCGCCCATCGAGGGATGGCAGTTCGAGCTGCAACTCTGTGGTGGCACCGGGGGCAACCCCTTCCAACCGGATTTGCTGGCTGGCCAGCAGCTCGCCCTCGGCCTTCACCTCGACCAGCAGGCGGATATCGTCGAGAGTGGAGAACCAGTAGCGGTTTTCCAGCTCAAGCCGGCCGCTCGCCAGATCCAGCGCCCGCACCTTGACCGGGCAGATCACCTGCTTGTATTCACGCAGGCCCGGCCCAGGGGTCTGATCCGGATAGATGAGGCCATCCATGCAGAAGTTGTAGTTGTTGGGGTAGTCGCCGTAATCGCCGCCGTACTTGTAGACGGGGCGGCCCTGCTCGTCCTGATCCAGAATGCCGTGATCGCACCACTCCCAGATGTAGTGACCCTGAATGTGGGGATGGCGGTCAAACACCTGCTGGTATTCGCTCAGGCCACCCGGGCCGTTGCCCATGGCGTGGGCGTATTCGCAGAGGATACGCGGCTTCTCCATCGGGAACTCGCCGAAGCAGTTCATCTGGGAGACGCGCGAATACATGGTGCTCACCACATCCACCACCTCGGCATCGCGATCCTCTTCGTAATGTACCAGCCGAGTCGGGTCGATCGCCTTGCAGCGCTGGTACATGGCTCTGATGTTGCAGCCGTAGCCGGACTCGTTGCCGAGCGACCAGATGATGATGGAGGGGTGGTTCTTCTGGGCGTGCACGTGGCGCTCGATGCGATCCACGAACACCGGCTCCCAGAAGGAGTCGTCGGTGATGCGGCTGAGATCGCCGACGTTGGCAAAGCCGTGGGTCTCCACGTCGGTCTCCGCCATCACGAACAGGCCGTACTGATCGCACAGCTCGTAGAAGCGCGGGTCGTTCGGGTAGTGGGCGGTGCGCACCGAGTTGAGGTTGTGCTGCTTCATCAGCACGATATCGCGTTCAACACGGTCCATACCGACTGCGCGACTCTTGAGGTGGTCGTTGTCGTGGCGGTTCACCCCGTGCAGCTTGAGGTAGTGACCGTTGACGTAGAAGAGGCCATCTTTGACCTTGATTTCACGCACCCCGACCCGCTGCGGGATCACCTCCAGCAGCTCACCCTGACCGTTGTAGAGGGAGAGTTGCAGCTGATAGAGGTAAGGGTCTTCGGCACTCCACAGATGGGGGTTGGCCAGATCCAGCGTGAAGCGGCAATCACACTTGCCGTCGATGGCGAGATGGTCGAGCGAACCGCTGGCGATCTCGCGGCCCTGATCCAGCAGCGACCAGACCAGACGGTGATCACGGGCTGCCGCCCCCAGATTCTCCAGCTGAATGTCGCAGCTCAGGGTAGCGCTTTGATTGTCATCAGCCAGCGCAGTGCGGATGAAGAAGTCCTGCACATGGGCGGCCGGTTTGCCCACCAGATAGACGTCGCGGAAGATCCCCGCCATCCACCACATATCCTGATCTTCGATATAGGTGGAGTCAGCCCACTGCATCACCCGCACTGACAGCAGGTTCTCGCCAATGTTGGCGTAGGCACTGATATCGAACTCGGCGGTGAGACGGCTGCCCTTGCTGAAACCGACGTAGTAGCCGTTCACATAGACCTCGAAGTAGGTCTCCACCCCGTCAAACTTGATGATTACCTGCTCGCCGTCCCAGGCCGGGCTCAGCGTGAAGCTGCGCTGATAGGCACCGGTGGGGTTGTTGGTCGGCACGAAGGGCACGTCGATGGGGAAGGGAAAACCTTCGTCGGTGTACTGCAGCTGACCATGTCCTTCCATCTGCCACATGTTGGGCACGGTGATCTGGCCCCACTCGCTCATGGGGCTGTGATAGAAGGCCTCCGGCACCTGCAGGGGGTGGTCGAAGTAGTGAAACTGCCACTGGCCGCCAAGGCTCAGAAAACGGCGGCTCAGCTCGCGCTGCATGGTGGCCGCCAGCGCGTGGTCGGCATAAGAGAAGAAGTAGGCGCGCGGGGCCAGCCTGTTTTCACCAACGAATTGGACGTTTTCCCAGTTATTCACATGTCCTCCCGGAACAAGGCAACGTTAACTGAGTAAACCTTAGATAAACATTTACTAAATATCAGCTTTGGATTGGTAAAGTTTTAACCTGATCACAATGAACAGATGGTTTTGTGAGCGAGATCAGAAGCGGGAGATAAAGGAGGGCAAGATATGGAGGAGTGGCATGGATGTTGATAACAGTTGGCTGACTAGCAATAAAATCAACTATAAAACAATATGATATGAAGTTGTTGGATGATATGGGAAAGAGGTTTGCTTGGGAGATGTGTCGCACCACCGCAAGATGGTGCGACTAAAAAGCAGAATATTTTACTAAAATCAGCGAGTGGTGCCGCGCAGGGTCAACTTGCTCGGTACCAACACCCGGAGTGGAATATCCCGCTCGTCTCGCAGCCGCTCAACCAGCAGATTGACCCCCTGGGTGCCCATCAACTCGGAGTGGATCCGCACCGTTGAGAGCGGCGGGAAGGTGAACTTGGCGGTCGGGATATCGTTGACGCTGATAAGCTCGATCTGCTGGGGAATCGCCAGTCCCTTCTCGTGAATGGCACGCAGCACACCAATGGCGATGGAGTCGGAGGCGACGAACAGCGCCTTGGGCCAGTCGCCGGTCAGCATATCCTTCGCCAACTGGTAGCCGGAAGCGCTGGAGAAGTCCCCACGATAGAGATCGCTCTCCTGCACCACCCCCAGCCGCTGGCCATAATCGAGGAAGGCCAGTTCACGCAGGTCCGGGGTCTCATCCTGGCCACCGATATAACCGATGCGCTGGTGCCCCTGCGCGATGAAGTAATCGACGACCTGCTGGCTGATCAGGGCGAGATCCACATCGACCGAGTCGAACTCTCCCTGTGAACGGCAGTCGACAAACACCAGCTGGCTGGAACAAGCCCTGAGCTGGGCCAGACGCTCGGCTGTGAGGGTACCGACCACCAGAATGCCATCCACGGCGCTCAGTTCGCGCCCTTCACCGCAGTTGTAGAGATGGGTCAGTTCGATATTGAGGCGGGCACTCTGGGTCTCGATGCCATAACGGATAGCGAGATAGTAAGGGTCGTTGACCTCGGTACTCTGGGGATAGGCATAGACCACCAGAAAGTGCAGCTTGCTCTTGTGTACCCCCTTGCGGGCGCTGCTGGTCTTGTACTCCAGCCGTTCGGCAATCTCGAAGATCCGCTGCTTGGTCTCTTCCTTGACGCTCAGGCTGGGATCCTCGTTCAGTACCCGGGATACCGTGGCGAGAGAAACCCCCGCTTCCTGTGCAATTTCCTTCAACGTAGCCATCAATACCTCGCTGGCAGCATCACGTGTTAATCGGTAACGGCTAAAGAGTAACGGGCAATCCCTTGATAGCCCAGCACTTTTACTAAAATGCCGGCGGCGGTACAGATTTTTGGAACGCAGAAATGCAAAAAGGCCTCCCGAATGGGAGGCCTCTTCTAAATAGGTGCCTGACAGTGTCCTACTCTCGCATGGCGAATGCCACACTACCATCGGCGCTACCGCGTTTCACTTCTGAGTTCGGCATGGGATCAGGTGGTTCCACGGCGCTATTGCCGTCAGGCAAAAGCTTTTAAAACTAACTTAAAGATGGTGCTGATACCCAGAATCGAACTGGGGACCTCATCCTTACCAAGGATGCGCTCTACCGACTGAGCCATATCAGCACACTAACCGGTAAAGACCACGCTATCCGCGTAATCTAAAATTGGGTGCC
>NZ_JBCGFC010000009.1:0-191179 GCF_038739615.1 Aeromonas sp. SER | reverse complement strand
AGACAAACGCCACAGACTTCTGCTCGGTCTGGGGTGACAATTCGGACGCGGGGTGGAGCAGCTCGGTAGCTCGTCGGGCTCATAACCCGAAGGTCGTCGGTTCAAATCCGGCCCCCGCAACCAACTTCCTCTCGGTTTTTCCTTTTTCAGCTTCTTTTCATCACCTCCATTTTTATCTTTCCAAATACTCTACAGACATTGCGCAATATCACTCTTACGTGGTGAAGGTGTTGTTTGTGCTGGTATTTCAGGGCAAAACTGGTCGTCCCGCCTGTTTGTTAGGTATGATCAGGTATCTCTTCACGGATGAGGTACATGCCTGTGATCACTCCCTTTACCTATCTTCCTCCCGCTATCGATTGCCAAGATGCCACTCTCGTCCAGGCCCTCGAGCAGGTGCTTCCTATACAGATATTGCTGATCGCCGAAGATCAGAAGGAGGCGATCCTGGCTCATCCCCAGCTATCGGGTGTCAACACCCTGCTGGCGCTGGGCAAAAAAGCCCCCTTTACCCTGATGCAGGGCAACAGCCTGCTGCTGGTCGTCTGTGTGGCGGGCAGCGTGGAGCGGGATCACCGCCTCTACAAGCAGGTGCGAAGCTGGATTGCGCCGTTGTCCGGATTAAAAGCCGAGCGGGTCGGTCTTCATCTCGAGGGCTTTTCTGCCTCCGAGCGGGGAGTGCTGGCCGAGCTGGTGCTCTCCTCCCTGCTCGCCGCCAATATGCCGCTGCCGACCAGCAAGAGCCGCAGTGAAAGCAGCTGGAGCTATCAGCAGGTAGTTGTGTCCCCGGCGGTGGTGCTGGATCTGGCCCGGATCTACAGCGAAGCGGGCGGCAATGGGCTGGCCCGCCATCTGGCGGTGCTGCCCGCTTCCGAGCTGACCGCAGCCAACTATCGCGAGTTCCTCAGCCAGTTGGCGCAGGAGGAGGGTTGGCACTGCCTCCATTATGATCAGGGCCAGTTGGCCGAGCTGGGGGCAGGCGCCTTCTTGGCCGTGGCCCGTGGCTCGGAAGACAATCAGGGCGCCATGGTCAAGCTCAGCTACTACCCCCCCAAGCCGGTGCGCCGTATTGCGCTGGTAGGCAAGGGTATTTGCCACGACTCCGGCGGCTACAACCTCAAGATCTCCGGCAGCATGTATGGCATGCATCTCGACATGGGAGGCAGCGCGGTGGCCCTCGGTACCCTCTATGCCATCAGCAGAGCTCAGCTACCCTATGAAGTTCACTGCTGGCTGGCTATTGCCGAGAACCATATCGGCCCTCATGCCTATCGGCCCGGGGAGGTCGTCACGGCTATCAACGGTACCACCATCGAAGTGGTTGATACCGATGCGGAGGGGCGGATGGTGCTGGCTGATACGCTGGCGATGGCGGCGCAGGATACCCCGGATCTGCTGATCGACTACGCCACCCTGACAGGTGCCTGCAAACGGGCGCTGGGCAGCCGTTACAGCGGCGTTTTTACCAACCGCACCGAATGGCTGGTATCGCTGGTCAATATGGGGCAGCGCAGCGGCGAGCGGGTCTGGCCGTTTCCACTCGATGAGGATTATGACGACAACATCGAGAGTGAATGGGCCGATCTGCTGCAGTGTGCGCCGGGCAGCTCTCCGGATCATATCGATGCCGCCCGTTTTCTCTCCCATTTCGTCCCCGAGCAGACTCCCTGGCTGCATTTTGACCTGAGCGGTTTTCGCAACAAGGGAGGCAACGGGGTGGTTTCAAGCGAAGTAACAGGCTTTGGCGTGCGTCTGACTCTGGATCTGCTGGCGAGTCCGCTGGGCAGAACGGGGCGCCATAGCATGGAACAACCTGACTGATGACAAGGATTTTTGTGAACAAGACAAGCTATGACTGGGTGCTGTTCGATCTGGATGAGACCCTGCTCGATTTCCCGGTGACACAGGCGCTGGAGCAAACCCTTCGCCACTATGGCGTACAGGTGGATGAGGCTGGCATGGCGGCCTATCACACCCTTAACCACGGTTTGTGGCAGCAGTACAACAATGGCGAAATCGATGCCACAGCGCTGCAAGAGACCCGCTTCTCCCTCTTTGCCGAGCAGGTCAATGTTGACCCCATGGTGATGAACAACACCTTTCTGGCACAGATCGTTGCCTTGAGCATGCCCCTTGATGGGGTAGTGGAGACGCTACAGCTGCTGAAGGACAAGGTGAACATGGGCATCATCACCAACGGCTTCAGCGTTCCCCAGCGAGGCCGGCTTGGCAAGCTGGGCTGGAGCGAGTGGTTCGCACCTTTGGTTATTTCCGACGAGATCAGGGTTACCAAGCCAGATCCCGCCATTTTTCAGCACACCCTCTCGCTGATGGGGGCTCCGGATCCGGCCAGAGTGCTGATGGTGGGTGACAATCCCAAGACCGATATTGCCGGTGCAGCTGCACAGGGGTTGGCTACCTGCTGGTATAACCCGGGCAAGCAGAGTGGTGAGTGTGATGCTACTCACGAGATCCATCACTTCTCTCATTTAGCTGGCATTGTGCTTGGTCAGTCGTGCAGTTGAAGTGGTTCCTGATAGGTTATTTCACGGAACCAGCATAGAGAACGGGAGAGCCATCGGCTCTCCCGTTGTTATTCTGCGAGCAGCCCAGAGGTATAGCGGGTCAGGATCTGCTGATATTCGGGGCTTTGCTTGAGTTGGTCGATCGCCTGATTGAGCCGATCCAGCTGGGCTTGCGATGTGCTCTTCTTGCTGAGCATCAGGTGAACCGGAGTGCGCTCGATATGCAGCAGGATATGGAGCTGTTTCAAGGTGATGCCCTGATGCTCCCACTCCTGCAGGCTGTTCGGATCGAGGATAAACCCCTGGATCCGCCCGCCGTGGAGCATCTTGAGCAGTTGCTCCAGGGTGAATCGCTCCTGTAGCCGAGGTTTCACCTTGGGGTCGGCGACAAGGCGGCGAAACGCCTCTCCGTAGTCAAACCCCTTGAGCAGACCGATATGAAAATCGGGAGTATTGATCAGCTGTTCCAGAGTGGTGATGGTGCGCCAGCGTGGTTCATCTTCCTTGCGGATGATGATGACCGTCTCCTCTTCCCGATAGGCATGGCTGAAACGGGCATAGTGCTGACGCTCGGTGGTGATGTTGGCGGACATGGCCAGTTGAACCGTGCCGAACTCTAATTCGTGCAGCACCCTCGTCCAGGGCATTTCGATGAAGCGAGCCTGATAGTCAGCCCGTTGCAGGATGGCATTGAGCAGTTCGATATCCAGCCCTTGCAGCTGATGCTGTTCATTGCGATAGCTGAACGGCTGCCAGTCGCCCCAGCCAACGACCAAAGACTCCTGTGCGGCGGCCTGACAGCATAAACACCATAACAACAAGAGTCTGTACACGACTCATCCCCTCGAACCGGCTCATATAGTCGAGTATTGGACAGGAATGGCAGTGTCACCAGTGAGGCAGTAAAGAGAGGATGCACCGGTTGGTGCATCTTTCAGAGCTCGTGGGCGTGGAATCCCTTGCGATAGCGGGCTTCGCAGCGCGGGCAGCGTTGCAGGGTCGGATCCTGCTCCAGCGATTCGATGGCCAGAGGCTCTTCGCAGTCGGAACAGAGGCCGTAGAGGCCGAGATCCATCTGACAGAGTGCGGCATCGATCCGTTTGAGATGCGCCACACTCTGCTCCACTTTGGGCAGATCCAGCCGGCTGGTCAGCTCGACCAGCTGATCCTGTTCGCAGTGATCCAGCTTTTCGGCCCACTCGTCACGGCGACAGGCTTTTAGCTGACCGATCAGCGTTTCTCGTACCTGGGCCCAGTCGGACAGCAGGCGATTACGCCAGACAGTCAACTGTGCTTGCGTCATTTCACACACATTATCCCCCACAGGACAGACGACAGATTCGGGGCAGTATAGGGATCCGATAACTTTATCAAGATGATATGAGTCAAGTTAACGACGGTTAGCCGTGGCTTTTGGCCGCTTGCAGCAAGGCATCGCGGATGGGATCCGTCTCTTTGAGTACCCGGATATCCTGAAACAGCAGATCTGCTTCCGGGTATTCCCGCTTGAGATAGCTGAACCACTGTTTGATCCGGCTGGGGTAGTAGTCAGCCTTTTCGCTGGCCAAGTCCTGCTCGGTGTAGCTCACCATCAATTGCAGTACCTCGGCCCAGCTCATGTGGGGGCAGCCGGTTTTCATCACGTTGGCCAGATTGGGCAGGGAGATGGCGCCGCGCCCCACCATCAGGGAATCGCAGCCGGAGACGCTGGCACAGGTCAGGGCATCCTGACGATCCCAGATCTCGCCGTTGGCCGTGACGGGGATCGGCAAGGCGCGGCGAATGGCATCCACATACTCCCAGTGGGCGGGCGCCTTGTAGCCTTCTCGCTTGGTGCGGGCATGGACGGCCAGCTCGTTGGCGCCGCCTTGATGAACGGCATGAGCGTTTTCCAGATAGAGATCCTTGTCATCGTAACCAAGGCGAATTTTGGCGCTGACCGGCAGATGGGCGGGCACCGCGTCGCGCACTGCCTTGACTATGCGATGGATGGTCTCGGGTTCTTTGAGCAGCACCGCGCCGCCCTTGCTCTTGTTGACCGTAGGGGCGGGGCAGCCGAAGTTGAGATCGACCCCGGGGGAGCCCAGCTCGATGGCGCGTCTGGCATTTTCAGCCAGCCACTCGGGATGTTGCCCCAGTAGCTGGACCCGCACCGGGGTTCCTGCACGGGTTTTGCCATCTTGCAGCAGTTCGGGGCAGAGGCGATAGAACACCTTGGCGGGTAGCAGCTGATCAACGACCCGGATAAATTCGCTTACGCAGAGATCGTAATCGTTGACGGAGGTCAGTACCTCCCGCATCAGGTGATCCAGTACCCCCTGCATGGGGGCCAAAATAACGCGCATAACTGCTTTCCGAAGAGATAAGGAGAAAAAAGAGGGCAGATTGTAGTGGGGTTGTGCCCCGCTGTCAGCTATCAGCCAAACTCTGTTAGGCTAGACAGCCATAAACAGAGATGAGAGGTGTCAATGCAGCGCTGGTGTCTGATGATCTTGGGATGGCTGGCCTTTGTGATCGGCATTGTCGGCATCGTGTTACCACTGCTGCCGACCACCCCCTTCATGCTGCTGGCAGCCGCTCTGTTTGCTCGTTCGTCCCCCCGTTTTCACCACTGGCTGCTAAGCCATCCCTGGTTTGGCCCACCCATTGCAGACTGGCAGCAGTATCGCGGTATTCGCCGCCATGCACGGCGGCGCGCCATTATCTTCATTCTGCTCACCTTCTCGGTGTCGCTGGCGGTGGTGCCGCTGCTATGGGTCAGGGGGCTGTTGCTTCTCATAATGGTGATCCTGCTCACCTGGTTAATGCGCCTGCCGGTGCTGGAGCCAGTTGCAATGGAGAAGTGAAGTCCCTAAGCTATTGCGGCAATAATGCTATGGAGTCGGCCTGTCATTCTTGCGTGACAGGCTTTTTTATTTCCCGCTGGCGGGAAGACTAAGATAAAACGGCCATCTGGGTCGAAAAACAAACGGTCAAACCATGAATCCGGAAACCCTGAAATTTATCGAAGCGAGCATCAAGACCATTCCCGACTATCCGAAGCCGGGCATCCTGTTTCGCGACATTACCAGCCTGATCGAAAATGCCGAGGCGTTCAAAGCCACCATCGATCTGCTGGCCAATCACTATCGTGATCAAGGGATCACCAAGATTGTTGGTACCGAGGCTCGCGGCTTCATCTTTGGCGCGCCGGTTGCCTACGCCATGGGTCTGGGCTTCGTGCCGGTCCGCAAGCCGGGCAAACTGCCCCGCGCTGTCATCGAGGAGTCCTATGCCCTCGAATACGGCACCGACACCCTGCAACTGCACACCGACGCCATCGTGCCCGGTGACAAGGTACTGGTAGTGGACGATCTGCTGGCGACCGGCGGCACCGTCGATGCCACCGTCAAGCTGATCCGTCGCGCTGGCGGTACTGTGGCCGATGCGGCATTCATCATCTCCCTGCCGTCTCTCGGTGGTGATGCCCGCCTGACCGCCGCTGGCGTCAAGGTGGTCTCTCTGGTTGAACTGCCGGGCGAATAAGCCCCCGGTTTGATCAACAGGCTGCTTATTGTCAGCCTGTTGCCAGCCTCCAAACCGGTGCCCGTGCGGGCATCGGTTTGAAATTCAAGCGATCCCTCCCGCTCTGACCGATAGCCGATACAGCCTCCCGTCCATTTGTGTTAGCATCCGGCCTCAATGCCCTGTATTCCCTGCATGATGGATTTATGAGCTATCAGGTTCTGGCGCGTAAATGGCGCCCCCATACGTTTGAACAAGTGGTTGGTCAGCAACATGTGCTGACTGCCCTGACCAACGCCCTGGATCAGGGACGGCTGCATCACGCCTATCTGCTGAGCGGCACCCGCGGCGTCGGCAAAACCACCATCGCCCGTATTCTGGCCAAGAGCCTCAACTGCGAGCAGGGGATCAGCAGCCATCCGTGTGGCGTCTGCGATACCTGCCGCGAGATCGATCGGGGCAACTTTGTCGACCTGCTGGAAATTGACGCGGCGTCGCGTACCAAGGTGGAAGATACCCGCGAGCTGCTCGACAACGTGCAGTACCGACCGGCCCGTGGTCGCTTCAAGGTCTATCTCATCGACGAAGTGCACATGTTGTCGCGTCACAGCTTCAACGCGCTGCTGAAAACTCTGGAAGAGCCGCCCCCCTATGTGAAGTTTCTGCTGGCCACCACGGATCCGCAGAAGCTGCCGATCACCATTCTCTCGCGCTGCCTGCAGTTTCATCTGAAGAGCCTGGATCAGACCCAGATCGCCAAGCAGCTCGAATGGGTGCTGGATCAGGAGGGGCAGCCCTTCGAACCGCGCGCTCTGCTGGCTTTGGCCAAAGCGGCTGACGGCAGTATGCGCGATGCCCTGAGCCTGACCGATCAGGCGCTGGCGCACGGCAACGGCAGCGTGCGCCTCGAGAGCGTGCTGACGATGTTGGGCACGCTCGATCACCGTCATCTGCACCAGCTGCTGGAAGCCATTTTGCGGCAGGATGCCCCCGCTACCATGGCCAAGATCAGCGAGATCGCTACTTTGGGCCCCGATTTTGATCAGCTCCACGCTGAGCTGGAAGGCTTGCTCCATCGTATCGCCATGGCCCAGCTGCTACCTGCCAGCGTGCAGGAGCAGGGGGCGGACGCTGATGCCCTGCTGCAACTGGCCAAGGCGATGAGCCCGGAAGAGGTGCAGCTCTGCTACCAGATTGTGCTGGGTGGCCGCAAAGATCTGCCTTGGGCACCTGATGGCCGCACCGCGCTGGAGATGACCTGCCTGCGGATGCTTGCCTTCTCGCCCCGGCGCGAGGTATTGCACCCCGCCACGTTGACGGCGCTCCCCCCATCCATGACTGGCTCGGCCAGCGCGGGAATGGGGGCAGCCCCGACGCTGCCGGGAAAGCGCCCGGCCGCTGAGCCTGCAACTCATACTCCACACCCTGCACAGACGGCTTCTGCCGATGCCATGACGGCCACGGCCGAGGTAACCGGTCAGGATGAGGAGAGCGGTGAAGAGGAGGCGCAAGCCGCCCAGCTCTTCAGCCAGCAGGATGAGTT
Organism: Aeromonas sp. SER; assembly: GCF_038739615.1. NCBI lineage: Bacteria > Pseudomonadati > Pseudomonadota > Gammaproteobacteria > Aeromonadales > Aeromonadaceae > Aeromonas > Aeromonas sp. SER. Next base: position 183,607 of record NZ_JBCGFC010000009.1, on the reverse strand, counting down.
GCTGCGCGAGGCGGCCGGTATGGGTTATCAGGCCGAGTCGGCCCCGCTCTCTGGTGCGAATAGCAGCATGGCGGTTGATACTGCGAGCTGGGGGGAGGGGGCTGCTGCAAACTCAAACCCATCGGTACCAACCGACACTGCGCAGATGGCCGCTGCAGAGATGGCGCCTGCTCAGATGACGTCTGTACCGATGGATAGCGTTCCGGCTGCATCTGCTTCGGAAGCGTCCGAACCTGTATCGGCGGTATCGAGCATGCAAAGCCTGCTTGGCAAACGCAATATGCTGCGTAGTCGCCAGCGTGGAGAGAGCAGCGCAGCTGCTCCTGCTCCTCGGGCGGTGCCGGTTGCGCCAGTGCGTCAGGTTACTGCCTCTGCGCCAGCACCTCAGCCGCAGAGTGCGCCGTCATCCGCTATCAACCAAACAGCCACCCCGAGTGGCCCCGCCATGGGCCAGTTTGGCGAGCAGCCGCCGGTGGATCTCTACGCCGAAAATTATGACGAGGCGGGTGATAACGGGGATTACGAGGAGTATCTCAGCCAGAGCTTTATGGCCTCGCCCGTGCCTGAGCCTGCCCGCAGTGCGCCCAATCGCACCGCGGCCCCCGCTACTCAGCCTGCACAGCCAACCGATCTGCCCCCCTGGGATCTGGCTGGGCAGCCGAGCTATCGACCTGGCGAGCGCAGTGCCACAGCGCCTGCAGTGACGCCTGCTCCTGCGACCCAGCCAATGACCACGACGGTGGCGGCTGCCCCTGTGGCGCAGAGCGAGCCTGCCCAGCCAGTGATGGAGACGATCGATTGGGACGAGCTCGAAAGCGATGAGGAGCCGCAAGAGGGGGAGGCGACCCGCCTTATCCCTTCTTCACTGCTCAATGGTTGCGGTGACTCCTGGGCCGAGCTGATTGCTCACACCCAGGTAGGCGGTCGGCTGCGCCAGCTCGCCATCAACTCGGTGATGACGCGTGAGGGGGACAAGGTGTTGCTGACCCTCAAGCCCGAGCAGCGCCATCTGGTGAGCGACAAGGCGCGCGCCGATCTGGCCGAGATCATCGGGCCTGCGCTGGGGCAACCGGTACAGGTCGAGGTGACGCTCGGCGTGGTGCCTGACAAGGAGACCCCTCTTGAGATCGAGCATCGCCTCTATCTCGGGGTACGCGAGCAGGTGACCCGGGATCTGGAGCAGGATCCCAACGTACAGTTTTTAGTTCAGCGGTTTGGTGCCGTGCTCCATCACGAGAGCATCGAGCCCCTCAACCGCTAAATTCCGTGGCCGGGAGCTGGCTCCCGGTTGAAAAGCAGTTTGGCTGTCCCCATCTAGGACAGACAAGCCCACAGCCCGGCGCTGGATGCCGGATTTCAAGACGAGAGACGACATATGTTTGGTAAAGGTGGAATGGGTAACCTGATGAAACAGGCCCAGCAGATGCAAGAGCGTATGCAGAAGATGCAAGAGCAGCTTGCCCAGATGGAAGTGACCGGTGAAGCCGGTGCCGGCATGGTCAAAGTCACCATGACGGGCAGCCACAGCGTACGTCGCATCGAGATCGATCCCTCCCTGATGGAAGATGACAAGGAGCTGCTGGAAGATCTGGTTGCCGCCGCTTGCAACGATGCCGTGCGTCGTGTGGAAGAGCAGAACAAGACCAAGATGGGCGAACTGACCGGTGGCATGCAATTGCCGCCAGGATTCAAGATGCCGTTTTAAGGCATAAAACCATTTAGGTTCAATGCCTTATGCTTTGGCCTGTTGCTCGTGGGTCAGATATGGGTCAACAACACCCAGTTTCTCGGCCAGTTCATTCCTGTAATTAGGGTTGTCCTTGCTAACCCACGGAGCATAAATGGTGCGGATCATCCCCCAGTCTTTGTGACCAAGTTGCTTGGCCAGATAGGCTGGATGAGCACACGCCATCAGAAGCATTGAGGCATAGCTATGGCGCAGCTGATACGGTTCTCTATGTGTCAGCTGCGCTTTTCTTGGTAGACGAGCAGCAATAGCCCGGTGCTGTAAACAGTTCGGGTCTGATGTACGGCATATTCTCCCTCCCCAAAAAGACCCTTCGCCTCATTCCCTCACGCCGCTTGTTATGACACTGTGGCTGGATGATTAGGGGAAGATACGAACAAGCCATTTCTTATCGAACGAGTCCCCGTCGGTTTCGTGGATGAGGTTCAGCATGAGTCACGTTCCCACCTTCCCTAAACGCCCTAGAAAAATAGATCATATAAATAATGGAAAGCTAGTCTTACTATTTTAATTTTAGCGCATACTGATTCGGAATATTCTGATAATGACATGCTGAAGCCTAAATGGCTAGATCCCATTGTAGTCAATGCATAGAATGAAAATCAGATGTTGACAACAACTAGGAGCTGCTATGCAAATCCAAGTTTTTGAAAAGACATTTAGGCTTGCAGGGGAAAATGAGCAAGTTGCTCAATTTACATTTACTACATCAGGAGCATTGCACATTTGGTTTCCTGAGATAGGCCTACAGATGGAGGCTCATCGAAACCAACTACGCATTCAAAATCATACGATTATTTACACTGGTGGACTGGATTATGGTGAACACCGCGCCCATTGGGCTTTGACGCTTCATGCAGAAGATATCAAAGAGTTTAAGAAAATTATGTCGAGATTTCACCTAAACAGGCATCTGGCTGTTCACAGTTAGCGCCGATAAGTCTAATCTTGATAATTTTCAAGATAGTGGAAACGCAAGTTTTTGATATCGAGCTAACACCTGTGCTCGAGATGTAAGTAGTGCCGTCCTTTGCCACTACGTCTTTTGTCGAGCCAACCCTTGGTTCCTCTGGTCTGGTAATCTGGCAATTTTCGTAGCGACGGCTTTGGTGGTCATAGGGTAGTTGCAAATAGTATGGTAGGGAAGCTGTTCTATAATCGGGTTCGCACTCCTATGACCACATTTTTTATTTAATATCTGGCCCTTCGTATGGTTTATACCTTCTTCTTAAGCTGGAGGTGGCCAAGATGGGGCAGGTGTAAAACGTAGACTGCACTATATCCCACAGACTTTTAAACTGTCGCAGAACGATCTGAACGAAAAGGCTAGCCTGCTTGCAAGCACTAGCCTTTTTACCAATTCAGGAAAACCGGCAGGAGCAACGTCATGTCGTATCTCGACAAACAGACAGCCGAACAGCGCATCAAGGAGCTCGAGCAACAGTTGGAGCAAATGAGGCTAAAGGCCGAATTTTTTGAAGCTGTTGTTGAAGAACTGAAAAAGGACTACGGAATTTCCATTTTAAAAAAGCGAACAACGCAATCCTGTGAGTCTTCTTGTTGTAGCAGTTCACAAGGCTGACCATCGTCAGGAACTGTCGGTTTCTTGGGATAAGCCTACCGGGTTGCAGACCTAAATAGGCGGCTTCCTTGTTGCCCAGAATGCACGAATATAATAAAGGAGTTTAAGGTGAAAAAGGGGCTTGTTACTTTTACTTGTTTGGTTTCATTTTTTGTTGCAGCTCAAGAAAATGATGCACTATCAGTAGCGAAAGCATGGCTTGAAACCGTTGATGCTGGATTTTATAACCAAAGCTACGAATTAACTGATAATGCATTCAAGTCTGAGCTCTCTGTCTCTCAATGGCATGATGCATTGGACAAGTTTCGTCATCCTTTAGGTATGGTTGTTCTACGTTCTGAGATTGCACAGGAGAAATCAGAATGCCTTCCTGGTAGACCTGATGGGAAGTTCATCACTATACAGTTTATTACCAAGTTTGAGTATGCTGGATCTGCTATTGAGACTATTACTTTGAGTAAAGATAGTGGTGATTGGCTTCCTGTAGGTTACTTCATTAAATAAATTATCTACTAGAGAGTATAAGGGCGCATTAATCAGCTTATCGCCTGACCACAGTATTTGTTAGGGGGCTATTTATGTACATTTTTAATTATTTTTCTTTCAGTCAGTGGTAAGGTGAATGTGTCATGGAAAAATGGAGTATATTACTTGCGCTCTCTTATTGGTGTTCCGTATGAATATGGTAAATGAAGCTGTATTGGGTCCGTTTGTTTCACAATTTGCGCACTATAACCATTCTCTTGTACGGGCAACTGGCAGGTGAATATCATATCCATACAAAAAGTACCATTTCAACCGATAGAAGGCATGACCAGATTGAGTTATCACGCAGCGCCCCTACTCATATTCAGGGTGAGCGTGTCGGGAAGGGTGTTGCAAAGTGTCACCGCATTTTGGCATCTGTCGGGAGAGACGGCATAATGGCGCCTCACTGAGGAGACGTTATGAAATATATTGGAGCCCACGTCAGCGCATCTGGCGGGGTGGAAAACTGCATCGCCCGCGCCCAGGCCATCGGGGCCAACGCATTTGCGCTTTTTACCAAGAATCAGCGTCAGTGGCAGGCGGCCCCCTTGTCGGATGCCACCATCCGCGCCTTCAAGGCGGCCTGCGACAAGGCCGGTTTTCTGCCGGAGCAGATCCTGCCCCACGACAGTTACCTCATCAATCTGGGTCACCCGGATCCCGATGGCCTTGCCAAATCCCGCGATGCGTTTCTCGATGAGATGAAGCGCTGCGAGCAGCTGGGGCTGTGTTATCTGAATTTTCACCCCGGCAGTCATCTCAAGCAAATTCCCGAGGCAGCCAGCCTAAAGCTGGTGAGCGAGTCCATTAACTGGGCGCTGGAGCGCAGTGAAGGGGTGACGGCGGTCATCGAAAATACCGCCGGGCAGGGGACCAACCTCGGCTGGTCGTTCGAGCACCTCGCCACCATTATCGAGGGGGTGGAGGACAAGAGCCGGGTCGGGATCTGCTTCGATACCTGCCACGCCTTTGCTGCGGGTTATGATCTGCGCACCGCCGAGAGCTGCGCCACTGTCTTTGCCGAGTTCGACCGCACGGTAGGTTTTCAGTATCTCAAGGGGATGCATATCAACGGCGCCAAGTGCACCTTCGGCAGCCGGGTCGATCGTCACCACAGTCTGCGCGAGGGGAATCTGGGGGAGGCGGTATTCCACCACATCATGAACGATGACCGTTTTGATCGCATTCCGCTGATCCTCGAGACCATCGACGAGTCCATCTGGGGCGAGGAGATCAGCTGGTTGCGCAGCTTGGCGAAGTGATACTCAGCGAGCAAATAAAAGGGAGGGAGCCATGGCTCCCTCTTTGCTTTGTACCTTTCAGCAGTTGGCGTGCCGGTTTGTCTGCGGCGTTATGATCGTGCGTTACTCCGCGCTGATCACCTCGGCATCGTTCAGCTGGGCCCTGCAGAAGTGGATAAAGTGACGCAGGGAAGCGGAGTGGTACTTCTGCTTGTGCCAGATAAGGGAGAGCTGGCGCGGGAAGCGGCGGGTGAGGGGCAGGGCGGCCAGCCGGCCATCAGCCAGACGATCCGAGGCGGCGAGGCGGGAGATGAAAGAGATGCCGAGCCCCTTCTCCACCGCCAGCATCACGGATTCCAAGGTGTTGAGCTCAAGGCCCGCTTGCCAGTTGGGCAGGCCGGGCTGGATCTGGCGGATAAACTGTTCGCGGCTACCGGATTGGGGTTCACGCAGCACCCAGGTCTCACCACCCAGCCGGGAGAGGGAGAGATCCACTTGGTTGGCCAGCGGGTGATCAGGGTGGGCGATCACCAGCATCTCGTCCTGCAGCCAGGGTTCGGTGACGAGATCGGGATGGTGGTTTTCCCCCTCGATCAGCGCCATATCCAGCTCGAAGTTGGCGAGTGCGTGGCAGAGCAGATGGGTATTGTTGATGGTCACCTTGGGGGGGAGCCCCAGCTCCTGCTTGCTGGTGGCGAGCAGGGTGGGGAGCAGGTAGTTGCCGATGGTCTGGCTGGCGCCAAGACGCAGCTGGCCGCTCGGCTCGGCATCGGCACGAAACAGGTTTTCGATATCCTGCATCCGGGTCAACAGCTCTTCGGCGGCCGGTTGCAGCAGGCGCCCCTCGTTGTTGAGCTGCAATCTGGGGTGGATGCGATCAAACAGCGGCGTGGCGAGTTGGCGCTCCAACTCCTGCAGTGATTGGGAGACAGCCCCCTTGCTCAGACAGAGTTCGTTGGCGGCCACGCCAAGGTTGCCGTAGCGGGCGATGGTGGCGAACACCTTCAGCTGTTGCAGGGTCAGTTTCATCGTGTTTGGTAATCCTGAATGAGTGATTCAATTCATTTAGATATCGTAAACGATAAGGGGCCATTATCCTATCGCCATAGTCATCAATAGAAAGGTGTCATCATGATCGCAAGAACCCGTAAATCCCTGGCTGCCGCGCCAACCCCCATGGCGGGTCTGGCGCTGGGCATTGCCAGTCTCGGTTGGTGTTGGGAGAATGCCGGTCACTTCGATGGACGGATGCAGCTGCTGGGCGCCGCTATTGCCGCTGTGCTGCTGGTGATCCTTACCTTCAAGTTTTTGTTCCACCCGAACCTGCTGATGCAGGATCTGGCACACCCGGTAGTCGGTAGCGTCGTGCCGACCTATGCCATGGGCACCATGGTGGTCTCCAAGGCGCTCGGTATGCTGGCTCCGCAAGCAGGTGAAGGGCTCTGGCTGTTTGCCGTGGCTGTTCACTTGTTGTTCCTGGCAACCTTCATCTGGCATCGCGCCAAAGAGTTCGAGATCCACCACATGGTGCCGAGCTGGTTCGTACCGCCGGTCGGGATCATCGTGGCTGACGTCGCCTTCCCGGGCGGCCAGTTTGCGCCGCTTGCCAACGTGCTGCTCTGGTTCGGGGTCATCTGCTACGGTCTGATGCTGCCGCTGATGCTCTATCGCCTCATCTTCAGCCACGAAGTACCGGATGCAGCCAAGCCGACCATCGCCATTCTGGCGGCGCCGGCAAGCCTCTCGCTGGCCGGCTACCTGACTGTCAGCCAGGATCCCTCCCTGCTGCTGGTGGCCACGCTGTTTGGTATCGCGATCCTGATGACCGGCATCATCTATCTGGCCTTCATCAAGCTGCTGCGTCTGCCCTTCTCGCCGGGTTATGCCGCCTTCACCTTCCCGCTGGTGATCGGTGCCACCGCCCTGTTCAAAGTGGCTCATCTGGTGGAAGGGTTTGAGCAGAGCGCTCACTATGTCGAGCAGATCCGCCTGCTGGCCCACTTCGAGCTGGGAGTTGCCACCGTCATCGTCGGTTATGTTGCCCTGCGTTACCTGATGTTTTTTCTGCCGCAGCGTGATACCGAAATGAACCACGGCATTGCCCGCCAGGGTGCTCATCGTTAAATCTTGACGATGCGACGTCGGAAAATGGATAAGCAGTGCGCTCTGGGAGCGACGGGATAAACGACCAGTCATACGATGGATGGACAAAGAGCCACCCGCTGGTTGTGTAATAAGTAAAATGCCCCGCCATGCGGGGCATTTTTTTTACCTTTTCGCCACTTCTGTCGTACGAAACTTCCTATCGTGCGCGATATAGCGGATTTAACTGGTATTACCTGTCAGGGCGTCTACAATACACCACCTTTTTGACGTAAACCGTGAATCATGTCCCCCCAAGATCCCCTGTTCAACCCCGCTTTTGAAGTTCGTTTCCTTCACCCCCGTTACTGGTTCAGCTGGCTGGCACTCGGTGTGTTGATGGTGCTTGCGTTTGTTCCGGTGCGTCTGCGCGACCGGTTGGCCGAGGGGCTGGCCCCGCTGGTGTTTCGTATCTCGAAAAAACAGCTCTATATCGCCAGAACCAATCTGGCGATCTGCTTTCCGCACAAGAGTCCGGCCGAGCGCGACGCCATCGCATTGACCTCGATCCGGGTGGGGCTCAAGAGCCTGCTTGGCTTCGGCGAGTTCACCATGCGCAGCGAGCGTTATCTGATGAGCCGGATGCAGGTGAGTGGCTGGGAACATATCGAGGCGGAGCAGGCGGCCGGTCGGCCGGTGATCCTGGTGGTACCCCATACCTGGCCGGTGGATGCCGCCGGTTACTGCTTTACCCGCCGTGGGGTGCCCATGTGCACCATGATGAAGCGGGCGCGCAACCCGGTCTTTGACTGGCACCTCAACCGGGCCCGCGCCAAAAATGGTTGCCGTGTATATGAGCGCAGCGCCGGCATCAAGGCGGTGATCCGTACCATCAAGAGCGGTCGCAGTTTCTTCTATCTGCCGGATCAGGATCACGGTCGCGAGAAGAGCATCTTCGCCCCCTTCTTTGGCCACTCGAAGGCCACCTTGCCGGCGCTGTCGCGGCTGGTAGAGGTGAGCGGCGCCAAGGCGGTGCCGCTGCTGGCCTGCTATGACGAAGAGAATCACTGCTACCGGTTGGAGATCGAAGCGCCGTTCGATAACTATCCCACCGCCGATGTGATGGCCGATACCTGCCGGATGAACGACACGGTGCAACAGCAGCTGACCCGTCATCCCGGCCAGTACATGTGGTTCCTCAAGATCTTCGATACCCGCGAGGATCAGGAGGGGCTCGATGGCCTCTACGAGGCGGGCATCCAGCGCATTCGTCAGGGGCTTTCTCCTTACGCTTGATCGCGCGTAGTCTGGTGGCTGCATGCTGCCTGCCGGATAAAAATGGCCCCGAGAGGGCCATTTTTTGATCCCGAATGGGATGACCATCACCTCTTTTTGATCCCGAATGGGATGACCATCACCTCTGCGAATGGGAGCCAAGGGGCACAGGGTAGAAAAAAATGTCAGGATAACTACAATAACCGTTTGTTTTTCATGACTTGATGGCTGACATGTCCCCATTAGATCCGGTATTTGACACCACATTTCATCCCCGTCTGCTCCACCCCAAATGGTGGGGTAGCTGGTGTGCACTGGGTTTGCTCTCCCTGCTTGCATTCATCCCGGCGCGCGTGCGGGACGGCTTTGCCAATCTGGTGGCACCCACTCTGCTGCGTTTTTCGAAAAAGCAGTCCTATATCGCCGATACCAACCTCAAGATCTGTTTTCCCGAGCTGGATGAGGCGGCCCGCGCAGCCCTGCTGCTCAAATCAATCCGGGTCGGCCTCAAGACCTTTATGGGCTTTGGCGAGCTGACCTGGCGCAGTCCGGCGCACCTGCTGCGCAACATCAAGGTGAGCGGCTGGGAGCATATCGAGGCGGAGCGGGCAGCTGGCCGACCGGTTATTCTGGTCGTTCCCCACTCTTGGGCTGTGGACATGCTGGGTCGCTACTTCGCGCTACAGGGGATGAGCATGTGTACCATGATGAAGAGCGCCAAGGATGAGGTGTTCGACTGGTATATCAACCGCGAGCGGGCCAAGGGGGGCAAGGTGTATGAGCGCAGCGTCGGCATCAAGCCGGCGATCAAGTCCGTGCGCGGCGGTGCCAGCTTCTTCTACCTGCCGGATCAGGATCATGGTCGGGAGGCGAGCGTCTTCGCCCCCTTCTTTGGCCATCCCAAAGCGACCCTGCCGGCGCTACCCAAGCTGGTGAAGCTGACCGGCGCCAAGGCGGTGCCCATCTTCGCCAGCTATGACGAGGATGCCGGCTGCTATCTGCTGGAGATTGAACCACCATTCGATCCTTACCCCACTGCGGATGCGATGGCGGATGTGGTCGCCATGAACCGCATGGTGGAGCAGCAGGTGACTCGTCACCCCGAGCAGTACATGTGGTTTCTTAAGATTTTTGAAACTCAGGAGCATCAGGAGGGGCCGGATGGCCTCTATGAGGCGGGGATCCAGCGGATCCGCCAGGGATTACCCCCCGAGCCCTGAGTTGAACTGGCCCGCTTGCGGGCCATTTTTGTTGCCGTGGCTCGCTCGGAGGGGAATTTTCAGTGCCGGAAGATGGACAAACAGCGGGCAGGCAGTGGATAACTGAGTGTCCGGACAGAAAAATGGGCAGGTGGACGTGCAACAGACAATTTTGCAACGGGCAGAGAGAGTGAAAGGGCGGTCATGAAAGTTCCAAATCGAATCCAACCCCTGGTTGATGACGGCCTGGTTGACGAGGTCATCAGCCGGTTGATGAGCGGCAAAGAGGCCGATGTCTACGTGGTGCGCTGTGGCGACGAAACTCGCTGCGCCAAGGTATACAAGGAGGCGTCCAAGCGCAGCTTCAAGCAGGCGGTGGTCTATCAGGAGGGGCGCCGGGTGCGCAACAGCCGCAGCGCCCGCGCCATGGAGAAGGGCTCCAAGTACGGTCGCAAGCAGCACGAAGAGGTGTGGCAGAGCACCGAGGTGGATGCCCTGTTCAAGCTGGCGGCAGCTGGCGTGCGGGTGCCGAAGCCCTATGTCTGTCTCGATGGCGTGTTGTTGATGGAGCTGGTCACCGATGCCGATGGCAACGTGGCACCCCGCCTCAACGACGTGGCTCTCAGCCATGAGCAGGCGCTGGCGGATCACGCCAAGGTGATTGGTTATGTGGTACGCATGCTCTGCGTCGGCCTTATTCACGGCGATCTTTCCGAGTTCAACGTGCTGGTGGATGAGCAGGGCCCCGTGATCATCGATCTGCCGCAGGTGGTGGATGCGGCCGCCAACAATCAGGCCAGAGCCATGCTGGAGCGGGACGTCAACAACATGCGCAACTACTACGGCATGTATGCCCCCGAGCTACTCAAAACGAACTACGCCAGAGAGATGTGGGCGCTTTACGAGGATGGCAAGCTCACGCCCCAGAGCGAGCTGACCGGTCAGTTCGAGGAGAGCCGTGAGGCTATCGATCTCGATGCCGTGCTTGACGAGATCGCCAGTGCCGAAGAGGAGGCTTATGCCCGTCAGGCACGGATGAAGGCAGAGCAGGAAGACAGCTACTGAGGGTTTGCCACTCTTGCCACCAGAGCGCCCTCGGGGCGCTCTTTTTATTGCTATGGGCTGGTTATGTTGGGGCGTGCTCTATCTGATGGGGCAGAGGAAATATCCGGTACACCGTCAACCAGCAGCGATCTCCCGGGTGGAAGCGTCGTTCCAGCCATACTCCGCCTGCTTTCGCAATCACCCTGCGGGAGGCCTGATTCTGTTCGTCACAGCTGACCAATACCGGCTTGCTCAAAATGCGTTGCTGTACCCAGCCAAGCAGCAAGCTCGCAGCCCCTTCGCCACGGCGGGAGGGGCGGGTTTCATAACCGATGTGGCCCAGCCACTGTTGGCTGGCTTCACTGTCATCGTGGCGCAGGCGCAAGGTGGCGAGGATCTCTCCGGCATCGAGGGCAAAATAGGTGGTGGTGGTCGGATAGCCGCTGGGCAGGTTATGCCCTCTGGCATGATCCAGCAGCGCTTGTAGCCAGCTGTCAGGATCAAATTGCGCGACCTGATAGAGGGGCAATCCGGCTTCGGCGCACTCGGCCACATAGTTGCGATAGGCCGCGGTATCGGTCAGGCGAGCCGGGCGGCATTCGTAGCGGGCTGGCACTGGCTGCTCCCGTGCAGTGGGGGTTGCATCCGCCATTTAATCAGCGGCCACGACCGGCAGCCGCATGACATTGGCCTCCCGGCCGAGGTGGGCCAGCAGGCGGCGCACATCGTCGAGGCGGATAATCAGGGTGGAGGTATTGACCAGCGGATGACACTGCATCTGCTCCGCTTGCCAGATGGCCTCGTCCACCACCAGCTCTACCGCGTTTTCCCTGTCGCGCACCATGGCGAGCAGGGTGACCGAACCCGGGGTGAGGCCAAGCACGGCCTCGAGCCGCTCTGGCGAGCCAAAACTCAGTCGCTTGACGCCAAGGGCGGCAGCCAGCGCCTTGAGATCGACCCGGCTCTCCTCCGGTGCTACCACCAGAAACAGCCGCTCGCTTTTCGGGTCACGCAAAAAGAGATTCTTGCTCTTGGCGGCAGGCAGGTCGGGCAGCAGCCGGCTGGCCTCCTCGCAGGTGAAGACGGGGGCGTGATCGATGCGCTGATAGGGAATGGCCAGCTGATCCAGCAGAGAGTAAAGCGCCACCATGACCTCCTGATATCGGGTGAAGAGTGGGGGGATGAATGGCATCGCGAATACTGCCGCCACCGGCATTCGCTGCCATTCTGGCCGAGCTTACCAGTTTGCGGCTCCTCTCGCAGCTTGGTTAGGCCATGGCGGCTGGCGTGGCAATTGCAGCAAAGCACTGTATGAACGTACAATACTCCCATCTCCATGTTGATCCCGATGACTTGCATGACTGACCAACCGTCCATCCCACCCGTTACTCCGCCACGCGACGGCTTTATTCTGACCCGTCATGGACGGGATGTGCGCGGCCGTGGCGAGCAGCCGAAACGCACCGAGATTGTGATGTGGCTCTGGAGCGAGCAGGGACCGGTGCGGGTGGTGGTGCCGGGGCAGGAGCCGGTCTTCTTTCTGCCGCAGAGCCATATGGAAGAAGCCGCCGAACTGTTCAAGGGGGCGGGGGTGAGCGGGCGGTTTCGCCGTCTGCCGATGCACACCTTCGACGGCCGCGCCGTAGTGGGCTGCTACTTTGCCACCCTGAGTGCCTTTCACCGCGCCATCGAGCTGCTGCTCATCCGCGGGCTGGAGCACTTCGAGGCTGATATCCGGCTGCCGGAGCGCTATCTGATGGAGCGTTTCATCACCGCCGGCGTGCGTTTCGAGGGACGCACCCTCAAGAAAGGGGGCAAGCACGGTTACTGGGAGGTGAACGAGGCGCGCTGCGCACCACAGGCGGTGACGCCGACCCTCTCTTGGGTGTCGCTGGACGTGGAGTGCGCCATGGACGGCGCGCTCTTCTCGGTGGGGCTCTACAGCGAAGAGGATGCACGGGTCATCATGATCGGTACGCCGGAGGCCGACGCCGATAGCTGGAGTACCCGGGTCGAATGGGTGGCGGACGAGAGCGCCCTGCTGAGTGCGCTGGAGCGCTGGTTTGTGCGGCACGACCCCGATCTGGTCATCGGCTGGAACGTGGTCAACTTCGATTTTCGCCTGCTGCTGCGCCGCGCCGAGCTCAACAAGCGGCGGCTGCGGCTGGGGCGCGGCCACGAGCTCTGTTTCTGGCGCTCATCGCGTAACGACCCCCAGACTGGCAACGTTATTATCCCCGGGCGCATGGTGCTGGATGGCATCGACACCCTGAAAAGCGCCACCTGGCAGTTCCCGAGCTACAGCCTGGATGCGGTGGCAAGCGAATTGCTCGGCCGTGGCAAGGATATCGAGGACGTGGCCAACCGGGGGGAGAAGATCACCGAGCTGTTTCATTCTGACAAGGAGGCGCTGGCTCGCTACAACCTGGAAGATTGCAAGCTGGTGTGGGAGATCTTCGACTACTGCCACCTCATCCCCTTTGCCATCGAGCGTGCCTCCCTCACCGGCCTTGAGCTGGACAGGGTGGGGGGCTCGGTGGCGGCGTTTACCAACCTCTACCTGCCGCGGCTCCATCGTGGCGGCTACGTGGCCCCCAATCTGCCGGCCGACGGTGGGCTGGCGAGCCCCGGCGGCTATGTGATGGACTCCAAACCCGGCCTCTATCGCCACGTGCTGGTGCTCGATTTCAAGAGCCTCTATCCCAGCATCATCCGCACCTTCTGCATCGACCCCATGGGGCTCATCGAGGGGCTGCAGCATCCCGACCACGCCATTCCCGGCTTTCGCGGCGCCCTGTTCTCCCGCGAGCGGCACTTCCTGCCGGATCTCATCGCCACTCTGTGGGCGGCGCGGGATCGGGCCAAGGCTGCCAGCAACAAGGCGCTATCCCAGGCCATCAAGATCATCATGAACTCCTTCTACGGGGTATTGGGCTCGGGGGGCTGCCGTTTCTATGACCCGAGGCTTGCTTCCTCCATTACCTTGCGCGGTCACGGCATCATGCAGCAGACCCGGGAGTGGATCGAAGGGGAGGGCTTCGAGGTGATCTATGGCGACACCGACTCTACCTTTGTCCATCTGGGGCGCGAGACCAGCCCGGATGAGGCGGACGAGATTGGCCGGCGGCTGGCGAAGATGATCAACGACAACTGGGCTGCGCTGATCAAGCGCGAGTTCAACCTGCCGAGCTATCTGGAGATCCAGTACGAGACCCACTATCGCCGCTTCCTGATGCCTACCATCCGCGGGCTGGAGAAGGGGAGCAAGAAACGCTACGCGGGGCTGGTGGCTGGCAAGGAGGCGGGGGCAGAGGAGCAGCTGGTGTTCAAGGGGCTCGAATCGGTGCGCACCGACTGGACGCCCCTTGCCAAGGCATTTCAGACCCGTCTCTACGAAATGGTGTTTCACGACCAGGATCCCGGCAGCTATGTGCGTACCATGGTGGACGAGACCCGGGCCGGCCTGCACGACGAGCTGCTGGTCTATCGCAAGCGGCTGCGCCAGAAGCTCGAGGAGTACCAGAAGAACGTGCCACCTCATGTGCGGGCGGCGCGTCTGGCGGATGAGGAGAACCTGCGCCGCGGTTTGCCCCAGCGCTACCAGCACAGGGGCTCCATCGCCTATCTGATGACCCTTAATGGCCCAGAACCGTTGGAGTACCGGCGCACCCCCATCGATTACGAGCACTATATCGACAAGCAGCTCAAACCCATTGCCGATGCGATCCTCCCCTTTGTCGGCGAGTCGTTCGAGCGGATCTGCGGCCAGCAGCTCGATCTTTTTTAGGGGTCATTTGCCTCTTTTTATGTCGGGTACTTTACTTTCCAAAAATACTGTATAAAAATACAGTCGTTCATCATGGAGAAGTATCCTATGCGTCTGGAAATCATCATCGACAAAAAACATCAGATCCCGACCTCCACCATGGAAGCGCTGCGCCAGGAGCTGCTCAAGCAGCTGGGCGAGAAATTCCCCGATCTCCATGTCCGCGTCGCCCCGGGCAGCAGCATGTCCCTGACTGTCAGCCGCGCCAGCAAGGAGGACAAGGAGCTTGCCGAGGCTATGGTGCAGGAGGTGTGGGAAAACGCAGACAGCTGGATGCCGGAAGAGAGTCTGGCTTCCTGAAAAGGCTTATGACTGGTGGATTTGACAGCAAAAACGCAGCCTATTGGCTGCGTTTTTGCTTTGGTGCCGGACGAAGGGCGAGCCGAAGCGGATGCTTTCAGAGTTGATGCTTGACGCAGGCTGAAACTCAGAGCCCGGCCCAGCTTTTTAGGCTCTGCTGCTGAACGCGGCGGTCTGCCTCGCTGATCTCGCCTTTGGCGCGCAGATCCTTGATGGCAAGCGGCAGGGCTGCTCGAACCTCGTCGCTGCTCATCCCCGCCTTGAGGGCAGGGTGGTAGGCGAGCTTGAGCAGCACATAGTCGAGGCCGGTCAGGAAGCTGTCGATGCTGTTGTCATTGAAGATGGAGGGAAACACCTTGTCCGAGTCGTTGGGCAGCCCCATCACCTGGGTAAACTCCTCCACTACGCAGTCGAGAAAGCGCCCCTTGGCGCGGCTGTAATCAACCGGAATGATGATGGTGGCACTGCTGATCTCGTGCTGCTTGTTGGTCGCAAAGTGGCCGATGCAGAGCCCCTCCTTGAGCGCGGCATTGACCGAAGGTGCATTGCCCATGGTGCGCTTGGCCCAGCTTTTCATCCGCTGGTAGTCGGTCATGATGAGGGTGAGGTTGGGTTTGCTGGTCACCATGCTGATAGGGTGGCCGGTGATGCGGGCGAGGTGGGCGGCTTGTACCTTGACCACCTCCGCCTGCAGCGGCTTGTCCCCTGACTCGTTGATGAGCTGCAAGCGCACCGGTTGCTGCCAGCGGGTGAAGCGCGGGTGAGCGGTTTCGTGATACTCCCGCTCCATGGCGATGGCCATAAAACTCTCGGTGAGATAGCTGTCGCTCTGCCAGCGCTCTGCCCCGTGTGAAAAGAAAGAGCAGAGCGTGAGCAGGGTCAGCAGCCCGTGTGATACACGCCAGGGACGCCGGGCTGCGCGGCACAAATTGGCAATGACCACATTGGCAATAACGTGCGGGGCGCTAAAGGGGATAGCGGCAAATGACATGTTTCCTCCTTGAAACCACCGTCAACCTAGCGATTGGCCTTGTCGATATCGCGCCAGGTGAGCCATAGCCTCAGATCAAACTCCAGTTGATGATAGTCGGGCTCCATATGCTGGCAGAGCTGATAGAAGCTCTTGTTGTGATCCTTCTCTTTGATATGAGCCAGCTCGTGCGCGACGATCATCTTGAGAAAGGGGGCGGGGGCCTCCTTGAACAGGGCGGCGATGCGGATCTCGTTCTTGGCCTTGAGCTTGTTGCCCTGTACCCGGCTGATGTAGGTATGCAGGCCGAGGGCATCCTTGATGACGTTGATCTTGCCGTCAAACACCACCTTTGACAGGGGTGCAGAGCTTTTGAGGTAGCGGTTTTTCAGCTCCATGGTGTAGGCGAGCAGCGCCTTGTCGCTCTGGATCTGGTGACTCTCCGGATAGCGCTTGGCCAGCATGTCGCCAAGTTTGCCAGCCGCGATCAGCTGTTGCACTTGTGCCTTGAGCGCTTCGGGATAGCCCCCGAGATAGGTCAGTTCCGCCATGTCTGTCACCCGTCACATCCAAAAGTGGGCCATTGTAGTCATCGCTGGCCTGCTTGCCTACCGGTGAGGAGTGAGGGGATGGAAAAAAGGCGGCCAAATGGCCGCCCTTTGCGTCTCAGCACTGGTTATCGGCGACGATAGAGACCCGGATCCACCTCTTCATAGTGGCTGGTCAGGTATTGATAGAAAGCGAGATGGGAGGGCGAGCTCGGCTTTTTCAGCTCCTCGCTGACCCGATCCGGCTTGGCGATGATGAATTTGGGGTTCTGGCGCTGGATGTCCGCCAGCACACGAGCCCGCACGTCATAGGGCGGGTTGACGTTGGCAAAGAAGAGATAGGCAGAGGCCGGCTGACGATCGGTCCAGAGATAATATTGCGGCTGGATACCATCGACCCAGATCTTGTCGCTCGGGCTGGTCTCGGCCTTGATGCGATCGACCCGCACCTGCGCCGCCGGGTTGAAGGGG
Organism: Aeromonas sp. SER; assembly: GCF_038739615.1. Taxonomy (NCBI): domain Bacteria; kingdom Pseudomonadati; phylum Pseudomonadota; class Gammaproteobacteria; order Aeromonadales; family Aeromonadaceae; genus Aeromonas; species Aeromonas sp. SER. Next base: position 166,794 of record NZ_JBCGFC010000009.1, on the reverse strand, counting down.
CGCCCCTTGATCGTTCCTTCCCAAGCGTTGTTGATCATCAGCAGCAGCATGGCCAGGGTGGCGAGCCAGGGGGTGGCGCTGCGCACATCCCAGGCGCGCCACAGGGGCACCAGAATGAGTACCGGCAGGGCCCACAGCAAACTGGTGCCGAGCACCTCGTTAACCCGATCGAGGGACCACTCCTTGGTGCTCCAGCCGAAGACCAACTGCTGGGCCAGCAGCCAGCTGGCGGTCAGCACCACCAGCGAGATGCAGAGCAGGCCGAGGGCATCGGCCTTCTGCTCGCTGCGATCCAGCAGTACCGCCAGCGGCAGCAGAGCCAGCTGCAGATAGAGCACATCGTAGTGATCGAACACATGGCCGGAGACCGAGTTGGCGATCAGGGTAAACAGCACGCCAAAGAGGGTTGCCAGCAGGGCGGGCAGATACCACTCCTGACGGCGGCTCAGCATCAGCAGGATGAAGGGGGGCAGCAGCATCACCAGACCGGTGCGCAGCAAGCCGACAGCACCCACCATGGGGGAGAAACCGTTGCCGTAGCTCCCCTCGAAGAAGATGTCGAAGGCGTAGTATTTGAAGGCCGCCAGCAGGTCGTGCTGCTGGAAGTAGCCGTAGAGGGGGCCGCCAATCAGCGCCAGACCGAGCAGGCTGGAGACGAGCAGCAGGATGGCATCACGCCACTTCTCGTGCAGGCACCAGTGGCAGAACAGCACCAGATACCATGCCCCCCAGAAGGCGCCGTTGTTGGTGCGCATCCAGGCGACGATAGCAAAGGTGAGGGCCGCCACCAGCGCCGGCCACCAGCGAAAGCCTTTGTCCAGCAACAGGGTAATGAAGGCCCACTGGGCGATGAGGGCGAGGTGGAAGGTCCAGTCCTCGGTCATGTTGCCGTAGTAGTAGCGGGTGCCATAGAGGGCCAGCAGTGCCAGCATGGCGCCAAGGCGCGCCCTGACCGAGAGGCCAAGCTGGGAGAAAGCCTGCCAGCTGGCCATCAGCCCGAGCCAGCAGAGCACCCACTCCAGCGCCCAGATCCCGACAAATCCACCCAGACCATACCCCAGCGCATCGAGGGCGAAGATCATCGGCCCCTTGATATCGATCATGTCGCGATAGAGCACGCCTCCTTCACTCCACATTTTGCCCATGACGGCAAAGAGCGAGGCGTCAAACCCCGGCGCCATGGCATGAACGAGCGGGTTGCGCAGGCAGAAGAGCAGCGCCAGCAGACCGGTCAGCAAGATGGCGGTGGGCTTGATGGCCGGATTGACGCGGGGGGGAGTGAAACGGATGGAGTGATTCATGAAGTAGCCTGTTCCTGCAGCTGGTCTTGAAAGCGGGCCTATCTTGCCGAGCCCGCGCAGATGATGCAATGGTACAGGCCCATCCGGGGCAAATATTGTCGAAAAAGAGCGGTTTCAGAGACGAAAAGTGCCTGTCTGCCCGGTGTGAGTGCAGACAGGCACATCGATGGGCCTTTATGGCAGGTACTCGACCCGCGGCGGCATGGCCCGCAGGGCGGGTTGATGGCGGGCCCAGCGGATAAAGGCATCGGCTAGCGTGATGCCAAGCTCCTGATTGTGCTGGGTCAGGGTGCGAGTCAGCGCGGTGTAGCCCTCCTTGCCGGAGGCGGTATAGGCGCTCGATACCCCGCGATAAACCTGGTCGGATTTAACCGGTTGCCAGCAGTCTGGCGCAGGCTCCCACTCCAGACGGGTAATACGCTGACCTTTGGGCTGATCGGCCTGGTAGGTGAAGCGCACCCCGGCGGTGTAGGGGAAGCTGCCGTTGCCATTGCCGACCACGCCATTATTGGTGGCGTTGTCGATGGCATTCTCTAGCGCTTCCGCCAACTCGTGGCCGTGTACCCGATAGAGGGTGAGGGGAATGGCAAAGGGGAGCAGGCGACCGGCGATATCGGCCTCGCTCAAGGGGCCCGGCTCCAGCGAGCAGCGCACGCCACCAGCGTTGTGCAGGGCAAAATCGACCTCGCCCACCTGTTCCCGGGCCGCCATCAGCATGGCATGGGCCACCAGCGGTGCGACATGGCTGCCGTGAGGCAGGTTGGCATCCGGCAGGCGCTGATGGGGGAGCGGGGTATCGAGTCTGGTGACGATGCGCTGGGTCATGGTCTCGATCTCCGGCCGGTAGCGTTTGGCCAGATGCTGCTCCAGCCTGGCATCCGGTTCGCAGAAAGTGAGTCCGGCTGGCGGCGTGGAGCCGAACGGCCAGGGTTGCCAGGGGAGCCACTCCAGCTGGCCGTGGCTATCTGCCACGCGGCCAGCTTCATCGAAGGTGAGCTCGCAGACGCCAAGGCAGAGAGCACTGTGGCCCGCGTGCATGATGGCTACGCCATTGTGCATCAGGGGATAATCCCCTTCGCTTGGCAGGCCCAGCGGCGCAAGATCCCCCAGCAGGCTGTGGGTATGACCGCCAACAATGAGACTGATCTCGGGGAAGCGTTCGGCCAGCAGCTTGTCCTGATCCAGCCCGAGGTGGCTCAGCAGCACGATATGGTGGATCCCTTCGCCCTTGATCTCGCGAATTATTCGGGTCAGGGTCTCGTTCACCCCGTGGAAGCGGGTGTGGGGATCCGGATTGGCGATGGCCGCCATCTGGGCCAGCGTGATCCCGAGCAGGGCAAAGGGGACGCCATCGATGACCCGACGATGCCAGGGCTGATGAGCGTCGTAGAGGTGGGGAATATCCCACAGACGAAGAGGCGTATCGGCCGGCTCCTGACTGTTGTCCAGATTGGCCGCGAGCACCGGAAAATCGAGCTGGCGCAGAAACTCCACCAGCTGGCCATTGCCCAGATCGAATTCATGGTTGCCGATCACCATGGCATCGGGGGCCAGCATGGCGAGCAGGTCGGCATTGGCCCGCCCCTTGAACCGGTTGAAATAGAGGGAGCCCTGAAAGGAGTCGCCGCCGTGCAGAAAGAGGCAGCCGCGACCTGCTGCAGCCGCTTGCGTGCGCAGTTGGGTCAGGCGGGTCAGGATCCGGGCATAACCGCCACACTGGGTGCGCCACTGGGACTCTCCGGCGGGGGTGAAGCTTATCGGCGCACCATCGAAATGGGAGTGGCAGTCACTGAAGTGGGCAAGTTGAACCGTAATACTCATCTCGGTCCTCCTTTGGGGAAAAAGAGCACAGAGTCTACTGCAAAGGGGGGGAGAGATACCAGCCCGGCGCAGACCGGGCTGGTGAGCGATCAGGCCGGAACCATGATCTGGGTGGCGACGATCACCACCAGCAGGCCGACGGCCACTGGCAGCGAAGTGCGTTTGACCACTTCAAATGGCGAGAGTTTGCCCATCCCCGCACAGGCGACCACGACACCAGAGACCGGTGAAATGGTGCGGCCCAGGTTGGAGGCTTGCAGCATGGGGATCACCAGATAGGCCGGGTTGATGCCAAGGCTGGTGGCCAGATTGGGGATCAGCTCCACGAAGGCGTAGAAGGGGGCGTTGCCCGAGCCGGTCGTGAAGGCGGCCAGGGTGGTGATCACCACCAGTGACAGCATCATGATCATGCCGCCCGAGCCCAGATCCTGGGCGTGGGCCAGCAGGGTGTCGATAAAGCCGATGGTCATCAGACCCTGAGCGAAGACACCAGCACCGACCAGCAGCATCACCACGCCGGCAAAGGCGTCGGCCATGTTGCGCCAGCAGACCTGCAGACCATCCAGCAGCTCCTTGCCGTTGCGCAGGCGTACCAGCTCCAGCAGGCTGGCCAGTACCATGCACATGACGATGATGGTGACGATATCGAGCTGCGGGCCCCATTTGCCGTCAAACACCAGCACCCCGATGATGGGGGTGAAGGGGAGAATGGCGTAGAAGCCGGGCGCCGTGGTGATGAGGTCGCTCGGCGCCACCGGCTCGTTGTGCTCGCCGGACTTCTGGTCGAGGTAGCGCTGCCAGAAGAAGTGGGTCACCGCCATGCAGGCGATGGCGACCAGCGAGATGGGCAGGGTTAGCTTGAAGGCAAAGTCCAGCAGCGGCATGTTGGCAGCCTGGGCTGCCATCACCACGTCACCCGAGGTAGGTGCCAGAATGATGGCGGCCGGCGAGGCGCACACGGCGGCTGCGGCACCACGGGAGATCCCCATGTTGACCATCAGCGGGAACAGGGTTGCCATCAGCAGCACGCCCAGACCGGTGGCGGAGCTGACCGCCAGCGACATGGCACAGGCCACCAGATAGGCGGCAACCAGCAGGATATAGGGGGATTTGATGATGCCGAGCGGTTTGCTGGCCAGCTTGACCAGAATGGTGTTGGCACCGATGTGGCTCATGTAGCCGGCGAAGCCGCACAGCACCATGATCAGCATCCCCAGTCCACCGCCACGATCGTTGAGCAGGAAGCGGACATATTCGAAGATATCGGTGGCGATATAACCGGTGCTTGTCACCTTGCTCGGCAGCACCGGCTTGCCCATCAGGGCCGTGACGACCAGCAGCAGCAAGCCGCCGCTCAGCAACACGCCGGTCGCTGAGTATCCTTTGAAGATGGCGCGCCCGACCACCAGAGTGACCAGGGTGCCGATGATGAGTTCCAGCATCTATTCCATTCCATTAAACAAGAGGGGTTCGGAGTCTATTCCTATAGAGGTAATTTGGCGATATGAAACTCGATGCAGTGTGAACCTAATCAACGTTTGGCCAGTTTTGCAGAATTAAAGAAGGGTAAAGGTGCTTTACCCTGAATTTTTGACGTAATAGCCTTGCCGCCCTCAGGTTTTCTTTTGAGGCTTTTGTATGGTTTTTCGTCGTTTGTCAGGTGTTAAACGCTGGATATGGCTCCTTTGCTGGATGTTGCTGCCGCTGCCGGCCGTTGCCATGAAGAACGATGGATTTCATCAGACCGGCCCCCACCAGGCGGTCGCCATGCGGCGATTGATGGCAGCCCACTCCTACGGTGTAGTGGTGGTGGCCAAAGGGCAGATTCCCCGTTATGCCGCGCTGGCATCGCGCATGAGTGAGGGGGAGTGCATGAATCGCAATGGCATCCGGGTGGACGGTGTGGCGGTGCTGGTGATCCCCCGGTTCTATCCCGGGGAGGGAAAACGGGGGCTTTGCGAGCTGTGGCTGAAAGAGGGGGCAGATCAGGACTTTTTTGCCAACCGTCTTAAAAATGATCAGTTCATTCAGATAGATGGTCACGACATCAATGTGAAAAACTACCACCTCAACTGGCTGCGCATCAGTCGCTCTGCCCAATAAAAATACAGATTTGGCCTTGTGCCATACTCTGCTCACGGAACCTGTGAGCGGGCTCTGATTTCTGGTCCATCATTGTGTTGCGCCATATCTTTGGCACACATAGGCTATAGACGTTATCTGTGTGGCGGCGCGTTTCCCCAAGGTCGGTACTTCGCCCGTGCAATCAAGGAAGGTAGTCTGGCATGGTCAGCAAGTTCTATGGAGTGGTAGTGGGGGTTGCGGCGCTGCTGTTGCCCCTGGCGAGTCAGGCGCAGCCAATCAGGCCGCAAGTGGTCCCCGAGTCCCGTATCAATGTTCGTTTTTATGAGGTCAGTGCAACTCAGCCAGATCAACTGGCCCAAGCTATTGCCCAGAGTGCCCCCAAGGTGAATGGCAAACCCGTGCTTGGCAAGGCGAGTTATCAGCTCGATTGGCAACTGGAGACTGATCAGTTGCAGGGGCTTTGTCAGCTGAGCAGAGTCACCGTCACCACCCGTGCGACGGTTGAATTGCCCCGCTGGCGCCAGAGTGAAAAGAGTGGTGAAGGGAAAAACAACGCGGCCGATCCGGCGCGCCAGCGCTGGGCTCGCTTGCTGGCCAGCATGTTCGACTATGAGTCCCGCTTCAAGGAGATGGTTCAGCAAGGTGCCAATCAGGTTGGCGGCGCCATTGCTGATTTGCCTGCGCACAGCGACTGTCAGGCACTGCGTTATGCAGCCTGGGCGGCGGGGCAGGGAGAGTTGGTGAAGATCCGCAGCCGGATTGCCGATTTTCAGCGACAAACCCGTTATGGCGAGCAACTTGGAGTCCACTGGCCCAAGTAGTCCGGCTAATCGATATATGCGCATCACATAGAGAAAGGCCGCCCCTGTGGGCGGCCTTGTCGTTTCGGGGTGTTGGTCTTATGCCAGCGCTTTGCCCTTGAGCAGCTTGCGTACCCAGTAGCGGGCCGGGTGGAGCGCTTCCAGCAGATCGGCTGCCAGCGGCTGCGGATCACCGCAGATCTCGCTGGCAAGCAGCTCGCCACAAAGCGGCGCCGAGCAGAGACCCCGTGAGCCCAGCGCCCCCAGCACATAGAGGCCGGGGTGGCACGGTAGGGGGGCGGCACCTTGCTGATCGGTGTGCAGCCCGGCGTAGTGATCCGCCAGGCTTGCCAATCTGGCGACTGGCCCCACCACCGGCAGGTGATCCCGACTGGCGCAGCGCACGCCTACCCGAGCCTCATTGCCGCTGACATCCACTTCGCCGGGCCAGCTTTGCTGTGGCAGGCTGGCTTGCAGCCGCGCCTGGTTCTGGAGCTGCTCCTCAGCGCGAAACGCAAGATCGGTCTGGTTGCGGCCATAGCTGGCGCCGATGCAGTGGTGATCGTTATGGGCTGGAGTGAGGTAGCCATCGTAGCAGAGCACGGTCTTGAGCCGGCTCAGGCTGGCTGAGGTCGGCACATGGCTCACCTGACCGCGCACCGGATAGAGCGGCAGCTCGGCAAAGGGGATGAGCTCAGGCAGCTTGTGTCCGGCGGCAACTACCAGATTGGGGGCTTGCCAGCGGTGTCCGTCACGGCTCTCGACCTGCCAGCCATCCACCTGTTCGGTAATGGCAACCACCTCGGTATTGAACACCACCTCAAGCAGGCCGCTGGCCTGGGCTTCTTTGATCGCGGCGCGCGTGAGATCTGCCGGGCAGAGCCAGCCGCCCAGCGGGTAGCTGACGCCGCTGTGGCCGCAGGGCAGGCCGACGACCTGTTCTACTTCCGCGGTCGAGAGGGGTTGTATCAGCTCGAGCGGGAAGGGGCCCAGACTCATTTTCGCCAGCTTGGCGGCCGATTTGTCGTCATAACCGAGCTGGGTTACCCCGCACAGGGCAAAGGCGACGGGATGGCGCTCGGCCAGTGCCAGCAGGCGGTGGCGGGCATAGCCAAAGGCAAGCGAATAGAAACGCGACAGCGCATCGTGCTCGCCATTGAGCAGTGGATAGAGGGCTCCCTGGCGGTTGCCTGAGGCGCCGTTGGCTGGCTCGTCATCTTCACAGAGCAGGGTCACCTTGCGGCCACGCTCTACCAACGAGAGCGCCGTCATGGCCGAGGCGATGCCGCCGCCAATGATTAGCACCTCGCCATCCCTGCCTGCCGGGCGTGCATACCAGGGGGCAATGGTCTGTTGCGGCTGTTTGTCGGTGCGATCCCCCGCCAGCATCTCCCGCTTGCTACCGTGCCCTTTCACCTTCTTCATGGCAAAGCCTGCTTCAATCAGGCCACGGCGCACGAAGCCGGCACAGGTGAAGGTGGCGATGGTGGCGGCAGGACGGGCGAGGCGAGCCAAGCCGTCGAACAACGCTTGCGTCCACATCTCGGGATTTTTGGCGGGGGAAAAGCCATCCAGATACCAGGCATCCACCAATCCATCTGCGTGGTGGGGCAGTTGCGGCATCATATCCTTGATATCTCCCAACCAGAGATCTAGCCGGATCCGGCCATCGGCAAAGATAAGGCGATGACAGCCGGACACCGGGATGGGCCACTGTTCGATGAGATCCTGGCTCAAGGAAGAGAGTTCGGGCCAGGCGGCCAACGCCTTGCGCAGATCGCTCTGGGTCAGGGGGTATTTTTCGAAACTGATGAAGTGAAGGCGAGAGCCGTTGCCGGTTTGGGGCGCCTGTTCAAGAAAGGCTGCCATTGTCGCCAGAAAGTTAAGACCTGTGCCGAAACCTGTCTCACCTATCACGAAAGTGTCACGATCGTGGTGCAAAAATCGCGCTGGCAGCCGGTTTTGCTGCAAAAAGACATAGCGCGTTTCAGCTAGACCGTTATCATTGGAAAAGTACACATCCCCGAACTCACTGGAGACTGGAGTTCCCGCCTCGTTCCAGTCCAATCGGGCATGATGTAAGGATGTTTGACTCACGTTTTCCTCGGCTCGCGTCACAAGAACGCGGGCATTCTACGTGAAAGCAGACCAGTTTGGCAGCCGAAAGCGGGTAGACTTGGCGCCAGTTTTTCCAGACGAGATGAATTAATGAGAAGAGCAGTGATCACCGGTATCGGCGTCATCTCCAGTATCGGCAACAACAAGGAAGAAGTGCTGGCCTCCCTGAAAGCAGGTAAATCCGGCATCACCTATTCCGAGCAGTTCGAGCAGCACAACCTGCGCAGCCGTGTCTGGGGTAATATCAAACTCGAGCCGTCTGAACTGATCGACCGTAAAGTCATGCGTTTCATGGGTGACGCTGCGGCCTACGCCTACATCTCCATGCAGCAGGCCATTGAAGATGCCGGTTTGGCGCAAGAGCAGGTCTCCAACGAGCGTACCGGTCTGGTGGTCGGTTCAGGTGGTGCTTCCGGCAAGAACACCTCGGAGTCTGTGGACATCGCCCGTGAGAAAGGGGTCAAGCGTGTGGGCCCTTACATGGTGCCGCGCACCATGTCTTCCACCACCTCTGCCTGTCTGGCGACTCCGTTCCAGATCAAGGGGGTCAACTACTCCATCAGCTCCGCCTGCGCAACCTCTGCCCACTGCATCGGTCACGCGCTGGAGCTGATCCAGCTTGGCAAACAGGATGTGGTCTTCGCTGGTGGCGGCGAGGAGCTGGACTGGTCCTCTACCATCCAGTTTGACGCCATGGGCGCACTCTCTACCAAGTACAACGACACGCCGGAAAAAGCGTCCCGTACCTATGATGCGAACCGCGATGGTTTTGTTATCTCCGGTGGCGGCGGCATCCTGGTGGTTGAGGAGCTGGAACATGCTCTGGCCCGTGGTGCTCACATCTATGCCGAGCTGACCGGATACGGTGCTACTTCTGATGGCTACGACATGGTCGCCCCGAGTGGCGAAGGCGCTGTGCGTTGCATGAAGATGGCAATGCAGGGTGTCGGCAAGGTTGATTACATCAACACCCACGGTACCTCCACCCCGGTGGGCGATACCAAGGAGCTGGAAGCCATCCAGACTCTGTTTGGCGCCAACGGTCCCAAGATCTCCGCCACCAAGGCGATGACCGGTCATGCGCTGGGCGCTGCCGGCGTGCATGAGGCTGTCTACTCCCTGCTGATGATGGAGCACGGCTTTATCGCCCCCAGCATCAACATCGAGACTCTGGACGAGAAAGCGGAAGGTCTGCCCATCGTGCGCGAGTACGAAGAGGCCGAGCTCAACACCGTCATGTCCAACAGCTTCGGCTTTGGCGGTACCAACGCCTCCCTGGTGTTCAGCAAGTTCAAAGTCTGATCATCCGGTTGATATGAAAAAAGCGCCTCAGGGCGCTTTTTTTGTTTCCGTGATCTGCCATCACTGATTGCAGAGCAGAGCAGAGCAGAGCAGAGCAGAGCAGAGCAGAGCAGAGCAGAGCAGAGCAGAGCAGAGCAGAGCAGAGCAGAGCAGAGCAGAGCAGAGCAGAGCAGAGCAGAGCAGAGCAGAGCATCAACTATTGTGGGTAGGGGGCTGACAGCGCAGATGGTTGGTGTCAGGTGAGATCACACCAATGAGCCTGCTCCGCGTCTTGGGAGAAAATCAGATAGCAAGAAGGGAGCAGGAGGCTCCCTTCTTTGTTAGCGGTAACTTGATGGCTGCTAGAACCAGAAGCCGATGATAAAGGAGCCTGCCAGCGTCAGCATCACGTTGGCCACCGCATAGGTCCCTGCGTAGCCAAGCGCCGGAATGGAGCTGTTGGCGGCCTCGTTAACCACATCCATGGCGGGGGCGCAGGTACGGGCACCTGTGATGGCGCCAAGCAGCAGGGCCGGGTTCATCTTCAATACCCAGACCCCGAACAGGTAGCCGACCAGCACCGGCAGCGTCGTGACCAGCATACCGGAGAAGAGCACCACGGCACCCACTTCGCTCAGGTGATCCAGAATGCCGCCACCCGCCTTGAGACCGGTGCTCACCATAAAGACCGCCAAACCAAGATCTTTGGCCAGTCGCAGGGCGCCCGGGGGCACGTAGCCGACCGTCGGGTGGTTGGCCCGCAGATACCCCATCAGAATGCCTGCCAGCAGCAGACCGACTGCGTTGCCGAGGCCAAATTCAATCTGGCCGAACACCAGCGAGACGGAACCGATCAGCAGCCCCAGCACGAAGAAGGTGGTGAAGGCCACCAGATCCGTGGTCTGGCTGTGGATACTGATAAAGCCTATCTTGTTGGCCAGCAGTTTGACCCGCTGTTTTTCGCCGCTGATCTGCAGCACGTCGCCTTTTTGCAGCATGATGTTGCGATCGAACGGCATCTCGATTTGGGAACGCACCACCCGGTTGAGGAAGCACCCCTTCTCGGTCAGGTTGAGTTCCACCAGATGACGACCCACCACGGAGTCGTTCTTTACCACGATCTCTTCGGTGACGATCTGCAGGTCGAGCAGGTTGCGATCAAACACCTCTTTACCGTTGCGGTAGTTGACGTCCAGCTTCTCGTGGCTTTCGGGATAGCCCACCAGCGCGATCTCGTCCCCTTCCTGAATGACGGCATCGCCATCGGGACTGGCGAGAATGCCGTTGCGGCGGATCCGCTCCACATAGCAGCCGGTGTGGGGATAGATGCCAGTTTCACGCAGGGTGCGGCCACCGATCCAGGCTGCTAGCTCGGGGCCAACCCGATAGGCGCGGATGATGGGCAGGTAGGTCTTGCGACTGTCGCTGTCGGAGAGACCCCGCTCACGGGCAATTTTTTGCGCCTCGGTGTTGAGATCGAGCCGTGCCAGCGAAGGGAGGTATCGCACGACCAGCATCAGGCCAACCAGACCCACCAGATAGGTCAGGGCGTAGCCGATACCCATATTGTCGAGCACCGCCTGCATATCAGTCTGATGGGGCAGGTTGAGCAGGCCACTGCGCAGGGCATCCTGAGCACCGACCAGCGCAGGAGTCGAGGTGAGCGACCCCGCCAGAATGCCGGCCGCCATCCCGGGCCCCAGATTGAAGAACTTGGCCAGCCCTACCGTCAGGAAGAGGGCGGTCAGCAGGATCACCAGAGTTAGGGTGATGTAGTGGATGCCATCGCGCAGGAAGACGCTGAAGAAGTGGGGCCCGGCTTCGATCCCCACGCAGAAGATGAAGAGCATGAAGCCGACGTTCTCGGTCGTGGCGGTGAACTCGAAGCCCATCTGGCCAAACAGCAGGGCGGTAAACAGCACACCTATGGTGTTGCCAATCTGAAAGTTGCCAATCCGTACCTTGCCAAGCAGCAGGCCAAAAGCCAGCACCACGAAGAGCAGCAGGGAGTCGCTTTGATGTAGCAGTGTCACAAAGTCTATGGTCATGCCCGGAATAACCGAGGAAAAAAGTGGGGCCGATATTGTGCCGGATCTATCCCCAATAAAGAAGCGCAAGGGGCCGATTAATCGAAAGGGATCTCGCACTATTTCGAGGCGATAGGGGGGCAAGGGGGAAAAAGAGGGAGCTTATTGCTGTGCCCCCCAGTGTCAATTAGTGAAAAATGCTGGTGGCCTCGCTTGGGGGATGGCAGAGGTAAAAACTTTAGATTCTGCTGCCACAACGCTTGATCGAGATCAGTTTCAGAAGATTCAACCAGCGGGATCAGAGGGTGGGCACGAGGTGAAACAGGGGATGATTTGCCCGTTCGCCCAGCCCGACTGGCCTGGCAAAAAGATATCTCGAGAAAGGTTCAAAAGACCCCTTTTGCGCCACTGACCAGAGATGCGTAAAAACAGCATAAAATCAGGTTTCGCTGCAAAACCGCTCCTGAAAAGCCGGGGTTGCCAGCTATCCCGCGTCCCGACAGGGATTGCGGCAGTTACCCACAGAATCTGTGGATAACCCTGTTTATGAATCTTGTTCATCGGCCGGAAAGCCGCGTCACGACTGGGCTGCAAGTGCTGTTCAAAAAATACCGCAGAAAAAAACTTGCTATAAAAATCAAATAGTTAGATATGGCAGAAGAAAACTCTGCTAGGGGGCGCGCGGGAGGAAAAGGGAAACGGATCCGCAAACGGGATCTTGTGCATTAAAAAAAGCTGGGGAGGGCACTAAAGTGGATAACTTGCACCGATATGGTGAGGAATTGGCTCCCCCGACTGGACTTGAACCAGTGACATACGGATTAACAGTCCGCCGTTCTACCGACTGAACTACGGGGGAACATCAGGCAAGGAGGGGCATCATACAGAAGGCGCCGGAGAGGGTCAAGCCGTTCGCGCCACCGCAAGCGAGTGTACCGCCGGGGAGCACTCGGTTACACTGCGCTACTTGCTGTTTTGTGTCGGGAGTCTTCATGAGCAAACTGTTCAAACTAGCCAGCCAGTTTCAACCCGCCGGGGATCAGCCCGCTGCAATAGCCAGGCTGCTCGATGGCATCGAGTCAGGGCTGGCCCACCAGACCCTGCTCGGGGTGACCGGTTCAGGCAAGACCTTCACCATGGCCAACGTCATCGCCACCCTCAATCGCCCGACCATGATTTTGGCCCCCAACAAGACCCTGGCCGCCCAGCTCTATGGCGAGATGAAGGAGTTCTTTCCCGACAATGCGGTGGAGTATTTCGTCTCTTACTACGACTACTACCAGCCCGAAGCCTATGTGCCGACCACCGATACCTTCATCGAGAAGGATGCCTCCATCAACGATCACATCGAGCAGATGCGATTGTCGGCCACCAAGGCGTTGCTGGAGCGGCGCGACGTGGTGATCGTCGCCTCGGTGTCGGCTATCTATGGCCTGGGGGATCCGCAGGCCTACCTTAGCATGATGCTGCATCTCAAAGTGGGGGATGTGATCAACCAGCGGGATATCCTGCGCCGGCTCGCCGAGCTGCAGTACACCCGCAACGACATGGCCTTCCAGCGCGGCACCTTCCGGGTGCGGGGGGAGGTGATCGACATCTACCCCGCCGAATCGGACAAGCTGGCCCTGCGGGTGGAGCTGTTTGACGAGGAGGTGGAGCGCCTCTCCCTCTTCGACCCGCTGACCGGCGCCATTGAGCAGACGGTGGTGCGCTACACCATCTATCCCAAGACCCACTATGCCACCCCGCGCGAGACCATTCTCGGCGCCATCGAGCACATCAAGGAGGAGCTCAGAGGGCGTCGCGAACAGCTGATGTCGCTTAACAAGCTGGTGGAGGAGCAGCGCATCAGCCAGCGTACCCAGTTCGACATGGAGATGATGCAGGAGCTGGGCTACTGCTCCGGCATCGAGAACTACAGTCGTTACCTTTCCGGCCGCGCGCCAGGGGAGCCACCGCCCACCCTGTTTGACTACCTGCCGGGGGATGGCCTGCTCATCATCGACGAGTCCCACGTCACGGTGCCGCAGATCGGTGCCATGTTCAAAGGGGACCGCTCCCGCAAGGAGACTCTGGTTGAGTACGGTTTCCGGCTCCCCTCGGCGCTCGACAACCGGCCGCTCAAGTTCGACGAATTTGAGGCGCTGATGCCGCAGACGGTGTTTGTCTCGGCGACCCCCGGCCCCTACGAGCTGGAGAAGTCCGGCGGCGATGTGGTGCAGCAGGTGGTGCGTCCCACCGGCCTGCTCGATCCCGAGGTGGAAGTACGGCCAGTCAGCACCCAGGTGGACGATCTGCTCTCCGAGATCCGCAAGCGGGTCGCGGTGGAGGAGCGGGTACTGGTCACCACCCTGACCAAGCGGATGGCTGAGGATCTGACCGAATATCTGGCGGAGCACGGGGTCAAGGTGCGCTATCTCCACTCCGACATCGATACCGTGGAGCGGGTGGAGATCATCCGCGATCTGCGTCTCGGCAAGTTTGACGTACTGGTGGGGATCAACCTGTTGCGGGAAGGTCTCGACATGCCGGAGGTGTCGCTGGTGGCGATTCTCGATGCGGATAAAGAGGGCTTCCTGCGCTCCACCCGTTCGCTGATCCAGACCATAGGCCGGGCAGCGCGCAACCTCAACGGCAAGGTCATCCTCTACGGCGATACCATCACCAACTCCATGCAGGTGGCGATTGAAGAGACCGAGCGACGCCGTGCCCTGCAGCATGCCCACAACCTCAAGCACGGCATCGTACCCAAGGGGCTCAACAAGTCGGTGGGGGATGTGATGGACATGGGGGGCAGTCGCCCTACCGGCAAACCGGGCAAAGGGAGCCGCAAGGCCGCCGAGCCGCAAGGGGAGTACCATGCCCGCTCTGCCAGCGAGATTGCCAAAGAGATCAAACGGATGGAGGAGCAGATGTTCCAGCATGCGCGGGATCTGGAGTTCGAGCAGGCGGCCGCACTGCGTGATCAGATCCAGCGGCTGCGCAGCGAGCTGATCGAGTCATGAGCACCAGACGCGGATTGCTCTGGCGGCGAGTACGCCGCCTCTATCAGGGCTTTCGCCATCCCGGTACCCCCTGGTGGGCCAGGGGGCTGGTGATCCTTATCCTGCTTTACGGCATCAGTCCGGTAGATCTGGTGCCGGACATGATCCCGCTCTTTGGCTGGCTCGACGATGCGACCCTGCTGCTTATTCTGCTGTGGGGTTGGGAGCGTTGCTTGCCGCAGCAGGTGCGCCACGAGCTGGAGTTAAAGCAGTAAGTCACACTCTCTGTCACCATTTTCCCGCTTGCTGGATAAGCCCGTGTGAGCGAATCAGCAGGAAAAACGGTTTCATTTGGCTGAGGGGGTCGCGGGCTTAAAAAGAGGCCGGCCCAGCGATTGTGGGCCGACTGGCATTGGCGTAGACTCCACGCCGTTCACTTTACGAGTATGGAAAAATGGATCTGATCCTCTTTGCAATCGACTTTATTCTGCACGTTGACGTGCATTTGAAAGAGCTGTTTGAAAACTACGGCATCTGGGTTTACGCCATCCTGTTTCTCATCATCTTCTGCGAGACCGGACTGGTGGTGACCCCCTTCCTGCCGGGTGACTCCCTGCTGTTTGCCGCCGGTGCGCTCACCGTGGGCAGCGTGCTGGATGTCCATACCCTGGCGGCCGTGCTGATCATCGCGGCTGTGCTGGGCAACGTGGTCAACTACACCATAGGTCACTTCTTTGGCGAGCAGCTGTTCCGCAACCCGGATTCAAAAATCTTCCGCCGCGACTATCTGGAGAAGACCCACGCCTTCTATGCCAAACATGGTGGCAAGACCATCATCATTACCCGCTTCCTGCCCATCGTGCGTACCTTCGCCCCCTTCGTGGCCGGCATGGGCGCCATGACCTATCCGCGCTTCCTCGCCTTCAATCTGGTTGGTGGTCTGCTGTGGGTGCTGTCGTTCGTCTATGCGGGCCACTTCTTCGGCAATCTGCCGGTGGTGCGCCAGAACTTTACCCTGCTTATCTTCGGCATCATCGGCATCTCGCTGCTGCCGATGGTCATCGGGGCGATCAAGGCCAAAATGGGCGCCGCCAAGGCGTAACCAGCGGTCAGAAAGCATGAGAAAGGGGGAGCCATCATGGCTCCCCCTTTTTGTTGTTAACGATTTCTACGCCCATGCAAACGTCAGTTGCAGCAGCGTCCTTTCACCAGATTTCCGATGGCTACCACCACGAAGACCAGCAGGTAGGCGGCGAAGATGGCGACCAGCCACTGGGGCATGGAGAAATCGAAGAAACGCCAGCTGATCTCGGCGCAATCGCCATCCGGGAAGAAGAGCCAGGGGATCCACTGATCGAGGGGGGCCCAGCTCGGGAAGTCGGCAAACGGGCTGCAGACGTTGAACGGGGAGGGGTTCATCTGATAGTCGACGTGCTTGAGGGCCAGCTGGAAGCCACGGAAGGCGCTGTATCCCCACAGCAGCATGGCGCTCCAGCGCAGATACCACTTCTGCGGAGCGATGAGACCAACAAGACCGGCCGTGAGCACACCCAGGGTGGCGAGCCGTTCGTAGACGCACATGACGCAGGGGTGAAGCCCGAGCACATGCTGGAAGAAGAGGGCACACAGCTCAAGGAACAGGGCGGAGGCAGCGAGCAGCCCCCACGCCAGTCGATTGGCTGCCAAACGGCGCAGAAATTCGATCATCTGATTGATCTCTCTGAAAAAAATAGTGGCTGAATTAGAGCAGAGCGGACAGCAAAAGAAAAGGGTCCGCAGGGACCCTTCTCGATTAGGCACAATGAGTTCAGTGGAGTGCGGGCGCCATGGCGGCGGCACCCTCTGACAGCACCAGCCATCCCTGCTGATAGAACCACTGGGTGGCGGTGCCGAGCAGCAGCTCGACCGCAAAGAAGCCGACCAGTCCCAGTACCAGGGTGTAGGGCAGCGCCATCCACACCATGCGGCCATAGGAGAGGCGCAGCAGTGGCGCCAGCGCCGAGGTCAGCATGAAGAGGAAGGCCGCCTGACCGTTAGGGGTGGCGACTGACGGCAGGTTGGTGCCGGTGTTGATGGCCACGGCCAGCAGATCGAACTGCTCGCGACTGATGGCGCCGTTGAGCAGGGCGGTCTTCACCTCGTTGATATAGACGGTGCCGACAAAGACGTTGTCACTGACCATGGAGAGCAGACCGTTGGCCATATAGAAGAGGGCCAGCTGCTGCTCGGGTTCGGCCGAGAGCACCCACTGGATCACCGGTTTGAACAGCTGCTGATCGATGATCACCGCCACCACGCTGAAGAAGACCGCCAGCAGCGCGGTGAAGGGCAGTGCCTCTTCAAATGCCTTGCCCAGTGCATGCTCTTCGGTGATGCCGGTGAGCGAGGTGGCCAGCACGATGACCGAAAGACCGATGAGGCCCACTGCCGCCAGATGAAGGGCGAGGCCGATGATGAGCCAGACGGCGATCAGCGCCTGGACAATCAGCTTGGCCTTGTCCTGCGGGCTGCGCTTCGCCTCTTCGTAGCGGTTGTACTCCTCCATGATGGCGCGCACGTTGTCCGGCAGCAGGGTGCCGTAACCAAACCAGCGGAACCGCTCCACTACCACGCAGGTCAGCAGACCACAGATAAAGACGGGGAGGGTGACGGGAGCCATGCGCACCGCAAACTCGCCAAAGTGCCAGCCAGCCTGCTCGCCGATGATGAGGTTCTGCGGTTCGCCCACCAGGGTACAGACGCCACCCAGGGCGGTACCGATGGCGGCATGCATCATCAGGCTGCGCAAAAAGGCGCGGAAGTTGTCGAGATCCTGACGGTTGAGCTCGGGCACCTCCTGATCCTGGGTATGGTCGTGGGGATTGCCAAACTCCTTGCCGGAGGAGACCTTGTGGTAGATGGCGTAGAAGCCGGTCGCCACGCTGATCACCACCGCAATCACGGTCAGGGCGTCAAGAAACGCCGACAGGAAGGCGGAAACCAGACAGAAGGAGAGGGAGAGCAGGATCTTGGAGCGCACCCCGATCAGCAGCTTGGTAAAGACGAAAAGCAACAACTGCTTCATGAAGTAGATGCCGGCCACCATAAAGACCAGCAACAGCAGCACTTCGATGTTGGCGACCAGCTCGTGTTTGACCTGTTCGGCAGAGGTCATGCCGATGAGCACTGCCTCGATGGCCAGCAGACCGCCTGGTTGCAGGGGATAGCACTTGAGGGCCATGGCGAGGGTAAAGATAAATTCCACCACCAGTAACCAGCCCGCGCTGAAGGGGTCGAGATAGAAGGCGATCGGATTGATCACCAGAAACAGCAGAATGGCGCTTTTATACCAGTGTGGGGCATTGCCGAGGAAGTTCTTGGCAAATGCCTGCCCGAGGCTTATTGGCATGATGTTGGGTCTCTGGGTTGTTGTTGGGATCTTGCATCCATGCAGTCAATGATGGAGCGACCAGTACGTCCGGATGTTGACCTTTCACGAGTTAATGTCACGTGATTTTAATCAAAAAGCGGGCCGATTATAAATAAGAGCAGGCCGGAAGCAGTCTTGATGGTGGTTTAATAACCACACATTGAGCGGCTTCCCACTACAAGGGATGTGATTGAATACAAGTTATCAACAATATTTGTCCCGATGTGAGCAGAGGACTGACCTTCTGCTTGCCAGCCATCATCGCTTTGATATCATTCGTCAGCCTTTTTACGCATTACAACAGAGTCAATTCATGGTTATAAAAGCGCAGAGCCCAGCAGGGTTTGCCGAGGAATACATCATCGAGTCCATCTGGAACAATCGCTTTCCTCCCGGATCCATTCTGCCCGCCGAGCGTGAGTTGTCCGAGTTGATCGGGGTGACGCGGACGACCTTGCGTGAAGTGCTGCAGCGACTGGCCCGTGATGGCTGGCTGACCATCCAGCATGGCAAACCGACCAAGGTGAATAACTTCTGGGAAACCTCGGGTCTCAATATTCTGGAGACGCTGGCTCGTCTCGATCAGGACAAGGTGCCGGATCTGATTGCCCAGTTGCTCTCTGCCCGTACCCACATCTGCACCATCTTTATTCGCGGGGCGATCCGTCACAATCCGGAGCAGGCCGCCGAGATCCTGCGTGGTGCTGATGGGGTCGAGAACAACCCGCAGGCTTATGCCGAGTTCGATTATCGCCTGCATCACCAGCTGGCATTTGCTTCCGGCAATCCGATCTACGCGCTGATCCTGAACGGTTTTAAAGGGTTGTATAGCCGGGTCGGTAGCTACTATTTCTCCGACAAGCAGGCCCGCGAGACCGCAGATGCCTACTACAAGACGCTGCTTGGTCTGGCCGAGACCAAAAACCATGAAGCCGTCTTTATGACAGTGCGTCAGTACGGTATCGAGTCAGGCAAACTCTGGACCCGCTTGCGTCAGGATATGCCCAACGATCTGTGTGACAACTGATCGTCAGCCGGACATTCAAAAACGCGCCACCGGGCGCGTTTTTTTATGCCATTGAGTCACGCTGCCGGTCGTTTGACGTCACAAGGCGTGCTGAGACAGGGCTGGTCTGGCCCGATAATGGCCATCTAATCGCTTGATCTGGATGGATATTCAGCCAAAAAAGTTGATCCAGCTCAAATGCACCCTGCATTTATTACTTTGGTGGCATTGGACTCATACTCACATTGAGGTCAAATGGCCTCACGAGAGCGGAGCCTACATCCGCCAAAAGGAACACACCTTTCACTGGATGAAGGACACACAATGAGTCTTCTTGAACACACCATCTGGACTGTGCTGGGATACGGGGCCATGCCCTTTATCTTTCTGAGCGGATTCGTAGCCGTGGCAGTCACCTGCTGTGCGCTGCTCAATGCGTTCGGAGTCCAGTCCGCCGAGAAGTGAGTCGCTTCTTGACACCGCCAAATGCCAGTCTTCGGACTGGCATTTGTTTTTTCTGTCTTTTAAAGCACTTAAATCCAGGCCTGGGGGCAGAAAGGTTCGAACCTGCCACTGATTTTGATTACACTGACGGCCATATTTTCTACCCCCACTTGTCACAGGGTATTCAAGGTTTTCTATGGCTCTCAAGGCAACCGTATTCAAGGCCCAGATCAGCTTGTCTGATATGGATCGCAACCTCTATCAGGATTTCTCCCTCACGCTGGCGCGCCACCCCTCCGAAACCGACGAACGGATGATGATCCGGTTGGCGGCCTTTGCCTGGCATGCGGCCGAGCGGTTGGAGTTCACCAAGGGGCTCAGCGCCGATGACGAACCCGAGCTCTGGCGCAAGAACTACTCGGACGAGATCGAGCTCTGGATTGAGCTGGGCCAGCCCGACGAGAAGCGGCTGAAAAAGGCCTGCAACCGCGCCCGCGAAGTGGTGCTCTATCTCTATGGCGGTCGCGGCACCAGCGTCTGGTGGAAGCAGAATCAGGGCAAGCTTGGCCTGCACGACAACCTCAGCATCATCGAGCTCTCCGAGAGCCAGACCCTGCCGCTTACCGAGATGGTGGAGCGCACCATGCAGCTCACCTGCACCATCTCGGAAGGACAGCTCTGGATCAGTAACGGCAGCAAAGAGGTCACCCTCGATCCGCAGCTGTTGATGGGCAAGCCTGCCCGCGAACTGTAACGGGACCTCCCTGTGCTCGGCGCCCTGCTCAATATTGTCATCCCCGTGTTTGCGGTGGTCGGGCTTGGTGCTCTTTATGGCCGATTGCGGCCAGAGGCGGCGCTCGGTTATGTCAATCGGGCCAATATCGAGCTGTTTACCCCGGCGCTGGTCTTCTCCGCCCTGGTCAAATATCCGCTTGCGCTGGGGGAGCATCTGCCGCTCATCGCGGCCGGGGCGCTGGTGATCCTGTTACCCGGTCTGCTGCTCGCGTTACTCAGGCTCAAGGGGATTGAACGGGCGGCGCTCATTTTGCCCGCCATGTTTCGCAATACCGGCAACCTCGGCATTCCCCTGATGGTGCTGGCCTTTGGCGAGCAGCAGCTGGGGGCCATCGTTATCCTCTTTGTGCTCTCCAACCTGCTGCACTTCTCAGTCGGCATGTTTATCCTCTCGGCCAACACCTCCCGCTGGCTCTGGCTGCGCAGTCCGGTGCTGTGGGCCGCGCTGGCCGGATTGCTGGTGGCCAATCTGCATATCGCGCTGCCGGAGTATGTGGTGACCACCGCCTCGCTGGTCGGGCAGATCTCGGTGCCGCTGATGCTTTTTGCGCTGGGAATTAGATTGACGGAAGGGGAGCTGGATCATTTGGGGCTGGCGCTGAAATGCAACCTGCTCTATCTGCTGGCGGGCGGCTTGTCGTTGCTGCTCGCGATATGGTTGTTGCCTCTCAAGGGGGAGTGGATCCCGCTCCTGATGTTGTCGGTCTCTCTGCCACCTGCGGTGCTTAATTACATGCTTTGCGAGCAGTACCACTGTCAGCCGGAGAAGGTGGCGAGTATCGTGCTCGGCGGCAATGCTCTCTCGGTGGTGGTGATCCCGCTGTCAGTCTGGCTGGCGCTTCACCTGCCGACCTGATCTTGCTCACATCTTCTATATTTTTGTTTTTGTTGGTTTTTATCTTCATCTTTGTGCTCATTCTCCCCGTCATTCATTTTCCCTTTTCGTGATCCCCCCCGAAGTTGTGCTGACGGATATCCCTTAGTATCTGGCCAGCATGGCTCCCTTTAGAGGGAGAACAACAAGAACAAAAAGGAATGATGGATGAGATCCGTGAGCAACCAGTGTCTGTTGATGCAGATCCAGCCCACCATCTTGCGTTTTGCCAAGATGCTGGCGAGTGTGCTGCAACTTGAGGTCGAGATCGTCGATGCCGATATGGTGCGGGTGGCGGGCACTGGCCCCTATGGCAAGTTTTTCGGCCGCCAGTTGGAGGGTGACTCCCGCCTGCTGCGCTATGTCATCGACAATCAGCGGGAAAAGATCGTTACCCACACCAGCGATGATCCGGTCTGCGAGGGGTGCAGCTGCAAGGAGAGCTGTCGCGAGCGCGCCTTCCTCGGGGTGCCCATCATGGTGGACGAGGGGTGCATCGGGGTGATCAGCTTGGTCGCCTTCAGCGCCGAGCAGCAGGCCCGTCTCAACAACAATCTGCAGGATGTGTGTGACTATGTGCGCCACATTTCCACCATTTTCGTAGCCAAGCTGCTCGACTCGCGCGGCCTGTCGGACGGGGTCAACAAGGTGTTCCTCGATCTGATGACCCATATGGATCAGGGCTGCCTGCTGCTCGACGAGAAAAATCAGGTGCGCTTTGCCAACGAAGCGGCGCTGCATCATCTGGGCTGCCAGCCGGAGCAGCTGCAGGGGCGTGAGGTGGGGATCCGCCCGCTCACCTTTGCCCGGCAGGAGATCAGCGGCCATATCCAGCACATTTTCACCCTGGGCGATCGCCAGGAGCTGATCATCGGTCAGCTGCACCATGTGCAGGGGCAGCAGCTCTTCCTGATGGCCTTTCACCAGTCCCACTCCGGGCAGGTACGCGAGCCTGACCCCGATGTGCGCATCGACCTGCTGATCGGCGAGAGCAAGCCGATGCGCAACCTCAAGCGGCTGTTGCAGCGCATTGCCCAGAGCCCGTCGAGCGTGCTCATTTGTGGCGAGAGCGGCACCGGCAAGGAGGTGGTGGCCCGCGCGGTTCATCGCCTGAGCCCGCGCCATGACAAACCCTTTATCGCCATCAACTGTGCCGCCATCCCCGAGCAGCTGCTGGAGAGCGAGCTGTTTGGCTATGTGAAGGGCTCCTTCACCGGCGCCTCCAGCGGTGGCAAGCAGGGGCTTATTCAGGCAGCCCATCAGGGCACCCTGTTCCTCGACGAGATCGGCGATATGCCGCTCACCATGCAGGCCAAGTTGCTGCGGGTGCTGGAGCTGCGGGAAGTGACCCCCATCGGCGCCAGCCGGCCGGTGCCGGTAGATATTCGCATCATCGCTGCGACCCATCAGCATCTAGACCAGTACATCGCCGAAGGGAAGTTTCGCGAGGATCTCTTCTATCGCATCAACGTCATCCCTCTCAACCTGCCGCCGCTGCGCGAGCGGGAAGGGGATGTGGAGCTGCTGACCCACTACTTCCTCAACCAGCACACCAGCCGGATCGGCACTGTCTACCCCGGCCTGACACCGGAGGTGATGGCGCTGCTCAAGGGATATCGCTGGCCGGGCAACGTGCGCGAACTGAGCAACCTCATCGAATATCTGGTCAACGTCAGCCAGGCGGGTGAGGTGATCGACAGCAGCCTGCTGCCGCCCAACATCATCCGCAATCAGGATCCCCATCCGGTGGTCACCCAGATCATCCCCATCGTGCCCCTGAGCGCCATCCCGGGCGAACCGGTGGCAGCGCAAGGCCCAATGGCGGTGATGCCGGAGAAGTTGCAGGATCCTGCTCCGGGAGAGAGCGGTCTTGAGAGCATGGAGAAACAGATGATCGAGGAGACTCTGCAGCGGCTTGGCAACAAGAAGCTGGCGGCGCAGGCATTGGGGATCGGGATTGCCACCCTCTATCGCAAGATAAAGAAGTACGATATTGCCGTGCAGGCCTGATGGTTTGGCGGTATCGATTCAGCCCGTGTCATGCAAATGGTGATGCGGGCTTTTTGTTGGCGCAGCAAAAAAAGTGCGAGAAGGCAGGGGAGAGAATGCAAAAAGCCCGCTCGATGAGCGGGCTTTTCAAATCTGGTGCGTCCTAGTGGATTCGAACCACCGACCCCCACCATGTCAAGGTGATGCTCTAACCAGCTGAGCTAAGGACGCAGGGTGCGCAATGCGACTTGCTGTTCTGCAGGATAGTGGTGGGTTTAATTGGATTCGAACCAACGACCCCTACCATGTCAAGGTAGTGCTCTAACCAACTGAGCTATAAACCCACATCAAACTTACATCTGCAATACATTCAAACTGTTATGGTGCGTCCTAGTGGATTCGAACCACCGACCCCCACCATGTCAAGGTGATGCTCTAACCAGCTGAGCTAAGGACGCATAACAGCAATCTGTGATGGTGCGTCCTAGTGGATTCGAACCACCGACCCCCACCATGTCAAGGTGGTGCTCTAACCAGCTGAGCTAAGGACGCATCACAGAAAAGTGGTGGGTTTAATTGGATTCGAACCAACGACCCCTACCATGTCAAGGTAGTGCTCTAACCAACTGAGCTATAAACCCACTTCACTACGCCAGCATTGCTGGCGTGGTCGGCATACTACCCATGCCCCCCAAGGCTGTCAACAGGCCATACGCACAAAGGAGACTGTTTGCCCAGTTCTTGCGCAGCCTGTTGATTTTGCAGGCGAGTTGCCACTTTTACTGGGCCCGCGACAGGGTGGTGCATGCCTCCGGCGTCGCGAAGCGGCCATAGATATGGCGCAGGCGAGCCCCCAGCATCAGCGCGGCACTGGTGAGTCCGACGATAAAGCCAATCCAGAAGCCTTGCGGCCCCATCCGCGGTACCACCCAGTCGGTGAGACCCAGGATCATGCCGGTCGGCAGTCCCAGCCCCCAGTAGGCGACGATGGTGACGTAGAAGATCGCCTGGGTATCTTTGTAACCGCGCAGTGCAGCCGCCGCGACCACCTGCACCGAGTCGGAGATCTGGTATACAGCGGCAAAGAAGAGCAGCAGGGCGGCCAGCGCAATCACCTGCTGATCATCGGTATAGATGGAGGCAATCTGCTCGCGCAGCAGTACCGTCAGCGCTGCGGTGAGGGCGGCAATGCCCATTCCCAGCAGCAGGCCGGTGCGGGCTGCCACTCGGGCATGATGAGGTTGTCCTTCGCCGATGCTGTGGCCGACCCGGATGGTCACGCCTACCCCGATGGAGAGGGGCAGCATAAAGACCAGACTGGAGAAGTTCAGCGCAATCTGGTGGCTCGCCACCGTCTCGGCACCGAAGGGGGCCAGCATCAGGGCCACCACGGTAAACAGGGTCACCTCGCAGAAGATCGCCATGGCGATGGGGAACCCCAAGCGAAACAGGCGCCAGATCCGGCTGCCGTTGGGGCGTGCGAGTCGGGAGAAGAGGTTGATCTCCTTGAAATGAGAGGAGAGCTTCACGTAGAGGATCATCGCCAGCAGCATGGCCCACAGCACGATGGCGGTAGCGACGCCACAGCCGACCCCGCCGAGTTTTGGCATGCCGAAGTGACCGTGGATGAAGATGTAGTTGGCGGGAATATTGACCGCCAGCCCGACAAAGCCGATCACCATGGTGGGCATGGTGTGGGAGAGCCCCTCGCTGAAGTTGCGCAGCACCTGGAACATCACGAAGGCGGGCAGACCCCACAGGATGGCGTGCAGGTAGCCGGTGGTTTTGGCCGCCATCACCGGCTCCACATCCATGAACTGCAGCGCCAGCGGGCTGTAATAGAGCGCAATCATCGCCAGCGGGGTGACGATCAGTGCCAGCCAGAAGCCCTGATGGACGGCCGGTCGGATTTGATCCCGCTTGCGGGCGCCGTTGAGCTGGGAAACGATGGGGGTGAGCGCCATGATGATCCCCTGCACCAGCAGGATCACCGGTAGCCAGAAGCTGGAGGCCACCGACACGGCGGCCAGATCGACCGCACTCACCTGTCCCGCCATCACGGTATCGACGAAGTTCATGGCGACCTGGGCGACCTGGGCGACCAGTATGGGGCTGGCTAGACGGACGAGCTGCTTCGCCTCGGACCAATAACGTTGCACTGACACCTCCGAGTGGATCAGATAGATAGAGAAAGAGCGGAAATCGGGAAGAGCCTTTGCACACCCGGGCGGGCATGCAAAGGGTGGGGGAGGCATTTTAGCCTGAAATTCATCCAGGACGAAATAGTTGCCGCCCCGGCTGCGGGATCAGGCGTCTTCGTGATCGCTGATCAGCAGGTTGGCTGCCGCATAGGCGGCCTGTTCACGCAGTTCGGCGGGCACCCGCTCATCGGCGGCGACCGCGTTGAGGGCGCGGATAGTGGCGGCGATGGCCTTCGGCACGTAGCCCTGCTCGCCGGAGCCAATCTGGTTATAGGCGATACGGATCGCTTCACAGCACTCATAAACCATCATGATTTGCTTCCTTGAAAGTAAAAAGGCGAGCAAATATAGCGGTTTTGCTCCCATTTTGTCAGTCTCGCGGTTGTAATTTGCGGCAAGCCCGTTAGTTTGGTTACCCCCTTTTCCTGTTTCGGCCTCTTTGATGCTGCTCTCTTCGCGCAACTCACTGGCGATCTTCCTGACGCTGTTTGCACTTCTCGCCCTGACGCTCAAGGATGGCGCGGACAAATATCTGGTACTCCATGGCTACTCCGTAATGGAGATGGTCTGGTTTCGCTTTTTTGTTCCTTTCCTCGGTCTGCTGCTGTTGTTGCCAAGGCGCACCGTGTCGGCGCTGCTGGCGGTGGATCGCTGGCTATTGCTGCGCTCGCTGCTGTTTCTGGTCTGTGCGCTGGTCTCGGTGATTGCGCTGGCCCATGTGCCGCTCAATGTCTACACCATCATCTGCCAGCTTGGTTCGCTGGCCTTTGTGGTGGCCGGTGTCATCTTTTTCAGGGAGCGTCTGACCCGGGCCAAGGTGGCGGCCGTGTTGCTGGGGCTGTTTGGCGTGCTGGTGGTGACTCATCCCGACGGGAGCGACGCGAACCTCTACTACCTGCTGCCACTGGTCATCGTGCTGGCCAACACCGGCTACAACCTCATCACCAAGCTGGTGGATCCACGTCTGACCACCCTCGATATCCTGATCGTCACCTGCTTCATGCTGGGGATGGTGGCAATGGTGACGCTCTGCTGGCAGCCTGCACTGTGGCGCTTTCCGGCACTTGCCGACTGGCCCTATCTGCTGGCGCTGCCGGTGGTGACCCTGCTCTCCCAATATTGCCTTATCAAGGCGATGCAGTATGCGCAGGCCTCTACTCTGGCGCCTTTCTTCTATTTCCAGATCTTTTTTTCAACCCTCTGCGGCTATTTGATGTTTGGTGAAATGCCGACCCTCAGTAGTATGGCGGGGTGTCTGCTCATCGTGCTGGCTGGCATAGTGGTCATCCATTCCCAGCGCCGGGCGAGTGTGCTGGCGCGGTCTGAGGCGGCGGAGCAGGTGTGACAGTGTGTATGAAACGAATTGTGTAAAAAACGGATTGTGTAAAAGAAGCGGCCACAGGCCGCGATAAAAACAGAGCGTGTTAGCAGAAACAAAGAGGTGATGATGTTTACCGGAATTGTGCAAGGTGTGGCCGAGCTGGTCGCCATCGAAGAGAGTGCTTCATTTCGTACCCACGTGATCCGCATGCCCAGCCGGGAGTGGGGCGAGGGATTGGCTCTTGGTGCCTCGGTGGCTCACAACGGCTGCTGTCTCACCGTGACCCGGATTGCAGGGGATCTGGTCAGCTTCGATCTGATGCAGGAGACCCTGCGCCTGACCAACCTCGGCAAGCTGCAGGTGGGGGACAAGGTCAACGTGGAGCGTGCCGCCCGCTTTGGTGACGAGATCGGCGGTCACGCCATGTCCGGCCACATTATCGGGATGGCGGAAGTGACCTCGGTGATCGACACCCCCAACAACCGTCAGGTGTGGTATCGCCTCGCCCCCGAGTTGATGAAATATGTGCTGACCAAGGGGTATATCGGCATAGACGGTATCAGCCTGACCATCGGCGAGGTGCGCGAGCGGGAGTTTTGCGTTCACCTGATCCCCGAGACGCTGGCCCGCACCAACCTCGGCTGGGTGCGCGCCGGCTGGCCGACCAATATCGAGATCGATCCCCAGACCCAGGCCATCGTCGATACGGTGGAGCGGGTACTGGCCAGCCGAATGGCCTGATGTCAGGAAAAAGCGCAGATGAAACCGGGTCTGAACTATACCTTTCACCACTTTGGCATCCCCAGCGCCGTGCCCTTGCCCCATGGCATCCACAGCGAAAAGGTGGGGATGTATACCGAGGATAACCCGGGGCGGTTTCGGGTTCAGTGGCACTACTTTACCGATGATTCGCCGCTGCACGATCTGCTGAGAACCGTGCCTCACGTCGCATTCAAGGTGGATGATCTGGCGGCCGCCATTGAGGGGGAAGAGGTAATCCTGGGGCCCTACGAGCCGATCGACGATTATCGGGTGGCGGTGATCAATGATGCCGGGGTGCCTATCGAGCTGATCCAGACCGCTCTCGATGACGAGACGCTCTGGGCCAGAGCGAAATCGCGGCAGGGCAGCATCTACCGCTGACCACGAAACGAAAAGGGGCGCCACTCTCGCGAGTCACGCCCCTTTTGCTATCCGGCCGCTTTTAAAACATCTGCTCGTCGTCAGCATCCACGAAGAGTTGCAGACGGTCGCGCTCCTCATCCCGATGCAGTCGCAGGTGGATCGGATTGCAGCAGGCCATGCAATCTTCATAGAACTCCTGATCCCCCTGACTGGCATCCAGCTCGACTCGGGTATGGTGACCGCAGTGGGGGCAGACGATGCGCTTGCTGGTGTACTCGATCATGATAACCTCCTCGGGCCCGCGGGCCGCCTGTCTCCCTTGATTCTAGCTGCGCAGGCGCGGGCTAACCGCGAGCAAGCGCACGTTTATGAAGGTGGTATGACAGGGATCAAACCCGGATCGGAAAAGGGGATCAGCAGGCGCTGCCGGGGCAAAAATGGCCCGAATGTTGGTTTGTAATCGGTGATTTGTAGCTGTTATTGCCAACTGCTGGTTGGTAATAAAGGGGGCTGAACGGCGGTTTTTACTGGCCAAACAGGCCATTTGGCCATCCGGGAGGGGGGCTGCACATCCGGCCGGTTTACCCCTTTTCGCCGCAGGGTGGATATCCATCCTTTGGCACCTATTCACGTATAAAAACGGTGCCGCAGGCAGGTATGCCTGTGGCACCGTGAAGGATGCGAACAGCTGGTGCGGGCGAATTATTTGGCCCAGCTGGCCAGCATTTCACTATTGAGCTCGGCCAGCGAGCTTAGCTGGTAGTTGGCGATGGCCAAGCGTGGGTCACCCACCAATGCCGGGTACATGGGAACGATCAGCGCCAGCTTGTCCTTTACTTGACCCAGCTGGCCAGCATTTCACTATTGAGTTCGGCCAGCGAGCTCAGCTGGTAGTTGGCGATGGCCAGACGCGGGTCTCCCACTAAAGCCGGATCCGGCACGATCAGCGCCTTCATCGAGGCTGCCTTGGCCGCCAGCAGACCAGTGAAGCTGTCTTCAATGGCCAGACAGTGTACCGGTTCCACCCCCAGCTTCTCGGCGGCGTGGATGTAGACATCCGGGTGCGGTTTGCCGAAGCGCTCCACCTCGGCGGAGTGAACCGCCATAAAGCGATCGCGGATGCCGAGCTTGCCGAGCACCGCTTCCACCATGGCAAAGGGGGAGGAGGTCGCCAGACCCACTCTCAGGCCGCGCGCTTCGATAAGGTCGAGCGCCTCCAGCACGCCGGCCTTGGCCTGACCTTCGGAGAGGATCAGGGCGTTGACCCGATCCAGAATGCGCTGCACCACCTCGTCCTGGCTCGGGCCGCTCCACGGGCGCAGGCGATACCAGTGGGCGACCAGCTGATCGATGCGCACGCCGATGGTCGACTCACAATCCTCGACGGTGTGGGGGTGGCCCAGTTCGGAGAACACGGCGAGCTGGGCCCGTTGCCAAAAGGGTTCCGAGTCGATCAGAACACCATCCATATCGAAGATCACGGCAGCTAACATCTTGTACTCCTGACAAATTTGAAGAGGGGATTATAAGCCTGACGAGCAAATGCAAAAGGGGCATTGCCATGCCCCTTGCGCCCGATCACATCGGCAAACGTTTGTTTCGGTGCGGTGAAAAAACAGCGTTTAGAAAATGACCTCGACGCTGGCGGCAACGGCTTTGGCCTGCTCGACCGCCTCGCGGCAATCTTCACCCCGGGCCAGTGCCACACCGAGACGGCGGCGACCGGCGATCTCCGGTTTGCCAAACAGTCGCAGCTGGGCACCCGGCACCTTGGCAAGCGCCTCGCCAATCCCCTGATAGCGGATATCCTGACTGTGCCCTTCGCGCAGCACCACGGCAGAGGCGCTCGGCCCACACTGGGTGATGGTGCCGACCGGCAGCCCCAGAATGGCGCGCACGTGCAGCGCGAACTCGGAGAGATCCTGCGAGATCAGGGTCACCATGCCGGTGTCGTGGGGGCGCGGCGAAACTTCGCTGAACCACACCTCGTCGCCCTTGATGAAGAGCTCGACCCCGAACAGGCCGTAACCACCGAGGGCCTCAACCACCTTGGCCGCTACCTCTTTGGAACGGGCCAGCGCCAGTTCGCTCATCACCTGTGGCTGCCAGGATTCGCGGTAGTCGCCATCTTCCTGCCGGTGGCCGATAGGCTCGCAGAAGTGAATGCCATCGACGGCGCGTACCGTGAGCAGGGTGATCTCGTACTCGAAAGGAACGAAGCCCTCGACGATCACCTTGCCACGACCGGCGCGGCCACCCTCCTGGGCGTAGGTCCAGCTCTCATCGAGCCTGGCGAGATCGCGCAGCACGCTCTGTCCCTTGCCGGACGAGCTCATCACCGGCTTCACCACGCAGGGCATGCCGATGGCCTCGACGGCGGCGACAAACTCCTCCTTGCTTTGGGCAAAGCGGTAGGGGGAGGTGGGCAGGCCCAGGGTCTCGGCGGCGAGACGGCGGATCCCTTCCCGATTCATGGTGAGCTGGGTGGCGCGGGCATTGGGTACTACCTTGACTCCCTCCTTCTCAAGGGCTGCCAGCGTATCGGTGGCGATGGCCTCGATCTCGGGGATGATGAGGTCGGGTTTGATCTCGGCGACCAGCTCGCGCAGGGCGGCGCCATCGAGCATATCCAGCACCCGGGCGGCATGGGCCACCTGCATGGCGGGGGCGTTGGCATAGCGGTCGGCGGCGATCACTTCGATGCCGAAGCGCTGCAACTCGATGGCCACTTCCTTGCCGAGTTCGCCGGAGCCCAGCAGCAGGGCGCGGGTGGCGCCGGGGCGGGTTGCGGTTCCAAACATACGATCTCTCCTGATGTCGTTGGTCATTGTTGATGATCGCTATCGCACACGTGATTGCGGGAATAGCGGGCAAAAAAAGAGGCACGCATGGCGTACCTCAGGAAACGGATGGTCGGGCGCGCTGCTCCAGATGGGTCAGCAACGTGATGGCGCCAATGATGATGGCGGCGCCAAGCCACAGTCGGCCGGGCGGCGCCCAGCCAAACACCAGCCAGCCTGCCAGTACGTTCATCGGCAGCTTGGCAAAATCAAAGGGCTGGATGAAGGAGGCCTCCGCCACGCTGTAGGCGCGGGCGATGGACATCTGGGCCAGAGCCGACAACACGCCGGATGCGGCTACCAGCAACCACTGGCTTTCCGTTGGCCATTGCCACTCCGGCAGCGCCAGCATGGCGTTGAACGGGGTACTGAAAATAAGCAGGTAGACGACGATGGTGTGGGACGATTCGCTCGCCGCCTGATAGCGCACCAGCAAGGAGTAGCCTGCCCAGAACAGCGCCGCTGCCACCGGCAGCAGAGAGGCCCAGCTGAAATCATCATTCCAGGGGGCGAGGATCAGCATGGCGCCGACAAAGCCGGAGAGAGTAGCCACGATGCGGGCGCGGCTCACCTGCTCTTTGAGAAAGAGAGCGGAGCCCAGAGTGGCAAACAGCGGTGACGTCATCAGCAGGGCGATACCCTGCCAGATGGGAACGGGTTCGGCCAGCGCCCAGAGCCAGAACTGGATGCCGATCACTGCCAGAGCGACCCGCAACAGATGCAGGCGCAGCTGGTTGGTCATCAGGGATTGGCGCAAACCGTGGCGGATCAGCCAGGGCAGCAGGCAGATCAGGGCGATCAGGTACTGGTGAAAGGCAACCTGGGTCGAGGGGAGGCCAAGCTTGAAACTGACATACTGGCTCAGGCTGTTGACGGCGGCGAAACAGAGGCCTGCCACCATCATCCAGACTGCACCGGCGAAAGGGGAGTGGCTGCGCGAGTGGGCCATGGGATCCGGGTCACTGAAAAAAGTGCGGCGGATCATAGCGGCAATCGTTTGTTCTGCCAAGGGTTGATGCGCCCGTTGCCGCGCAATCAACCAATATCAAAATTTTTGAACAAGTTGAGCATCTATTTTCGCTATCAGCAAAGAAGCGCAATGTTTAGAGTGACCTCTATCGACAGCGCAGCTGTTCAACCGACAACCAAATGGAGTTTCACCATGGCCAATATCCTCGTTCTCAAATCCAGCATCCTGGGTCAATATTCCCAATCCAACGCCCTGATCGACGGCTTCCTGGCTGACCATCAGGATGATGCCGTCACCGTGCGTGATCTGGCGGCCCTCAACCTGCCGGTGCTGGATGGCGAGCTGGCCTCCGGCCTGCGCGGTGGTGACAACCTCAATGAACGTCAACTGGCGGTGATCGCCCAGTCCGACGAGCTGATCGCAGAGCTCAAGGCGAGCGATCTGGTGGTGATTGCCGCCCCCATGTACAACTTCAACATCCCGACCCAGCTGAAAAACTGGATCGATCTGGTTGCTCGTGCCGGCGTCACCTTCCGTTACACCGAAACCGGCCCGGTCGGCCTGGTTGAGAACACCCGTGCGTTGGTTATCAGCCCCCGCGGCGGCATGCACGTTGGCAGTGCCACCGATCTGGTGACCCCCTACATGCGCACCGTGCTGGGCTTCATCGGTATCAAGGAGGTGGATTTCATCTACGCCGAGGGGATGGGCATGGGCCCGGATGCCCAGAGCAAGGGGATTGAAGCCGCCAAGGCGCAGCTCGAGACGCTGGCTATCTAAACCGTTTGCCAGCAAGGACGATCCGCTCCGCCATAAACAACAACGCAGCCATCAGGCTGCGTTTGTTTTTTCACGCTTGTTGCGTGCGGGAACCGCTGGCAGGTGCAGAGACTACTCCAGCATAAAGCGGCGGCAACCCCGTATCAGCATCAACACCACAGCCGCGAGGGAGCCAACCATCAGCGCAGTGAGCCACTGTTCGACGCTTTGCGGGATCTGCGGGGTGAAGAGGCTGATCATCAGCAGCATGCAGAGCATGATCAGGAAATGTTCGCGGTTCAACGTCATGGGATCATCCTTGGGTTTGCTCACTGGCAGCAAGAGTAGTGCCCTCGTATGACAGTGTGATGTATCCGTTCATCGCACTGCCGAGGCTTGAGTGACCATATCAGGTTTTGGCCCCGGTGCCACTGTGGCTGCTGACGTTGTGATCCCGATCCCTATCTGAACTGTTTTTGCTCTGGCTGGTAGTGAAAATCACCGCTGGCCAGCCGTGCTTCCAGTGCCGCCTGATCGAGATCCTGCGCCTTGCAGAGGTCTTCCAGATCATCGTAACGATCACGCAGCTGCATATTGATCAGGCTCAGCAGCATGTTGACGTCCATGGTGGCAAATTTCTTCAGATCCATCCTATTTCTCCTTGTCGAGGGAGTGCAGCTGTTCGATGGCCGCGCTGACGCTGTGCAGATGCTGGCGGATTGCCTCGCGGGATTCACTGGGCAGGTAGTCGGTCAGGGTATGCTGCCAGCTGCCCGCTTCGCTCTTGAGCTGCTGGAACAGGGCGAGGCCGCTATCGGTCAGGGAGACCAGGCTGATGCGCTTATCCTGCTCGCTGTTTTCGGTGAAGATGATGCCTTTTTCGGCCAGACGGCGGATCTCGCGGGAGATGCGCACCTTGTCCATGCCGCTCGCCTCGACCAGCTCTTTCTGGCTGATGGGGTAGTTGGGGCCGAGCACCATCATCAGACGCCACTGGGGGACGGTCAGCTGGTAACGCTGTTCGTAAAACTGCTCGAAGGTATCCCGTAGCATTTCGGCGGCATGTACCAACTGATAGGGCGGGTAGTGAGCGAGTAACGCTATGATTTTTGACATATTACACCCTGCTGTGACGGCTGCATCAGATGCAGTTTCTTTTGATACTTTGACATTGATGATACGAAACTCAAGCGAGTTTGTCTGACCCGGTTGCGATGAAATGTGCGGTGACGCACGCCATCAGACAAAAACCGGGTCAGTTCGCCGGGATTTTAATCCGGAAGTGGTCAGCCCTTGCGCAGCCAGAGCAGGGCGCTCTGCTTGAGCCAGGCCTCGCGGGTGTGCATGGTGTAGAGGGCTGCCTCATCGCGGCTGCCCGCCTGCCAGCTCATCGGCTCCTGCTTTGGCAGCTTGCGCTGACCGAGCAGACAGGCCGGAACGTGCGGGTTGGCATTGATGGCGGCCAGCAGATGGGGTCGGGCGGCATCCGCCCCTTCGCAGGCAAAGATCATCAGTGCGCGGTTGTAGAGCAACCAGCTGGAGGCCTCGTCGAAACGTACCAGCAGCTCGGCCAGCGCCTGCCAGTCGCCCTGCAGGGCATAGAGGGAGGAGAGGTTGTAGCGGCAACCCAGCTCGTCGGGAATACAGATGGCCAGCAGTGCCAGATACTCCTCCCTGGCTTCGTCCAGCTTGCCAAGGCGCAGCAGGCAGTCGGCACGACCGGCGCGGGCTGCCAGCAAGGGGCGGACTTCCGGCGCGCTCCAGCCGTGGCCACCCAGCTGCTGCCAGAAACTGGCATCAAACAGCGGGTTGGCATCGGCGATGATCTTCTCGAACCAGCCGAGGCGGGCCTGGTGGTCCCGGCAGTTATCCGCCAGCTCGAACCAGCGTTGCCACTGCTGGGCCTGCTCGCTGTCGAGGGCTACATCGGCGCTCGGCGCGGCCTGATACTGATCGAGCTGGAGCAGCTGGTTGAGGGCTGTCTTCATGTTCTGGCGCTGGCGTTTGCAGAACTCGACAAAGGGGAGTTCGCTGGCGGCGGCGCTATAGAGCATCTGCGCCATCTGTTTGTCGCGAAACAGGCTCAGCTCGGCGGCCAGACTGAAACGATACTGGGTAGTCGGGTCATTCAAATCCTTTGGCTTGGGCCAGGTGGCAAAGCCCTGACTGAAGCCGTAGCACCACTGCCCGAGCGGGTGGCTCTGTTCAAAGACCTGCTGCGGGTTGTCGGTGGGGAGGCGGCACTGGCTCGGCAGGGCCAGCTGGGCTTCATCTGCCTGCGCTTCCAGCTCGGCGATCAGATGGGTGAGGGCCTCGCCACTCTTTTCATCCAGCTCGGCGTCATGGGGCAACAGACCGGCCAGCGGGGCCTGCCAGTCAGGGGCATCCGGCCCGACCAGACGGGCACACAAAAAGCCGTGCAGAGCGGGATAAGTCATCGCCTGCTGGCTGTGGGTCTGGATCCATTGATTGAGATGACGGGTACGAGTGGATGGGTTCATCGACAGTTCCTCTGGATTTGAGCAGCCGCGAAGTCTACCTAAATGTGGGGGTATTTGCAGCAAAGGGACGGTTGAATGGCGATTATATCGCCATCGGCCGGTCAGAGTGAGGCGAGGGGACTAGGCCGGATCACCCCTCTTGGGGTAACATGCGCGGCCATAGGGGCCGTGATCCAGCCGGCCCGTCCGGGTAATGAAAAAAGAGAGCACCATGATACAGATTGGCAAGATGAACACCCTCACCGTCGTTGAACTCGAAGATCGCGGCGCCTGGCTGGCAGCCGACGAATACGGCGAGCTGCTGCTGCCCAAGCGCCAGCTTCCCGAGGGGATCAAGGAGGGGGAGAGCGTACAGGTATTCCTCTATCTGGATGCCGACTGCGAGCCGGTCATCACCACCGACAAGCCTTTTGCCATGGTGGACGAGTTTGCCGGTCTGAAGGTGGTCAACGCCAACAAGATCGGTGCCTTCCTCGACTGGGGCATGAAAAAGGATCTGTTCGTGCCAAGCCGCGAGCAGAACAAGCCGATGCAGGTGGGTCACGTCTATCTGGTGCGTCTGATGCTGGACAACGAGGGGCGCATGGTGGGTACCAGCCGCCTCGAGCGCTTCCTGAGCACCGCCAAGCCCCCCTTCAAGGCGGGAGACGAGGTGACCGCTCTGCCCGGTGAACACTCTCCCCTCGGCATCAAGGTGATCGTCAACGGCCAGTACCCCGGTATGCTGTTTCGCAACGAAGTGTTCGGCCGGGTGATGACGGGCCGTCCGCAGACCGCCTGGGTCAAGCAGGTGCGCGACGATGGCAAGCTGGATCTGACCCTGCAAAAGCCGGGTATGGCCAAGGTGGACGATGCCGGCGAGCGCATTCTGGCCCGGATGAAAAAGCAGGGTGGCAGTCTGGCAGTGGGTGACAAGAGCGAACCCGAGCTCATCTACAAGCTTTTTGCCATGAGCAAAGGCACTTTCAAGAAGGCGATCGGCGGCCTTTACAAGCAGGGCAAGATCGTCATTGAAGACAATGCCATCACCCTGACCGAGGCGGGGTCTGCTGCCCAGAGCGGGGAGCAGGAGTAAGTGCCGAGTCCCTGCATCGGGCTGTGCAAGGCAAAGGATGGCCTCTGCCTTGGCTGCGGTCGCACCCTGACCGAGATCGGTCACTGGTCGGCGATGGAGAGCGATGCCCAGCTGGCAGTGATGGCCGAGCTGGATGGCACCAGGAGCACCCACTGTTGTCCGGGCTGTGGTGAACCGGCCTATTGCGCCGTCTCTGCCGGGATGACCATCGAGCAGTGCTGGTGCAGTCAGTTGCCGACTTTGCCGATGACGGCGGCCAGTGCCTGCTGGTGCCGTCGCTGTCTGGCCAAGGCCATCGCAGCGCAGCCCTGAGCATGGGAAGCCAGAAAAAAGAAAGGCGCCGATGGCGCCTTTTTTATGCCTGTTGCTGGCGGTGCCAGCGCACATAAACCTGATTTTCCGTGATCAGGCGGGGCAGGAGGAAGGTGGCGAAGATCACCTCGAACTCCTCCTGATGATCCAGCAGACCCACCCACACTTCGACCCAGCGCTCCATATCAACCGGCTCACCCAGCTCTGCCGACCAGTCGGCATTGGGCAGGGTCGCCTCCACGGCGCCACGCTGTTCAAACTCCAGGGTGATATCGACGATTTGTTCGGGGGCAAGCATGTCGGCGGCCTGCTCAAGAAACTGATCATAGGCCCATTCGACCAGCTGATCCGGGGTACGCTGTTCCATGAAATCACTCCAGATACATCGAGGCCGCTACTGTAACAATTATTGGCCGTGGCGGCCAGACCAGTACGCCGCGGGGTACGACCTGTCCAATCGGTCATATCGGGGGTATGGTTAAGTGGCGGGTGAATAGGCGTGGGGGCGACGCGATGCGGTTACGGACAAGACGACAGCAGATCAAGCGACGACGGGAGAGCTGGTGGTGGCACTCTCTGCCCCTCAATCAGGAGCCGGCAGAGGCGGGGCAGGAGCCACCGGTAAAATCCGGTGGCGCCTGATGATCAATTGGCCTGATAGACCCGGTTGAGGGTCACCTGACCCAGTTGCCCCATCTGACGGCGGATCCAGACCGCCCGCTTTTGCACATAGGGCGAAGGGGGCTTGACCCGATAGCGCCAGGGATTGGGCAGGGCGGCGGCCAGCAGGGAGGCCTCGTAGCGAGTCAGCCGGCTGGCCGGTTTGCCGAAGTAGTAGTTGGCTGCGGCTTCAGCGCCATAGATACCCGGGCCAAACTCCACAATGTTCAGATACATCTCGAGGATGCGGGATTTGTCCCAGCCCAGCTCCATCAGCAGGGTAAACCAGGCTTCCAGCCCTTTGCGCAGGAAGCTGCGATCACTCCACATAAAGAGATTCTTGGCGGTCTGCTGGCTCAGCGTGCTGGCACCCCGTACCCGTTCACTGTGCTGGTTGTGCTTGAGCGCTGCATTGATGGCATCCATGTCAAAGCCGTTGTGGTCGGCAAAGCGCTGATCTTCGGCGGCAATCACCGCCAGTTGCAGCTCTTTGGAGATGGACTCCAGATCCACCCACTCGTGGCGCACTTGTGCCACTTTGGCAGGCGGAAAGAGGGCTCGCTCGATGCGCCAGCTCCACATGGGGGGATCGATAAAGCGCAGCAGCAAGACGGAGACGACCGAGCAGACAAGCCCGGCCAGCAAGGCCTTGCCAACCCACTTCAACACACGGCGCCCCAATGAGGGGGCCGGGGTTTCAGGCGCCATCTGCCGGGCGTCAGAGTCAGACTCCCAGACATACTGGCTCGGATCATCGGGATCCGGAATTATTGGGGCAGCCATTCGATGTGGCAGAACTTCTCGTCAACACGGCGGGAGAGCAGCATGCGGGCAAACAGGTGCTCGTACTCTTCTTGCTCGTTGCCAAGGCCAACCCAGATCTCGGCGTACTCGGCATCGCTCACGGCAAAACCCACATCCGCTTCCCAGTCGTCGGCCGGATCGGTTTCTGCCAGCAGGCCGCGATCGTTGAACTCCTGATTGAAGCGGATGATCTCCTGCTCCGGCAGGTTGTCGGAGGCCAGCTCCATAAAGAGTTCAAGGGCGGTGTCGAGCAGCTCTTCGACGCTGTGCATTTCGTCATTCAAGGACATAAGTTCTGTTCCAGAAAAAAGAGAAGAAACCTCGCTGGCCGATGCAAGCGAAGGCGGCGCTATTCTAGCTGTCGCCAGACCCCTTGGCGAGCCGGTTGCAGGCACTTCGCCAGGTTGAGGCAATAAAAAACCGGATCCAGCCAGGGGATCCGGTCTTCATTGAGGGAAGGGGTCACGCATATGGCGTCAGCTCATCCCTTCTTGTTGTCATCGGCGAAGGTGATGTTGAGCTCGAGAACGGAGAGCTCGTCACTCTTCTGATCCATCTGGACGGTGATCTTGTCCGGATCGATGTTGACGTATTTACGGATCACGTCGAGGATATCCTGCTTGAGCTGGGGCAGGTAATCCGGCCCCCCCCTGGATGAACGCTCGTGAGCAACGATGATCTGCAACCGCTCCTTGGCCAGTTGTGCGGTGTTCTGTTTCTTGTTGGAACGAAAATAATCCAATAATGACATGTTTAACTCCCGAACAGTCGGCTAAAGAAGCCCTTCTTTTCTTCTTCCAGAAAACGAAATTCCTTGGTATCACCGAGCAGACGGGAAACCGCATCATCATAGGCCTGACCGGCATCGGACTCCTTGTCCAGAATGACCGGCTCGCCCGAGTTGGAGGCACGCAGCACAGCCTGTGACTCCGGGATCACCCCGAGCAGCGGGATGGCCAGGATTTCCTGCACGTCCTGCACGCTCAGCATGTCGCCGCGATTGACGCGGGTCGGGCAGTAGCGAGTCAGCAACAGGTGCTCCTTGATAGGGTCTTCACCGCGCTCGGCACGACGGGATTTGGAGGAGAGGATGCCGAGGATCCGGTCGGAGTCACGCACGGAAGAGACTTCCGGGTTGGTGGTGACGATCGCCTCGTCGGCAAAGTAGAGGGCCATCAGGGCGCCCGCTTCGATCCCCGCCGGAGAGTCGCAGACGATGTAGTCAAACTTCATCTCGGCCAGTTGCTCCAGCACCTTCTCGACACCCTCTTTGGTCAGGGCATCTTTGTCACGGGTCTGGGATGCCGGCAGGATATAGAGGTTCTCGCTGCGCTTGTCCTTGATGAGGGCCTGATTGAGGTTGGCCTCACCGTTGATGACGTTGACGAAGTCATACACCACGCGGCGCTCGCAGCCCATGATGAGGTCCAGGTTTCGCAGACCGATGTCAAAATCGATGACCACAGTTTTGTGGCCACGCTGGGCTAAACCGGTACTCAGGGCCGCGCTGGTTGTGGTCTTGCCAACGCCACCTTTACCCGATGTAACGACTATGATTCGCGCCATTCTCGCTTCCTTGTAACTCTATTTGATACGGTCTATACGGAGTTGTTCATTATCCAGCCGGATATGGACCGGTTGCTGGATGAGGCCTGCCGGCAATGCATCGCTAAGCTGGAATGTGCCAGCGATGGAGAGCAGCTCGGCCTGTAATTGCTGGCAATAGATCCGGGCCCGGGTATTGCCGCGGGCTCCGGCTATGGCTCTGCCACGCAGGGTGCCATATATATGAATGCTGTCATCGGCGAGCACTTCGGCCCCCGGACTGACTGAGCCCAGCACCACAAGCGAGGTGCCGGCAGCATAAATCTGCTGGCCGGAGCGCACCGGGCCCACATGCACCCGGGTCGGGATGAGGGGGGCCGGCTCCGGCTCAGGGGGCGTAACGGGGGCGGCAGGTGCCACCACCGGCTCTGGCTCAGGTTGGGGATCGCTCTTGCGACTCTTGCCCGAGGCCATTACGGCAAGGCCCACCGCCTTGGCCGCCGTCTTCATCTCTTCACTTCGCGCGCCCGTGATGCCGACCAGCACAAACTCTTCCGACTCCACCAGCTCCTTGAGCTGTTCGAAGTCGGGGATCTGTTCCAGTCGGGAAACATTGATCACCAGCGGTGCGCAATTAAAGAAGTAGGGCGCCTGAGCCACTTTTTCCGCCAACAACTGACGGATCCGCTCTGGCTCGCCATCGCTGATATGCAACACAGAAATAGTGAAGGTGGTCCCTTTCAATTCGTTATCGCGCTCAACCATGAATCTTCCCCGAGGCAGAGATGCTAATCCGTTATTGTTATTCAATTCCTGATGTTATAGTTTGCCCCCATCAGAGGCAATAAACTCGTCGGATTATATCAATTTCCATGTTGTGTGCAGTCTATAAAAGTCGCAAAAAAGCCGAGACCTACCTTTTTGTTGAAAGAAGAGAGGACTTTTCCCGCGTACCGGCCCCCTTGATGGCGGTTTTTGGTCGTCCCGAGCTGGTGCTGATGACCAAACTGGACCCGGCCAAACCCCTCGGGCTGGCCGAGGTCGGCAAGGTGATGGAGGCGTTGACCATGCAGGGATTCTACCTGCAGGTGCCGCCCCCGCCGGAGAACCTGCTGGAAGAGCACAAGGCCCGCCAGAAAAAGGGGGCGTGACCTCTCCCGCCTGAAACCATCAAGACGGCCCCGTCGCAACAGAGCGTGTGACGGGGCTGTTTTTTATCCGGTTATCGCCATTTTCTACCTTGCGATTCATCGCTTATGTTCAGTGCCTGAACAACTGATGACAAATTAACGGGGGTGTTTAACCGGACAATATTGGTCATCTGCCCGATATATTGCCGACCCGTCCACGGGGTTACTTTTAGCGAGCACAACAGCGAGCACAACACTTGCACCAATTTTTTCGAGCTGTTCCATCGATTGGGGGAGGGGTTATTTACACCGTTATTTTCTTATCGCCTTACCTCGTTTCTCCTTCTTTTTTAAAATATAAAGTCAAGCATTCATGACCTGCTTTTAGTCAATTTTTGTCCTTGCTCACAAAATAGCCCAGCTGTTTCTAGCCAATTTCCCGCGCGAGCAGCCTTGCGAGACGAGCTTGCCAGCCATCGAGGAAAAAGAGCTTGGCCACCAATATATTACCGCCATCTGATAAGAGTCCTGTTGGACGAGAGCGTTCCGCTTGTGAGCCTATACGGGCAGGCGAGCAAAGCCTTGCTGTTATCAGCCAATAGTGGTCAAGGCAAGCGTGACAGTAAGTGTGACTAGGTTGGCGTAATCAAACCGGCGCAACAGCGGGCTCTGGGGAGGTGTGCTTCAGGATAAAAGGGGAGAGAGCCACATAGCTGCACACCACAACGTACAAATATGGGTCAGGTGTATGGCTGGTTTGCAACATGTGGTATTGGCGAAAATAGGCGGTTTGGCGATGGCTGAAAATTACTTCTGTACAGCTGATAACTGCGCGGCCCATAAAGCGGCGGCAAATAAAAAAGGATGGCGGCTGGCCATCCTTTTATTGTCGTCGGCACAAGTTGCCGAGCGGTATTACGCCTTTTTCAGGTAGGCGGCGACCAGCACGATCTGCACACCGTTGACCTTGCCTTCGATATGCAGCGGGTTGTTGGTCAGGCGGATGCCCTTGACCAGAGTGCCGCGCTTGGCGGTAAAGCCGGCGCCCTTGACGTCCAGATCCTTGATCAGGGTAACGGAGTCGCCCTCTTGCAGCACGGCGCCGTTGGAGTCAACGGTCGGCACGCTGTCGTCATCTTCGGAAGCCATGCCCGCTTCGGCCCAGGCCTTGGTCTCTTCTTCCATATACATCATGTCCAGCATGTCCTGAGCCCACACTTCGCCTTGGGCGGAGAGGGCTTTCAGCTGGCGCCATGCCATGACCTGAACGGCCGGTACCTGGCTCCACATGCTGTCGCCCAGGCAGCGCCAGTGGTTGACAACCACGGTCTCCGGCTGCTCCAGCTGGCCGCGGCAGGTATCGCAGATGGCCACGCTGTGATCATCATCGCTGGCGGGGGAGTGGGGTACCACGAAAGCGGTCAGTGCCTGCTCGGCGCCGCACAGTTCACACTTGGCGCCTGCGCGCGCTTGCAGGATGGCGTTGATGGTCATGTTATTGATCCCCTGGTTGGTAGTAAAACGACCCGCATCGGGCGGGGCGCATCAAAGAGGGGGCGGAATATAGCATAAAACCCCGCATTTTGTCAGGTCGGGTAGCAAGCCGGGTCAGGCTACACCCCTGAACGGTACTTTACTGCGCAGCAGGAGTGCAATTTGAAGCGGGATCGCTAGAATGAGCCTCCTTTTGACTGCCGGATAGAGGCTCCTGTGCTGGCGCAACGCTTTCAACAACTGGATCAGCTGCTGATCCGCCATCGGCGCTGGTGGCAATATCAGCCCTATCATCACCTGACCATGCCCTTTGCCAACAAGGCGCCGGAGCTGGCGGCACAGCTCGATGCTCTCACGCTGGAGCAACTGGCTGAGCTTGATGGCGACATGGCGGCCCTTGGTTCGTTGCTCTCCCCCTGGATTGCCGATGGCGAGGCATTGCTGCAACTCAGTCAGCTTGAGCCTTTTACCCCCGAGCCTATCAGTTGCAGCAAGGAAATGGCGCTGCATATGCCGGGGCGCAAGCAGGCTCAAATCGAGGCCTTCACTGCCAGCCTGCCCGCACATCAGGGACCTTATCTGGAGTGGTGTGCCGGCAAGGGGCATCTTGGGCGACTGGTGTCACGTCACCGTCACGCGTCGGTCTTGAGCCTCGAATTGCAAGAGCAGCTCTGTGAAGAGGGTCGTCAGCTGGCTGAGCGTGATGGCGCCACCATGACCTTCTGCTGCGCCGATGCCTTTGCTCCCGAGTCTGCCGAGCTTATTGCGCCCGAGCACCACGCCATGGCACTGCATGCCTGTGGCGAGTTGCACACCCATCTGTTGGCGCAAGTGGCCGAGCGCAGTGCCCGCGGGGTGACCATCTCCCCCTGCTGTTACCATCTGATCCGCACCCCGGATTACCGTCCTCTCTCTCAAGCCGCTCAGGGCAGTGCGCTGCGTCTGGCCAAGGCCGATCTCAAACTGCCGTTGCAGGAGACGGTGACCGGCGGCGCGCGGATCACCCGCTTGCGTGAGCAGGAGGTGGTGTGGCGGCTCGCCTTTGATTGCCTGCAACGGGAAGTGCGCGGGATCGATGAGTATCTGCCGGTGCCCAATATGCAAAAGAGCCTGCTGACCGGCAGTTTCGCGGCATTTTGCGACTGGGCTGCCGAGCGCAAGGGGATCGCGTTGCCGAGCGGACTGGACTACGACGCCTTTGTGGCCAAAGGGGAGGCGCGTTTTGGTGCTGTCGCCCGGATGGAGTTGGTGCGTCACCTGTTTCGTCGTCCCCTCGAGATCTGGCTTGCCCTCGATAGAGCCTTGTTCCTGCAAGAGCAGGGTTATCGGGTCGAGGTGGGGGAGTTCTGCGCCAAACCGATGACGCCGCGCAACATTCTGATCCGCGCGGTGAAAGCAGAATCCTGAGTCGCTAGCCTCCCTGCTGCTTGATAGTTTCAAATGGCTGACAAGCTCCTCTTGTCAGCCATTTTTTGCGTCTAAAAAAATGTACGGGTGGTAGCCACTCCATCCACTCGCGCGGATCCAGTTTTACTGGTGCCACCTTGTCAAAAATTGTTTCGTATGAGTTCTTTATGTCGGTTCGTTGCTAATTTTCCTGACAAGGTGAAATGGCTCACAAATCTGTTTTATTTCTTAATTCTCATCGTGAATTTAGTTAATAAAA
Source organism: Aeromonas sp. SER (assembly GCF_038739615.1). Classification (NCBI taxonomy): domain Bacteria; kingdom Pseudomonadati; phylum Pseudomonadota; class Gammaproteobacteria; order Aeromonadales; family Aeromonadaceae; genus Aeromonas; species Aeromonas sp. SER. Next base: position 123,457 of record NZ_JBCGFC010000009.1, on the reverse strand, counting down.
CACCTACTCTTGTAGCGCCCTATATTCAAACAAGGACTGTGATTTATGTTCAAACCCAAGCGTTGTGCCTGGTTGATTGCGGCTGCCTGCGCATTGCCAAGTTATAGTGCAATGAGCGCAGCCATGAATATTCAACCCGATCCGCAGAACCCCGGTGGATATGTTATTGCTGCCTCTGATGTGGCTGCCGTGGAAAAAGCCAAGACAGCCAATCCCATGTATGCAATTTGGGCCAAGGCGTTGGCGACCCGATCCAATAAAATAGTCGATGCCATTGAACCCGGGTTGGCAAGCAACCCTGACAACGTAAAACGGGTTGAACGGGTATTTCCCCAGTCGGAATGGGATTATTTAACCCAGATGGCAGCGCCGGAATACACCTATGTCCGGTTCTTGCGTGCTATCGGTAAATTCCCGGCTTTTTGTGGCGAATATACTGACGGGCGCGATTCCGATGCGATCTGTAAAAAATCCATCGTGACCGCCTTTGCCCACTTCTCTCAGGAGACGGGGGGGCATATCTCCAAGGACAATGTCTCCGACAACCCGCTGGGGCTGGAAGAGTGGCAGCAGGCGCTGGTGCATGTGCGCGAGATGGGCTGGTCAGAGGGACAGACCGGCTACACCACCGGCTGCGGTCAGAACGACTGGCAAAACAAGAAGTGGCCCTGCAGTACCGGACAAGGCTACTTTGGCCGCGGTGCCAAGCAGCTCTCCTACCACTTCAACTACGGCGCCTTCTCCGAGGCGATGTTCGATGGCGATGCCTCCGTGCTGCTCAACAACCCGGGGCTGGTGGCCGACTCCTGGCTCAACCTCGCCTCGGCCATCTGGTTCTTCCTGACGCCACAGGCGCCCAAGCCGGCCATGCTGCACGTGATTGACCGCACCTGGGTACCCTCCAAACGGGAAGTGGATGCCGGTATCGGCTATGGCTTTGGCACCACCATCAACGTCATCAATGGCGGCATCGAGTGTGGCGAACAGAACAAGGACAAGGGGCAGCCGGTCAACCGTATTCGTTACTGGGAAGGGCTGGCCAATCACTACCAGATCCCGGTCAAGGCCGATGAGAAGAATACCTGCTGGCAGCAGACGCCTTATGGCAGCCTCAACCTCAACGGTGCCACCGACGTGCTCTACACCAACTGGGATGGCAACTGGAAATACTACCCGGATCGTCCGGGCGGCTACTCCTTCGAGTGTGAGCTGGTTGGCTTCCAGACCGCCTACTCGGCGCTGGTGCCGGGCGATTACCAGAAGTGCGTGACCAACTTCTACGGCTCCCACGCCAATTGGCCGAAAGTACGGGTCGTGGACAAACTGACCCCGCCGCCGGTCGATCCGAGCGAACCGCCCATCGGCGGCAACCCGGCCTGGGAAGCGACCAAGGTCTATACCGCCGGTAGCAAGGTGAGCTACAAAGGTGTTGTCTATCAGGCCAAATGGTGGACGCAGGGGGATGATCCCGCCAAAGGTAGCCCCTGGGTTGTGGTGCCTGCCAAATAAGGTGGCGTGATATTGACAATTAGAGAGGAGAGGGGGGCTCCCTCTCCTCGTTAATTCAAAAATTATATCGCCGAATATTATCTTGTATTTTCAATGGTGCTTTAGTCTTGGTTTATAGAACGATTTTTATCTGAAAATTGAAATAAAATGGTGTTGGGAGAAGTGAGGGGTAGCCGTTTTACATGTCGATTGGTTAGCTCCATAAATTGGCGTCAACTGATAATTTTTACACACTGCGGGCTAATTCATTCTTCATCATTAAATGAATCCTCTCATTGCACGCGAGGGGAGTAATCCCCCTATTGGTAAACTATCATTTATCACCAACATGGTGAGGTCTTGCTATATAGCGCATTTTTATCTCGGCACTTTTTCGCTTATTCCATTGAGAAAATTGATGTGAACGATCGGTTTATATTGGTAAGCTCTTTGGCTTGTGCAAAATTGCAACAAAGGGGGCAAGATGAAGGGCGGTTGTCATTGCGGGGTGATCCGCTATGAGGTGCTGACTGCACCTTTTGCGGCCGATTTTTGTCACTGTCGGGATTGCCAGCGTACCACGGGGGCACCGGTCGGGGCCTGGATGGACTTTCACGCCGAACAGGTGCAGTGGTTATGCGGCAAACCGACCGAGTATGCGTCTTCAGACTTTATCCGCCGGGGATTTTGCACCGAGTGTGGCTCCACCCTCACGTATCGCAGCATCCAGTACCCTGAATATCTCACGTTGGCCATCGCCTCCCTCGATAATCCGGATGCTGTTGCGCCAACCTACCACATCCATACCGACAGCCAGCTGCCATGGTTGCCGATCCAGGACGAGCATCCCCGTTATCCCAAAGGGAAGTAAAACCAGGGTAACCCCAACAAAGGAGGTTGGTATGGAGCTGGTTGTTATCCGCCATGGCGAGACGCAAGCCAATGCGGAAGGACGGTATCAGGGCGCGCTGGATATCGGGCTTAATGAGAGTGGCCAGAGGCACATTGCCCGATTGGCTGACGAGATAGCGGCCACTCAGGCCCCGTTCGATCGGCTGCTGGCTTCGCCGCTGCTGCGAACCAGAGAGAGTGCTGCGATCTTCGCTCGCCAGTTGGATTTGCCAGTGGAGCTTGCGCCAGCCTTTCGTGAGCGGCATGTCGGCCTGTTTGAGGGGGTGACACAGGCAGAGGCGAAATCGCGTTATCCCGAGCTGTGGGCGCGCAATATTACCCGGCGTTGGGCAGAGGCACCACCCGGTGGTGAAACGCTGGATGAGGTAGTTGCCCGAGTGTCGCAAGGGCTGCTCGAACTGACCTCGAACGCGCAAGGGGAGCGGGTGCTGCTGGTTGCACATGGGGTCGTCGCCAAGGTGATCCGTGCCGTGACAAGTGCCGGATTTGATGACTTTTTCGATTGGCAGTTGGCCAACGGCGGCATGCTGACGGTGCATTTTCCGGTACCTTTGACACCGGATAAACCTCTGCCATTTTGCCGACCACCCTCAACCGGTGGACTATGAGTGAAACGACCTTTGTGACTCCCGATCATCCTTAATCCGGTTGTGCTCACTTTGCATCGTGTTTGCTGGTCATTCGGAGTCTGCTTGACCGCTATCTGAGGGTGATCGGAGGGGGGCAATGTCGCGGCAAAGCGCTGTCGCAATAAGAGACCTGCCGCGGTGGCCGAGCTCCATTATTTCATCTGTGCAAAAGCGATGGTTAACTCTGTTACGCCAGTGAAACAATCTATGTATGGGGGCGGGTAAAAAGCATCACGCCACTCAAGGTGGCGTGGCTCCGAACTGGTTGCGATAACGAATGAATGGTTCTTTGTGGCTGGCCGAGGGGCAAGCCGCCGTGACCGAAGGAGGGGCCGAGCCATCAGGTCGGCTCCGGCTCCTCCTTGCGACAGCAGTTGCGCCCCTGTTTCTTGGCCATATAGAGGGCGGTGTCGGCCCGTCTGACCATCTTCTCCACGCTGTCGAGGGGGCCTTTGCTGGCGCTGATCCCGATGCTGATGGTGAGTGAGACCTCAAGCGCCCCGGATAGCGCATGGCGGGCCGACTCCACCGCCAGTCTGATCCGCTCGGCGCTGGCCCAGGCCAGCTCCAGCGAGGTCTCCGGCAGCAGCACGATAAACTCCTCGCCGCCCCAGCGTCCCAGCATGTCCACCTCGCGCAGCTGTTTGCCGATCCGGTTGACCAGACTCAGGATCGCCTGATCCCCCTGCTGGTGGCCAAAGTTGTCGTTGACCTCCTTGAAGTGATCGATGTCGATCAGCAGCAGGCTCATGGTGTGACCAAAGCGCTGGCAGCGCTGCATCTCGGCGTTGACCAGCTCATCGAAACGGCGCCGGTTGGCAATACCAGTCAGGGGATCCGTGGTGGCGGCGACCTTCAGCTCTTCCACCAGCCGCGCCCGTTCGGAGATGTCGCGCAGGATGGCGGTCATCTCGGTGGTCTGACCCATATTGATCTTGGCGATGGTTACCTCCAGCGGAAATTCGCTGCCATCGCGGCGCAGCCCTACCACGGAGGCGCGGGCATGCATCGGGCGTGAATTGATGGGGGAGTTGCTGAACGCCTTGAAGTAACTGTCGTGATTGGCGCGAAACCGTTGCGGCAGCAGGGTCTCCAGCCGTTTGCCAAGATAGCTCTCGTCGATGCCGAACATCTCGCAGGCGGCGGTATTGATAAGTTCGATCCGCGATTCGCTGCTGACGCTGATGATGCCGTCATAGGCGGAGTTGACGACCGCTTCAAAGCGGCGGCGACTGGTGGTGAGCGCATCTTCCAGCTGCTTCTTGGCGGTGATGTCGATGGCGGTGACGATGATCCGGTTGATCCGTGCCTGTTCGGGAATGATGGGGGAGAGGACAAAGCGCCACCAGCTGGTGCGGGACAGGCTATCGATGGGCAGTTCGCTCTCTACCCCGGTCTGCTGACTCACGCACTCGTGCATCGGCTGCTCGATGCTGCTGGTGATGTAGCGGGGAAACATTTCGTTGAGCTGTTTGCCAATGCAGCCAAGCACCTCGATCTCGAAGGCCTTGGCGAAGGTGTCGTTGGCTGATACCAGAACAAAGTGGTCATCCTTGTCGAGGCTGAATACCGCCACGGCGGCACCGATGGCGTCGAGGGATGACTTGATGTCGGCATGGGAGCCTCGTGTAAACATGCAACCTCCACTGTCAATAACGTATTGATATTCAGTATAGGTTGCCGATTTTACGAGCTACTCCTCGATATCCAGCAAGACCAGAATGGCGCTGTCGCCGCCCCATTCACGTGGTGCCTGATGGAAGGCACGCACGTTGGGGTGCTGGGCCAGCCAGCTCGGAATGCGCTGTTTGAGGATATGTTTGCCGATGCCGTGCATCACCGAGGCGACGTGAATGTTCTCTTTCTGGCAGAGGGTGAGCAGGGCGGCCAGCTCCTGTTTGGCCTGATGCTGGTTCATGCCGTGCAGATCGAGGTAGATCTCCGGCGGATAACTGCCCCGCTTGAGCTTTTTCAGCTCGAATTTCGACACATCTTCGCGCACGTAACGGGTCGGGCCATCGTCCTCGAGATGGGGCTGATACTCATCGCTGAAATAGTGGTCAACCCCAAGGGATTCGCGGCTTTCGCGCATTTCGCGTTTCTGCTTGACCGGGCGTAACTCGGCCCTTATGGTATCTTGCTTGATTTTCCGGGTACCTTTTATCGCATCGCGGAACAGCTGGGTTTCCTCGTCTGTCGGTGAGGGCGTTTTTTTCATCAGGTACTCGTCTTGCTCGCTGTATAAAATTCTCGGGCCGGATATTACTCGACTTGGAGGTGGATTTGGACAAGATATTTATCGATGAGGTGGTTGCCGAGATGCACACCATCCAGGACATGTTGCGCTGGGCCATGAGTCGTTTCAACGACGCCGGTATCTTCTACGGACATGGTACCGACAACGCCTGGGATGAGGCTGTGCAGCTGGTACTGCCCGCGTTGCATCTGCCGCCGGACGTGGATCCGGCGATGCGCCACTCCCGTCTCACCAGCAGCGAGCGTCACCGGATTGCCGAACTGATCGTGCGCCGCGTGCAGGAGCGTGTTCCCGCGCCCTATCTCACCAACAAGGCCTGGTATGCCGGTTGGGAGTTCTACGTTGACGAGCGGGTACTCATTCCCCGTTCTCCCATCGCCGAGATGGTGGCCAACCGCTTTGCACCGTTCCTCAAGCAGGAGCCGACCCGGATCATGGATCTTTGCACCGGCTCCGGTTGCATCGCCATCATCATGGCTCACGAGTTCCCGGACGCCGAAGTTGACGCCATCGACATCAGCGTCGATGCCCTGAATGTGGCCGAGCGCAACATCAACGATCACGGGCTGGAGCAGCAGGTTATCCCGATCCGCTCCGATCTGTTCCGCGATCTGCCGGCGGGCGACAAGTACGATCTCATCGTCTCCAACCCGCCCTACGTGGATTCCGAAGATATGTCGGATCTGCCGGACGAGTTCCGTCACGAGCCGGAGCTGGCGCTCGCCTCCGGCAGCGATGGTCTCAAGCTCACCAAGCGCCTGCTGGCCAATGCTGCCGACTTCCTCAAGGATGATGGCGTGCTGGTGGTCGAGGTGGGCAACAGCATGATCCATCTGGAATCCCAGTTCCCCGAGATCCCCTTTACCTGGGTAGAGTTCGAGAACGGCGGCCACGGCGTGTTCGTGATGACGCGTGACGAGCTGGTGCAGTATCAGGATCATTTTGCCATCTACAAGAACTAAGCAGGAGCGCCTATGGCAGGGAACAGTTTTGGCCAACTCTTTCGGGTAACCACCTTCGGCGAGAGCCACGGTCTGGCGCTGGGCGCCGTGGTCGATGGCTGCCCGCCGGGGCTGGAGATCAGCGAAGCGGATCTGCAGGGAGATCTCGATCGGCGCAAGCCCGGCACCTCCCGCTACACCACGCCACGCCGCGAACCGGACGAGGTGAAGATCCTCTCCGGGGTGTTTGAGGGGAGGACCACCGGTACGTCCATCGGGCTCTTGATCGAGAACACCGATCAGCGCTCCAAGGACTACTCCGATATCAAGGATCTGTTCCGCCCGGGCCATGCTGACTACACCTACCACCAGAAGTATGGTCAGCGCGACTATCGTGGCGGCGGTCGCTCCTCCGCCCGCGAAACCGCGATGCGGGTAGCGGCGGGAGCCATTGCCAAGAAGTACCTCAAACAAGTGCACGGTATCGAGATCACCGGTTTTCTCTCCCAGCTTGGCCCTATCAAGGCCGAGGCGTTTGATGCCGCGCAGATCGAGCAGAATCCCTTCTTCTTCCCCGATGCGGGCAAGCTGGAAGCGCTCGATCAATACATGCGTGACCTGAAGAAAGAGGGCAACAGTATTGGCGCCAAGGTGCAGGTCATCGCGCGCAATGTGCCGGTGGGCCTCGGTGAGCCGGTGTTTGACCGCCTCGATGCCGACATCGCCCACGCTATGATGGGCATCAATGCGGTGAAAGGGGTGGAGATCGGTGACGGCTTTGCGGTGGTGGAGCAAAAAGGCTCCGAGCACCGTGACGAGATGACCCCGGCCGGGTTTGCCAGCAACCATGCGGGCGGCATTCTGGGCGGCATCTCATCCGGTCAGGATATCGTGGTGAGCTTAGGCTTAAAGCCTACCTCCAGCATCACGGTACCGGGCAAGACCATCACCACCGAGGGTGAGGCTACCGAGATGATCACCAAGGGGCGCCACGATCCTTGCGTCGGCATCCGCGCCGTGCCCATCGCCGAGGCGATGCTGGCGCTGGTGCTGATGGATCATCTGCTGCGTCACCGCGCCCAGAATCAGGGGGTATTGACCCATACCCCGCAGCTGCGCTGATCGGCATAACGACCAACTGGCTGATCAACGCTTGATTGGCCAGCATGAAAAAGGCGACCTTTGGGTCGCCTTTTTGTTTTGTCTGTTCGGGTTAATGCAGCGGGGGTTCATCGCCAGCGGGGGCTGCGCTCAGGCGGCATGTGGGGGGCGGAAAGTTGCGATCGGTTTTGGGCAGGGTAGCGATCGCCTTGTCGATGCTGACGAGCTGCTCATCGCTGATGCTCTCTTTGGCAAACATCAGGCTGACCGGCTGGTGGTGGAGCAGCAACTGGCAGCTGATAAAGCCGGTGGCGCCGAGCTGATCGAGGCGATAACGGGCGTATTGCCACTCCATGATGACACCGTCGAGGCGGCGGGCGAGCAGCAGATCGATCAGCCGGTCGTCGGCGTTGTACTCGGTTACCTCCTTGAGTGCCGGGCAGTTTTCCAACTGCTGCATCGGGCGGGTGCCGCGCAGCTTGCCGATCTTGAGCCCCTTGGCGTTGCACAGCGCAGAGAGGGTCGGGTAACCGGCCCAGCGATCCTGCTGGCCGGGAATGGGATCGTTGCTGAGCAGCACGTAGGCGCTGTGGCGATAGGGGGCGGAGAAGCGGGCGTATTGCTCGCGCTCCGGCAGCGCCAGCGCGCCCATCGCCACATCCAGCTGGCCATGCTCTACCAGATGGAGTGCCCGGGCCCAGGGAATTTCACGAAATTTGGGGGTGAAACCCGCCTTGGTGAGGATCTGGCGGGTCAGGCTGATATCGAGCCCTGCCAGTTCCCCTTTATTGTTGAGCTGACTGAAGGGGGGCCAGTGGCTCCAGGCCACGGTGAAAACCTGCTTGTCGGCTTGTGCCGGCATCGCCCACAACAGCAGCAGGGCAAGCCAGAGTGGCCATCTGATGGGAAAGCCTGATTGCCTCTTCATATAAACCTCATCATCCCTGATCTTTTTGATCTCCGTGCCTTGCTGACAACAGAGTGTTTTTATTGTGTCTGATGTTAATAGGGCAGTAGTAAAAGATCGGATACACGGGAGCAATTGGGGCAGGGAAGGCGGGATTTTCTCCTCGTGCTGGGAGGAACATCACATTTTTCTCGTTTCTCCTCAATAACTCCGCTAGACTGCGCCCCTATTCTTTCCCCTTTGCTCTGCTCCCCGGGGAAATCGTTGTGTTCTCAACAGGCCCGAGTCTGGCGAGATGGCATCGGCTCAGCAGAGGAGCCCCATCCCGGATTGTCGGCGCCCCTATCCCTAGCAGGTAACTATGAGTTTTACTTCCCTCGGTCTGGCCGAACCCTTGTTGCGTGCCGTTGCCGAACAAGGCTACGACACCCCGTCTCCCATTCAGCAGCAAGCGATCCCCGCCGTTCTGGCTGGCCGCGATCTGATGGCGGCGGCCCAAACAGGGACCGGCAAGACCGCAGGCTTTACCCTGCCGATGCTGCAACGTCTGATGGAGAGCAAACGCAAGGTCTCTCCGAACCGCGTCCGTGCGCTGGTACTGACCCCGACGCGCGAGCTGGCCGCCCAGGTGGGCGAGAGCGTGCGCAACTACGGCAAGCATCTGCCCCTGCGCAGCCACGTGGTATTTGGCGGCGTGAGCATCAACCCGCAGATGATGGCGACCCGCCGTGGTCTGGACGTGCTGGTGGCCTGTCCGGGCCGTCTGATCGATCTCTACAACCAGAATGCCGTCAAGTTTGACGAGGTGGAGATCCTGGTACTGGACGAAGCGGATCGCATGCTCGACATGGGCTTTATCCGCGACATCCGCCGCATCCTGACCCTGCTGCCGAAGAAGCGCCAGAACCTGCTCTTCTCCGCCACCTTCGCCGATGAAATTCGCGAGCTGGCCACTGGCTTGCTGGACAACCCGGCAGTGATCGAAGTCGCCCCGCGCAACAGCACCGCCGAGCGTATCGAGCAGCTGGTGCACCCGTGTGACAAGGCCAACAAGATTGCCCTGCTGAGCCACCTGATCTCCAGCAACAACTGGCAGCAGGTGCTGGTCTTTACCCGTACCAAACACATCGCCAACCGCGTTGCCGAGAAGCTTGAAAAAGATGGCATCAGTGCCGCCGCCATTCACGGCAACAAGAGCCAGGGTGCCCGTACCCGCGCACTGGCCGGCTTTAAGGATGGCAGCGTGCGTGTGATGGTGGCGACCGACATCGCGGCTCGTGGCCTCGATATCGACAAGCTGCCGCAGGTAGTGAACTTCGAGCTGCCGAACGTGGCGGAAGATTACGTGCACCGTATCGGTCGTACCGGTCGTGCCGGCGCTGCCGGTCACGCCATCTCCCTAGTTGCGGCCGATGAAGGGAAACTGATCAAGGCCATCGAGCGTCTGACCAAGCAGAACATCCCCTGCGAGCAGGTGCCCGGCTTTGAAGCGTCCCGTGAGACCCTCGACAACATCGCCCGTGGTATCGGCGCGCCGCTGCGCAAAGAGCCCCGTGATCCGAGCGAGCAGCGCCGTGCGCCGCGTCCGCAAGGTCAAGGCCAGCGTCAGGGTGCCGCTCGCTCCGGCAACAACGGCAACAACGGTGGCGCTAACCGCTCCGGCAACGGCGGCAAGCCCAAACCCCAGGGTGGTCAGCGTCCGGCTGATGGCGCCGCCAAGCCGGCTCAGGCCCGTCGTCCCCGTCGCGCCAGCCACAACCAGTAAGGGCAAGGAGAGCCACTCTCCAGCTCTGAACGGTTAAACGAAAAGCCCTGCCATATCGGCAGGGCTTTTCTATTTCTGCTTCTGCAGATCCGCGTTTGATTGACCTGTTCTGGTCAGGAGAGCAGGGCGGTGAGCAGGAGACAGGCCGCACTCAGCAAAATGACGGTGAAGGTCAGCCCCATTCCCACCACCCGATAGCGAAAATTCTCCGGTGTGCGGCTCATGCCGAAGGCGTGACAGAGGCGACCAAGCAGCAAGGCACTCCCCAGCAGATGAACCAGCCAGGGGGCATGGCTGCCGGTTTCGACGAAATAGATGAGCAGCAGGGCGAGGGGAACATACTCGGCAAAGTTGGCGTGTACCCGCATGGCCCGCAGCATGGCGGGATCATCGCCATGGCCGAGCGCCACTTTCTGGCGGTGACGGGTGCGAATGGTGCGCACGCTGAGCAGGACAAAGAGCAGGGCAAGGAGGGCCGCATAGATGGGCAGTATGGTCATGGTGTAGGGCTCCCGAGGTAATGGATAAGCATGGATCTGTTGTGCGCTCAATGGTTTGCCCTTGAGGGTAGCAGTAAAGAGAGCTCGGCCATGGCGTCCTGAGCGCCCTTGCCAGATAAAGAAAAGCCCCGCCAGTCTGGCAGGGCTTGTTGTCTGGTTTTAGGTTGCGTGCTCTGTCAGCTGCACTTAGCCAGTCAGGCGCCGTAAGGGAGAGAGGAGTGGTGCAGCACGATGCGTACCTTGCCATCATCCCCCTTCTTGAAACCCCAGCTCTTGTCGACTGTGGTCTCCTTGTTGTCGCGATCCACCAGATGCACCTTGCCCATGGTCAGCGCCATGTTGCCGTTGATATAGACGGCGGCATTGTCATAGCGGTAGCTCTGCCAGTTTTTCAGAGCAAAGCCGGTGTCTGCCGGATAGGCGCTGTTGTTGCCGACAAAATAGGCCAGCGCCCCCTCGCGGGTGGTGCGAAAGGTCTGCTCGCCACCGGCTAGGGTGGGTTTGAACAGCACCGGCCCCTGCTGGTAGCCATAAGCGCTGTCGAGTACCGCCTCGGCGGTGGCTTTGGCGCGCTCAATGCCGCCGGCCCGATAGTCATCGCTGATCTTGATGAGCGCCGCGCCCCAGGCATCCTGCGCCGCCTTGATGTCGGCCTCGGTGATATTGTTGTTGGTGATTTCAGCCGCGCTGAGGGCGCCGCTGGCTGCCAGCAGAACAAGGGCAAGGGAACTCTTCGTGAGATGCAACATCATTGTTTTCAAACTCCTGAAAGCGATAAACGAGGGGGCAGTGTAGCGAGCGGGCATGAACGGGTTTTGAACTGTTCGTTCAGGTTTTGGTGGCAAAAAAGATTGTATAAAACACGGTTCTTGGCGGTTTGTTCGGTGGTGCCCTGATCAGCGGACGGGGGTCAGCAGGGCCGAGAAGTAGCGCTCCTGCATTTGCTGCCAGCGGCCGCTCGCTATCAGCTGCTGCTGGGATTGGACAAGGGCGGCGATATCGGCCTGGCGGCTCTTGTTGAGGTAGAGATAGACCTCGATATCGGAGACCCGTTTCCATGGCGCGGCAAGGGGGGATTGATTGGTGGGCAGCAGCCGGATCACCCAGTCGGTTCTGCCGCGCTGGAGCAGGGCAAGACCCTGCTTCTCATCGTTGAACCAGACGATACGCCGACTGTCGAGATAGCGGCTACACCACTGAATGCCGCGCAGGCAGCCAACCCGCTCCTGACTGGCGGGGGGCCAGCTGGCGTCCTGCTTGCTCTGGGCATAGATGGTGATTTCGCCAATCGCCGTACCGACCGGGAGCATCTGCGGGTGGGTCTGCTCAAAGCCCTTGATCCGGGCGATATCGCCATCGATGGTGCTATCGGAGTCAACCAGTTTGCGGCAGCGGGCGAGGGTGCAGGGGATAAAGGTGAAATCGACTTTGGCCTTGCCAAACCACTCCTCATAGAAGGGGCGCAGCAGGGGGATATATTCCACGGGCGCCGCCAGCGACAGGGGCGCGCCCTGGGCAATCGGGTTCAGACAGCACAGCAGAAACCAGCCAGCCCACTTCATACCTTGCTCCCCACTCCATTGCGTATGGAAAAAGCGTAGTTGAAAGGTTCTCCATCCCGCAGGTGCGAGGCGGGAATGGGCAGAGCAGCGGTATGTGTCGTGGTGATAAAACAAAGCCCCGCCAATCAGATTGGCGGGGCTTTTTTATTTGGGGCATTCCGTATCGGGGATTACAGCGCGGGCAGCAGTCCCATGCTAACGCTGATCTGGACGCCGACAATCAGCACACCCATGGCGCCAGCCACTCCCAGCGCTACCACGCCACCCGGGGCGCGGTAGTGGTGGGCGGGGGCCTGTTTGCGGCTCTGCCATACCAGCGCTACCGGCAGCAGTACCGCGAGGATGGCCAGCGCAATGGCGGCGTAGCCGAGGGCCATGATAAAGCCCTGCGGGAAGTAGAGGGCAAACAGCAGCGGCGGCACAAAGGTGATGAGGCCGGTCTGGCTGCGGCCCTGCCAGTTATCCTTGCGGCGGGTCACCTTGGCCATAAAGTCGAACAGTCCCAGCGTCACCCCGAGGAAGGAGGTGGCGAGCGCCAGATCGGCAAACAGGTGCATGGCCTGATTGAAGGCGGGCCAGCTCACCAGCTTGCCGACGCTGGCGAGCAGGCTGTCGAGCGCGCCGCCATTGGCCAGCAGGGAGGATTGGCCGAGCAGCCCCAGAATGGCCACCTGCCACAGCACGTAGAGGATCAGCGGCAGGGCGGAGCCCCAGACAAAGACCCGGCGCAGTTGCTTGGGGCAATCGCCGAGGTAGAGCATCACGCTCGGGATCGAACCGTGAAAGCCGAACGAGGTGAAGATCACCGGCAGGCCCGCCAGCAGCAGCCCTTCCCCGAGCGGCATGGCGAGCAGGTGTTCGCCCTGGGCGCGCGGCAGCAGCAGCGCCAGCACGCCCACCATGATCACCAGCTTGACGGTGAACATCAGCCGGTTGAGGTAATCCACCGAGCGGGTGCCGACACAGACCATGCCGCCAAACAGCAGGGTAAAGGCCCAGGCGGCCTGCTCCTGGCTCAGGGTGAGGCCGGCATCGGCCAGCGCCTGTGCCAGCAGGCTGCTGCCACCGCTGATGTAGGCGGAGGCGAGGGCGTAGAACAGCATCAGGATACAGAAGGAGGCGATGCGCTTGCCCCAGGGGCCGAGCAGGTGATCCGCCAGCTGGTGCAGGTACCACTTGCCGGTATTGAGGCTGGCCTCCACCTGCAGCATGGCGGTAAAGGCCATCAGGGCCCACAGGCCAATCATCAGCAGCAGGGTGGCGGGGCCGCCGAGGGAAGAGGAGGCCAGCGGCAGGGCCAGCATACCGGCGCCTATGGTGGTGCCGGCAATCAACAGGGTACAACCCAGAGTCTTGGTGTTCATGTTATCCATCCGAAAGTGAGCGGAGATGTTGCAAACAAGAGAGAGCCAGTTGGCTGTGTCGGGAGGTGCCTCCGGGGGAAAAGCCGGAGGCTAGCAATATCGGCGTGGAAACATCTGTACCTGAAACCTGTCGGTTGTAAAAGATGGTTGCCACGTTAACGGATCGAAATAGCGGAGACAACCCCTAAAAAGTGGATCTTGTGCTGTGAAAGGCATTTAAGTGGAAATAAAAAATGACACTTGATGCTAAGCGCCGAAAAAATGTGCGCCTTGAGGGGGCGATGCCAGTCCGCTTGAACCAGCCCTCGGGATCGGAGGGGGTTGTTACAGGCGCTTGGAAGGGGCGACAGAGGGCAAAACAGGGCGCTAGCGGCCCGAATGGTTCGGTATAAGTAAAAATAGGGTCATATGGCCAAAAGCCATAAATTGAATTTATAGCGAGCCGATGGGGCGATAAACGGGCCCTGAGCAGGGGGGAAGCCTTGTCGTCCGGTTGGCCGATCTTCCGCCGGTCAAACAGACGCGTGCAAAGATGGGCGTTGAGAAGAGCAGCCGCACAGGCTGTCAGTTCTGGCTGCCCATTCCGGCAGTTTGTACCGGCAGGGCAGCCTGTGCGGTTGTGAGCGGTTGCCGCAGGCGGCTTAGCGGCGGCGCTTGAGGGTGCGGCTTACATAGTGCAGCCCGCTCTGGTAATCGCCATTGACCGCCTTGAGCGCCAGCTCCAGCGCCTGGCTCGCCAGCGCGTCGTGCTGCTGGGGCAGGGAGTTGATGCCAAAGGGGAGGAAGTCGAGCAGCCGATCGTCGCCGAAGGTGGCCATGGCGAGCTGGCTCATATCGGTCTCTTGTTCCAGCAGATAGTCCAGTACCCCCTCCATCAGGATGTAGGAGGTGGTGATCAGCGCTTCGGGCAGCTGGCCCAGCTGCTGGTGCAGAAGTTTGATCAGGCGATACCCCTCGGTGCGCGAGAAGTGGGCCCCTTCACAGAGGTGGCAGGTCGCACTGTGGCTGGCGATGGCCTGCTCGAAGCCTGCTTTTCGTTCCTGACTGATCGTGAGTTCCGGCAGTGCGGTGATCAAAGCGATATGGCGGATGGCCGGGGTGAGCAGGGAGGCGGTGAGGTCATGGCTCGCCTTCTCATTTTCACTGGCGACGGTGACGAAGCGATCGGCCGTCATGCTCCGGTCGATGGCGAGGATCTGCACCCCTTGTGCCTGCTGGTTGCCATAGAAGGGATCATCCGGCGGCAGGCAGCTGGCCACCAGCAGGGCATCCACATGGCGGCTCACCAGCATCTGGGCCAACTCTTTTTCGGTGGCAGGATCATCCTCCGAGCAGACGATGAGCAGCTGATAGCCCTGTGCCCGCGCCCCCTGTTCCAGCCGTTTGGCCAGCTTGGCGTAACTGGCGTTCTCAAGGTCGGGCAGGATAAAGCCGAGGGTTTTGGTCTGGCCGCCGCGCAGGGAGGCGGCGCGGCTGTCCGGTTGGTAGTTGTGGGCGGTGACGACGGCCATCACCTTGTCGCGGGTGGCCTGACTGATGCGGTATTGGTCGGCCTTGCCGTTGATCACATAGCTGGCCGTGGTGCGCGAGACACCGGCGAGGGCGGCGATTTCATCCAGTTTCATCATATTGGCTCTGTTTGAGTTGCTAGGCCCACGGGCACTGCCTGGTAAGGGCGCCGAAAAGTGTGCGCGGGATCATATCATTGAAAACCGCTCTTTGTGGGTACTTGATCAATTCGCTGAAACGATTCAGTCTGAGTGTAAGTGAAACGATTCAGCTTGTCAGCAGCACCGCTTCGCAGAAATGCAGAGCAGGGTGGTAAAACCCGGTCAGGATCACATTTCGAGGTATCCCGACTATCGTCAGCTGGCAGGCAAACCGAATGTTCAATTGTGTTGACCCGGCGATGCCGGGATCTGATGGAGAGTGGCTATGTTGAAGTTGGTGCGAGAGCAGATCTTGCTGGGGCAGTCGGTGGCGACCAAGGCCGAGGCGATTGCCCTGTTGGCAGGCAAACTGACCGAGGCCGGTCTGGTGGAGGCGGGCTATGTCGATGGCATGCTGGCCCGTGAAGCGCAACATGCCACCTACCTTGGCAGCGGCATCGCCATTCCCCACGGCACCACCGACACCCGGCATCTGGTGAAGAGCACCGGCGTCATGGTGGCTCAGTTCCCCAACGGCATCGAGTGGGACGAGGGGCAGATCGCCTACGTCGCCATCGGTATCGCCGCCAAATCAGACGAGCATCTGGGCATTTTGCGCCAGCTCACCCATGTGCTGGGTGATGAGCAGGCGGCAGCCCAGCTCAAAGAGGCCACCGATGCCGACACCATCATCAATATCCTGACCGGCGCCACTGCCGCCAAAGAGGTGCAATACCTGACCCTGGCCGACTTCCCGGCCGATGATCGCGACCAGCTGTTGCTGGGGGCGGCCGCCCGCGCCAAATCCGCCGGTTGGGGCGATGCCGCCATGGTAAGTGCGCTGCTGGCAAGCGAACCGGCCTATCTGGGCGAGGGCATCTGGCTGGCCCGCGCCAATGTTCAGCAAACAGCATCGGCCCAGACCGGCTGGGTACTGGCCACCCCGAGCAGCGAACTTCGCGCAGGGGAGCTGCCGGTCAGCGCCATGCTGCTGCTGTGCGCCGCAGATAGCGGCCATCTGCCGCAACTGGAGAATCTGGCCAAACTGGCGGCCGCCGGTCAGCTGGCGACGCTGGCGGGCGGCGAGGGACTGGCCATGTTGCAAGCGGGCCCCGCGAGCGGTCTTTCCGAAACCTTTACCATCATCAACCCCCACGGCCTGCACGCTCGTCCCGGTGCCATGCTGGTCAAGGTGGCCAAAGAGTTTGCATCCGACATCCGGGTTGCCAATCTGGATGGCAGCGGCGAGGCGGTCTCCGCCAAGAGCCTGATGAAGGTGATCGGCCTTGGGGTCAAGTGCGGGCACCGGCTGGCATTTCGCGCCGAAGGGGCAGATGCCGAAGCAGCCCTCAAGGGGATCGGTGAGGCGATCGCCGCTGGTCTGGGCGAGGGGGCGCATTGATGAAGATTGTCACCATTACCCTCAATCCCGCCCTTGATCTCACCACCCGTCTCGAGGCGATGAGCCTTGGCGAGGTGAATCTGGTGAGTGAGGCCAACCTGCGCGCGGCGGGCAAGGGGATCAACGTCGCCATGGTGCTCAAAGACTTGGGCCGTGAGGTGGGCGTGACCGGCTGGCTGGGCGCTGACAATGAACAGAGCTTTGTCTCCCTGTTTGCAGAGCGAGCGCTGGATGATCACTTTGTCCGTGTCGCGGGCAGCACCCGCATCAACGTCAAGATCTCCGAGCAATCCGGTCGGGTCACCGATCTCAACCTGCCGGGGCTCACCATCCAGCAAGGGGAAGTGAGTGCGCTGGAGCAGGCCATCGACCAATTGGCTGCGCATGCTGAGTGGTTCGTGCTGGCGGGCAGCCTGCCCAAAGGGGTGGCCCCCGATTACTGCGCCCATCTGATCCGCCTGCTCAAGGCCAAGGGCAAGCAGGTGATCTTCGATTGCAGCGGCGCGGCCTTAAGCGAAGGGATCAAGGCGGTACCGACCCTGGTCAAACCCAATCTGGAGGAGCTCGGCCAGTGGGCGGGCCGCCCCGTCAAGACCCTGAGCGAGCAGGCCGAGTGTGCCCGCGCGCTTCAAGCCAGCGGGATCCCCAACGTGGTGATCTCCAACGGCGCCGATGGCCTCATCTGGTTTGCCCCGGATGCCGTCTGGCAAGCCATTCCGCCGCGGATGCAGGTGGTCAGCACCGTGGGTGCCGGCGATTCGCTGGTAGCCGGTCTCGCCTATGGTCTGAGCCTTGGCTGGGCGCCGGAGCAGACCCTGCGGCTGGCCACCGCCGTCTCGGCCTTGGCGGTCAGTCAGGTCGCGGTCGGCTTTGACGATATTAATGTGCTCAACCCCTTGCTTGAACAGGTGCGCGTAGAGTGTCTGGATGCGCTGGCACCGGTTCAATGCCATACCCCCTCAATGGAAAACTCAGGAGATGCCCAATGAAAGCAATCTTGGTTACGGCTTGCCCGGCGGGCATTGCCACCAGCTTTCTCGCTGCAAAACGGATAGAACAGCAGGCCAAACAGGCTGGCTGGGAACTCACCCTTGACGTCGGCTCCAGCGTGCAACCGCGCCAGATCCCCTCAAAAGAGCAGATTGCCGCCGCTGATCTGGTACTGGTCGTCGCCAGCGCTCCGGTGGATCTCGCCGCCTATGATGGCAAGCGGGTCTATCAGGGGAGCATGGATCTCGCCCTGCAGGATCCGGCCGCTTTGCTGGAAGCAGCCACTAGCGGCGCCAGCGTCTATCGCCATCAAGCCGCCTCCGCCGTTGCCAATGCTGCCGCCAAACCGGCCACAGCTGGCAAGCGCATCGTCGCGGTGACTGCATGTCCGACCGGGGTGGCCCACACCTTTATGTCGGCAGAAGCGCTGGAGACCATGGCCAAACAGCTGGGTCATCAGATCCGCGTCGAGACCCAAGGCTCGGTCGGTGCCCAGAACGCCCTGACTGCCGAGGAGATTGCATCTGCCGATCTGGTATTCCTCGCCACCGACATCGAGGTGGACATGGCCCGTTTCGACGGCAAGCCGGTCTATCGCACCAGTACCGGTGCGGCGCTCAAGAAAACCCGTGCTGAACTCGACAAGGCTTGGAACGAGGCGAAAACCTATCGCCACAGTGGCGCCAGCCAGCCCAAGAAAGAAGAGAAGGCAGGCCCCTACAAGCATCTGTTGACCGGTGTCTCCTTCATGCTGCCTATGGTGGTGGCGGGCGGCCTGATTATCGCGCTCTCGTTCGTGTTCGGGATTGAGGCATTCAAGGTGGAAGGCACTCTGGCCGCCGCTCTGATGAAGATCGGTGGTGGCTCCGCCTTTGCCCTGATGATCCCGGTGCTGGCCGGTTACATTGCCTACTCCATCGCTGACCGCCCGGGTCTCGCTCCTGGCATGATCGGCGGCATGCTGGCAAGCTCGCTGGGCGCCGGTTTCCTCGGCGGCATCGTCGCCGGTTTCCTGGCCGGTTACAGCGCCAAATACCTGAGTGACAAGGTGCGCCTGCCGGTGACCCTGGAAGCGCTCAAGCCCATCCTGATCATTCCGCTCTTTGCCAGCCTCTTTACCGGTCTGGTGATGATCTACGTGGTGGGTGGCCCGGTGGCCGGCATCATGAATGCCATGACCACCTTCCTCAACAACATGGGCTCTGCTAACGCCGTGCTGCTGGGTGTCATCATCGGTGCCATGATGTGCTTCGACATGGGGGGCCCGGTCAACAAGGCTGCCTACGCCTTCGGTGTCGGCCTGCTGGCCTCCAAAACCTATGCCCCGATGGCAGCCGTGATGGCCGCCGGCATGGTGCCGGCACTGGGGATGGGGATCGCCACCTTCCTGGCCCGCACCAAGTTCATCAAGGCGGAGCAGGAAGCGGGCAAAGCCTCCTTCGTGCTGGGTCTGTGCTTTATCTCCGAGGGGGCCATTCCGTTTGCCGCCAAGGATCCGATGCGGGTCATCCCGGCCTGCATGGTGGGCGGCGCCCTGACCGGTGCGCTCTCCATGCTGTTTGGCTGCGAGCTGATGGCCCCCCACGGCGGTCTGTTCGTGCTGTTCATCCCGCACGCCATCAGCAATGTCATGATGTATATCGTGGCGATTGCCGCAGGCTCGCTGCTGACCGGTGTCTCCTACGCCATGCTCAAACGCGGTGAAGAGCAGGCCAAACTGGCCACGGCATAAGCCTTGCCACCCGGCAACACGTCATAACCAAGAGCGGCCTGCGGGCCGCTTTTTTATTGCCGGATACAGGAAAAATGCAGGCGTTGTTTTGCTTGTGGTTAATGGATTAACCCTCTAGCGTGAGGTGCTTGGGGCGCCTCTGCGCCCGCCGATAACCCGATACCCAGGAGCAGATGATGACACCCATGATCCCCCCCATTCTCAATTTTGCGACCGGCAAGCTCGGTGGCGCCGAACTGGTTGAGAAGAGCACCACCCTGGCTGACTTGCAGGGGCTTTTTGCCGACCCGCACGCCGAGGCCGCGCTCTCGCCCGATACCCCGCTCTATCGGGTCGTCATGCTGCCCGGCAATGGTGGCGAGGGGGATCTCAACATGGGGGTGACCTATCTGGAGGCTGGTCGGGTCGGGCAGGAGTTTTTCATGACCCGAGGTCATATTCATGCCCGGGCCGAGCAGGCCGAGTACTACTTCGGGTTGTGCGGAAGGGGACTATTGCTGTTGCAGGATATGGCTGGCGTCTGTCGGCTGGAGCAGGTCTTTGCCGGCAGTGTTCACCATATTCCGGGCCATGTGGCCCATCGACTCGTCAACACCGGCGAGACGCAGCTCTCGGCGCTGGCGGTCTGGCCTGCTGTGGCAGGTCACGACTACAAAGCAATGGGCGCGCGCGGCTTTGCCGTTCGGGTGCTGGCCGGAGAAGATGGTACGCCCCGCCTTGTGACCAGCGATCAGCAAGGGATATAAATCGGAGCTGGCGGCGGCCTGCTAGGGGCTGCCGCAAGATTGGCGCACCACCAGAGTAGGGGGCAGAATGATGCTCTTGGCCGGCTCGTCGTTGCCGGCCATCCGCTCAAGCAGCAGCTCGCCCGCCTTGCGGCCGATCTCCCGCGCCGCCACCGAGACGGTGGTGAGCGCCGGTTCGACCAGCGCGGTTTCCGGCAGATCGTCAAAACCCACCAGTGCAAAGTTCTGGCCGATGAGCCGCCCCTGTTTGCGTAGCGCCAGCATGGCGCCGAGCGCCACCACATCCTGATAGCAGACCGCCGCCGTCACCTCGGGGTGCTGCTCCAGCAGTGCCGTCATGGCGCGAGTGCCCTCTACCCGGCTGGCGCCGCAACCGATGATCCACTCCGGTTTGGGCGAGATGCCGTGTTCGAGCAGCTTGCTCATGTAGCCACCGAGGCGCTGGGAGCGGCTGATGGAGGTGGGGGAGCCCCCGACAAAGGCGATATGACGGTGGCCGAGTTTCAGCAGGTGTTCAGTCGCCAGCTGGCAACCGAGAAAGTTGTCGGTGCCAACAAAGTCGATCGCCACATCCGGCACCGGTCGCACCACCAGAATGGTAGGCATATGGCGCCGCTGCAGGCTCTCGAAAAAGCTGTGGGGCGTAGGTTGGGCTGCGCAGATCACCATGCCGGCGGCGCTGTTGCGTTGCAGCGAGTCCATAAACTGTTGCTGCCTTGCCGCCGACTCCTCGCTGTTGGCAAGAAACAGCATCAGATCGTGATGCTCCATCTCCCGGCTCAGGCCCGCCGTCATCTCTGCATAGAAGGGGTTGGTTATGTCGTGCAGCAGCAAACCGACCTGATTGCTGCTTTTGTTGCGCAGGTTGGCGGCAGTCTGGTTGTAGACATAGCCGAGCTCGTCGATGGCTTTGAGTACCCGCTGGCGGGTGTGGTCGGAGATGCGTCCCTTGTTGCGCAGGGTCATGGAGACGGTGGCGGTGGAAACGCCCAGATGGCGGGCAATATCGGCAACAGTCACATTGCTCATGGTGTGGGTCCAGTCATGTTCATGTCATCAAGATATATCGATTAACCTTTGTTTCGGATGAGAGAAGGTTGCAAGTGAGCGGTTGATCACGAATTTCACCGCCAATACCGATGATGTATCCCAATGTTTGAGGTTAATCGTGTTTATCAGGTTGTGGTTAACGGGTTAATCGATTTATCTCTGTCGTAGGTGTCAACGAGAGAGCAAGCCAATGATTCATTCGAGTTACGTCTCCAACTACGACAAATATCCAGAAGTAACCGTTGTCGGATATGAACAGGCCGCCTGCGCGGGATGGGACGCGATTGCCCATCAGCTGCTGGCCAAAGTGAACGGGCAGGAGAGAGTGAAAGTGGTGCTGGTGATCGACTGCTATCACGGTGTGGATCAGAGCGAGCTGCGCACCCAACTGCTGACCAGATTCGGGTCTCACACGCTCATCGATGTGGAACAGGCGCGCCTGCCCGAACCCAAAGTGCTGGCGATGCTGGATCGCTTCATCACCGATGACAGGGTTTTTGGCGTGCTGGCACCCCACAAGATGGTGGAGTTTTTTGACCCGGTTGCCTTGGCGCGCCTGCAACAGCAGGTCGCCGAGATGGCCGAAGGTCTGGTGGTGGTGATGGGCTGCGGCGCTTCGCTGGTGGCGAAAGGGGATGTGCGGGTCTATGCCGATCTTGCCCGCTGGGAGATCCAGCAGCGTCTGCGTCGTAAAGAGATTGGTAACTGGGGTGCAGATAACACCGAAGAGGACATACTGCGCCGCTACAAGCGCGCCTTCTTCATCGAGTGGCGAGTGTTTGATCGCCATAAATTGGTCCAGCTGCCCACCATCGATTTCCTGCTCGACACCAACACCAGGGGCAAGCCGACCATGGTAACGGGGGCGGCACTGCAACAAGGGTTGCATCAGGCGGCGCGCCAGCCGTTTCGGGTGGTGCCCTTCTTCGACCCGGGGGTCTGGGGCGGGCAGTGGATGAAGCAGGTGTGTGATCTGGATCCGGCCCAACCCAACTACGCCTGGTGCTTTGACTGCGTACCCGAGGAGAACAGCCTCTATCTGCGCTTTGGCGAGGTGAGGGTGGAGATCCCGTCGCAAAACCTGGTGCTGTGCCAGCCCCGCGCCTTGCTTGGGGAGCGGGTACACGCCCGCTTTGGCGCCGAGTTCCCGATCCGGTTCGATTTTCTCGATACGGTGGGGGGGCAGCCGCTCAGTCTGCAGGTGCATCCGCTGACCGAATACATCCAGCAGGAGTTTGGCATGCACTACACCCAGGACGAGAGCTACTACCTGCTCGATGCCAAGCCGGACTCCTGCGTCTACCTCGGCACCCGCAACGGTATCGATCCGCAGGAGATGCTGGCGGATCTGGCTGCCGCCCAGCGCGGTGAGAAGCCCTTCGATGACGAGCGTTTCATCAACCGCTTCCCGGCCCGCAAGCACGATCACTTCCTGATCCCGGCCGGAACCGTCCACTGTTCGGGAGAGGGGGCCATGGTGCTCGAGATCAGCGCCACCCCCTACATCTTCACCTTCAAGCTGTGGGACTGGGGTCGGGTCGGGCTCGACGGTATTCCGCGCCCCATCCATCTGGAGCATGGCAGCAAGGTGATCCAGTGGGAGCGCGATACCGACTGGACCCGCGAGCATCTGGTCAATCGCATCGAGCTCATCGCCGAAGGGCCGGGCTGGCGCGAGGAGCGTACCGGACTGCATGAGCGGGAATTTATCGAGACCCGTCGCCACTGGTTCAGTGTGCCGGTCGAGCACGACACCGGCGGCACTGTGCAGGTGCTCAATCTGATTGAGGGACGAGAGGCGACGGTGGAGAGTCCCGACAATGCGTTCGCGCCGTTTGTGGTGCACTACGCCGAGACCTTTATCGTACCGGCGTCGGTAGGGCGCTATCGCATCCGTCCGAGTGGCGAGAGTGAAGGGGCGACCATCGCCACCATCAAAGCCTATGTGAGGGGGTAACCAAGATGCTGAGGATCCTTATCGCAACCCATGGTTCACTGGCGCCGGCCCTACTGGCCAGCGCCAGCATGGTCTACGGCGAGCTGCCCGCCGTAGCCACCGTCTCTCTTACCGAAGAGGGGGGAATCGAGGCGTTTCGCACCGAGTTTGAACAGACCCTGCGCCGTCATGGTGCGGGGGCTGACGGGGTGCTGGTGCTGTGCGACATGGAGTGCGGCACCCCCTACAACGTGGCATGCCGCTTTGCATTTGACCCCGACTGGCCGCAGCCGGTAGCCGTGGTGACCGGGGTGAACTTTCCCATGCTGCTGATGAGTGCCGACTGGCTTGCGGCGACCGATGTGCACGAGGCGGCCCGCCAGTTGCTGGCCCAGGCACTGGAATCCATGGTGATCGCGGCCCCGGCGGCGCACCAGCAAGATGACAACTTCTAGGAGAGCGAGATGGCGATTTCATTTGTACGCATTGACGATCGGGTGATCCATGGCCAGCTGGTGACGCGCTGGGCCAGAGAGCTGCCCTGCGACGGCATCGTCGCGATTGATGACGAGGTGGCGGCCGATCCGCTGCTCTCCCAGGTGATGATCGGCGCTGTGCCGGACACCAAGGTGTGGTTGTTCGATGTGGCGACGGCCATTGCCAAGCTGCCCAAGGTGATCGCCAGTGACAAACGCTACTTCGTGATTGGCAAGTCGCCGGTCACCCTGCAGCGGCTCTGCGCCGCCGGCATCTCTCTTGAGAACCACAATGGCAAGATCAACGTCGGGCCCATGAGTGCCCGCGAGCAGACCACCACCATAGGCCCCAACCAGTCTGTGACGGCGCAGGAGATCGCCGCTTTTGACTATCTGGCCAACCTTGGCCACGAGATTGACTTTCGGCTGGTGCCGGACGCCAGCCACTACAACTGGGCAGATGCCCAGAAAAAGCTGAAATAGGGAGCCGACATCATGTTTCTGGAAGCAACACTCATCGGGATACTCTGTTATCTCGGTGCCCTCAGTAGCCCCTGGCTGCTGGGATTGACCGGGGGCTGGTACACCATTACCCGCCCGCTGGTTTCGGGCATGCTGGTGGGGGCCATACTCGGTGATATCCAGACCGGGATCCTCATCGGGGTGGCGGTGCAGGCGGTCTATATCGCCATGGTGACGCCGGGCGGTTCCATGCCGGCGGATCTCAACTTCGTCGCCTTTCCGGCCATCGCCCTCGGCGTCATGTCGGGCAAGGAGCCGTCGGTTGCCGTGGCCATTGCCGCCACCATCGGCATTGCCGGTACCATCCTCTTCAACTTCATGATGGTCTTCAACTCCTACTGGAACCACAGGGCCGACGTGGCGCTGGAGCAGGGGGATGAAAAGGGGGTGTATCTCAACAGCGCCATCTTCCCGCAGGTCAGCAACTTCGTACTGCGCTTCGTGCCCACCTTTATCGCCGTCTATTTTGGCAACCAGTACATTGAAGGCTTCATGAACAGCCTGCCTGAGCTTGTGATCCGCACCATGACGGTGGTGGGCGGCATTCTGCCGGCGGTCGGCATTGCCATCCTGCTCAAGCAGATCATCAAGCAGAGCAGCATGCTGATCTATTTTCTGGTGGGCTTTGTCGGCATCGTTTTTCTCAAGCTCAACATGGTGGGGCTGGTGATGATCGGCGCCCTGCTTGCGCTCATCCACTACAACTACAAGCCGGAACCACGCCCTGCACCGGTTGCCCGTGCAGCCACCCAAACCGATGATGAGGATGAATTCTGATGGACGCAAAGCTGCAAGCGGGCCAGCCGGTGAACAATGTGCCGGTGGCTCTCACTCCCAAGGATCTGCGTGCCTGCTGGCGTTCGTGGATGATGTACAACCTCTCCTCCATGAGCTTCGAGCGTCTCGAATCGTTCGGCTTCTGCCTTGGCATGATGCCGGCACTCAAGAAGCTCTATCCTGGCAAGGCAGAGAGGATGGAGGCGATGAAACGCCATGCCTCCTTCTACAACACCGAGCCCCAGATTGGCGCCATCATCAACGGGCTGGCGGTGGGGTTGGAGGAGAAGCGGGCTAACGGCGAGCGGATCGATGGCGAGACCATCAACACCCTGAAAGTCGGCTTGATGGGCCCCATCGCCGGGATCGGGGACTCCATGATCCCGGGCATGCTGGTGCCCATTCTGCTTAGCATCGGCATGGCACTGGCCGGCGGCGGCAGCGTGTTGGGGCCGCTCTTTTACATCATCAGCTTCAACGCCATCGTCATCACCGGCTCTTACATGCTGTTCATGAAGGGCTACCGGATGGGAACCGGCTCGGTGGAGGCGCTGGTGAGTTCGGAGTCGGTCAAACTGCGCGAGGCGCTCTCCCTGCTCGGGGTCTTTGTGATGGGCGGGGTGGCCGCCAGTTATGTGAACCTCTCCACCGGGCTCGATTTTGTTACCTCGGACGGGGTCAATATCCAGGTACAGACCATGCTGGATGGCATCTTCCCCAAACTGATGCCGCTGCTGGTGGTGCTGGGTACCTGGTATCTGATGGCCAGACGCAATGTCTCGCCGGTCAAGGCCATGTTGGGGCTGCTGGTCGTGGCTTTTGTCGGGGTCGCCATCGGTCTCTTCTAGGCCGATTCGGGAGAGTGTAAGCAACTGATGGGAGAGCGAGGCTCTCCCTTTTTCATGGACTGGGTCCTGGGTCGGGTGGAGGCGAGGTGATGAGATGCATGACGAGATAAGAGAGGCCGCGCGGCGTTGTCGCAGCTGGTTGGTGGAGGAGGCGCTGCCCCGTTGGGGCACGAGCGGGTTTGATGGGGAGGGGGGGCTCTTTGCCGAAGGTCTGGATGGTGCTGGCGAGCCCCTCTGGCAACCCACCCGATTTCGGGTGCAGAGTCGCCAGATCTATGTGTTCAGCCACGCAGCCCTGCTCGGCTGGTATGAGGGAGGCGAGTTGGCAGAGCGCTGCGCCAGGTTCGGCATGAGGCACTTTGATGATGGTACCGGCAACCAGCTGTTTTCCCTTAATGCCGATGGGTCGCCTGCCGACAGTTCGGTGTCCTGCTACGAATACGCCTTTGCCCTGCTGGCCGAATGCTGGCTCTACCGTTTAAGCGGCGAGCCGTGCTGGCAGCAACAGGCCGAGTCGCGCTATCAGACCATCGAGCTGCTTTTTGCCGATCCTGTGTATGGCGGGTTTCACTCCAGCTGGCCAGCCGCTTCGCTGCGCAGCCAAAACCCCCATATGCATCTTTTCGAAGCGCTGCTGGTGGCGGCCGAGAGTTTTGATGATCCCCGCTGGCAAGTACGAGCCCATCAACTCTACCAGCTGTTTCGCCAGCGCTTTCTTGAGCCAGCCTTGCTGCGGGAGTTCTTCGATGAACGGCTTCTCCCGACTCATCCTGATTCGCACCTGATCGATCCGGGTCATCACTACGAGTGGTGCTGGCTGCTGGCCCGCTATCGGGCATTGGCACAAGGGTGGGCGTGTGGGCCGAGTGCGAGCGAGATAGATGAGGGGATCGCCATCCTGAACCGCTTTGCCACCGCTCACGGCCACGGGCCGACCGGGCTGGTGATGGATGAGCTTACCGATGACGGACAGCCCCATCGGGTAACCAGTCGGCTTTGGTGCCAGACCGAACATCTCAAGGCGCTGCTGGCGGCCTACGAGCGGCGAGGGGACGTAGAGATAGCCCGTCAGATTGGCGAGGTGGTGAGGCGGATCTTCCACTACTACCTGATGCCAGCCTTGCCCGGCCAATGGATCGATCAGGTCGATGTCATCGGTCAGCCGCTGACAATCCATGCGCCAGCCAGCACCTTCTACCACCTGTTTGTGGCGTTCAGCGAGCTGGCAAGGGTGGCAGAAAGGAGAAGTGAAAGCGGGTAACAGACCAAGAGAAGATCAAAAATCCCAGCCCGGTTGTTCTTGCTGCTCGGGTTGAGCTCCTTCCTGTGCTTTGCGGCGGGCGGCTTCGACCCGCGCCTTGCGGGCGCGGCACAGACGCATTACATCCTGCTGCTGGGAGGGGGTCATGGCGAGCCAGTTGAAACGCTCTTCGCGGCTGCGCAAACACCCTTTGCAGTAGCCCTTGTTGTTCACTTCGCAGACCCCGATGCAGGGGCTCTGCAGCGGGAAGATCTCGAGCTGTTCCATCCATCACCTCGCACATCCTGTCACCTTGTTATAACCCAGCTGTCATCTTTGGCGAAATCCCTCTTCAAGTGATTGATGTCGTTTGCTTTCCCCCTGCAAATTTGGCATCTTCCCCGCCGAGCATGGCTATTGGCGTTATATGAGGACATATGAATAAACACGCGTACTGGCTGACCGCCGTGGTGCTGGGTCTGGCCGGGTGTGCAGGCAACTCTGAGCAAAATCAGGTGCCCAAAAAACAGACCGACAACAGATGTTTCCTGAACTGCGAGGTGCCGGTAAATCTGGGCAAGCAGTATCTGGACGGCACCTTGCCGGGGGAGCTGGTCAGGGTTGAGCGGGTCAATAGCCGTGCGCGAGCCGATTACAGCAAGTTTGGCCCCCAGAGCCGACTCGTACTGGAGCGCTCCGGCAAGATGAACCGCCGTTATGGCGAGCTCTACCACAAGCTCTCCCGCTGGGTGGCCAACGGCGGCAACCCTGCCGACATCACCCGTTACGGTATCAGCCTGGCCCAACTGGGCGGGGCGGATCGGATGGGTAACGTGCTCTTTACCGGTTACTACTCGCCGGTGCTGGAGGTGCGTCGTCGCCCCGATGCCAAGTACAAATATCCTATCTATGCCATGCCCAACTGTGGCAGCCGTTGTCCGACCCGGGCCCAGATCCATCAGGGGGCGCTGGCCAACCGCGGGCTGGAGCTGGGTTACAGCAAATCCCTTATCGACAACTTCCTGATGGATGTGCAGGGCTCCGGCTTTGTGCACTATGGCGATGAGGATCGGCTGCAATATCTGGGCTACAGCGGCAAGAACGGTCACGGTTACGTGAGTATCGGCCGTGTGCTGATCGACCGCGGTGAAGTGCCCAAAGAGCAGATGTCGATGAAAGCCATCAAAGATTGGGCGAGCCGCCAGCCGGAGGAGAGCGTCAAGGAGCTGGTGGAGCAGAACCCCTCCTATGTCTTCTTTGAGCGCCGCCCGACCAACGATGTGATCGGTGCTGCCGGCATTCCGCTGCTGCCGATGGCGGCCGTTGCTGCCGACAAGACCCTGTTGCCGATGGGTACCCCGATCCTCGCCGAAGTGCCCTTGCTCGATAAAGAGGGCAACTGGACCGGCAAGCATCAGCTGCGGCTGTTGATTGCGCTGGATGTGGGCGGCGCGGTGAAGAAGGGCCACCTTGACCTCTACCACGGCATGGGCGAGAAGGCCGGTGTCGCAGCGGGTCACTACAAGCACTTCGGCCGGGTCTGGAAGCTGGGTCTGCACCACGGGCCGACTGCTGCGCCCTGGTTGTAACGTTAGTGCAGGCGGGTTGATCAGCCAGCAGCCCACTTAGGTATCGGGTAGGCATCGAGATGGATGTAAAAAAGCCGCCGGAGCAATCCGGCGGCTTTTTGTTTTGGTCTCTTTGGCTGCGTGCACGAGGTGCTGCAAACGGGATCAGCGTTTCTGGATATCCAGCTTGATGGCGCCGACCGGCTTGCAGCAACAGGGGAGACACTCCCCCTGGGAGACAAAGGCGAGCGGCACATTGGGGTAGTGTACCTTGCCCGCGATGAGCGGGGTGCGGCAGGCACCACAATAGCCGCTGCGGCACTGGAACTCGACCCGATGGCCATGGCGTTCCAGGGTTTCCAGCACGCTTTCGCCGGGATGAGCGTGCAGCACGCTATCCCGGGTATGTACCCGTGGTGCCTGCACCGCCTGCTGTTCGGCAGGCGAGTGCGGGGCAGGGGTCAGCGTGTTGGTTGCGTCACTCACAGCTCGAAATCACCCAGATCGTCGGCATTCACTTCGCTGTCGATCTGACCTACCAGATAGGAGCTTACCTCCACCTCTTGCGGGGCGACCTGCACGTTGTCGGAGGAGAGCCAGGTGTTGATCCAGGGGATCGGGTTCTGCTTGGTGCCAGCAAAGGCTGGCTGCAGACCGACGGCGGCCATCCGCAGGTTGGTGATGTACTCGACGTACTGGCAGAGGATGTCTTTGTTCAGGCCGATCATGGAGCCGCCCTGGAACAGGTACTCGGCCCACTCTTTCTCCTGAATGGCAGCCTCTTTGAACAGCTCGAAGCAGGCCTGTTCGCACTCGGCGGCGATCTCGGCCATCTCGGGGTCGTCCTGACCGCTGCGCATCAGGTTCAGCATGTGCTGGGTACCGGTCAGATGCAGTGCCTCATCGCGGGCGATCATCTTGATGATCTTGGCGTTGCCCTCCATCAGCTCGCGCTCGGCGAAGGCAAAGGAGCAGGCAAAGCTGACGTAGAAGCGGATCGCTTCCAGCGCGTTGACGCTCATCAGGCAGAGATAGAGCTTCTTCTTGAGCTCGCGCAAGGTGATGGTCACCTCGCGGCCAGCAACGGTGTGGGTTCCTTCACCGTGCAGGTTGTAGAGGGCGGTCGCTTCGATCAGGTCGTCGTAGAAGTGGCTGATGGAGCCGGCGCGCTTCAGGATCTGCTCGTTGGTCACGATGTCGTCGAACACCTGGGCGGGGGTGTTGACGATATTGCGGATGATGTGGGTGTAGGAGCGAGAGTGGATGGTCTCGGAGAACGCCCAGGTCTCGATCCAGGTTTCCAGCTCCGGAATGGAGACCAGCGGCAGCAGCGCCACGTTGGGGCTGCGACCCTGAATGGAGTCCAGCAGGGTCTGGTACTTCAGGTTGGAGATGAAGATGTGCTGCTCGTGGGGCGGCAGGGCCTGATAGTCGATGCGATCACGGGATACATCCACCTCTTCCGGGCGCCAGAAGAAGGAGAGTTGTTTTTCGATCAGCCGCTCGAACACTTCGTGCTTTTGCTGGTCATAACGGGCTACGTTGACCGATTGGCCAAAAAACATCGGCTCTTTGAGCTGGTCGTTTTGGGTTTGGCAGAAAGTTGAATAGGCCATGGTTACCAGAATGTCTGTATGGAGAAAACAGGAGAGCGGGAGCTTGTCGCTCCCGCCCGGTTATCAGATCTTGCCGTGACTTAGATTTTGCAAGCCCCGCCAGCACAACCGTCATCTTGCAGATCGGTCTGGGCATCGTCCGCACCATCACGGGTGTTGTGATAGTAGAGGGTCTTGAGGCCGTATTTGTAGGCGGTCAGCAAATCCTTCAGCAGCTGCTTCATCGGCACCTTGTTGCCTTCGAAACGGGCCGGGTCGTAGTTGGTGTTGGCGGAGATCGCCTGATCCACAAACTTCTGCATGATACCGACCAGCTGCAGGTAGCCGTCAACGCTCGGTTGCTTCCAGAGCAGTTCGTATTGATCTTTCAGGCGATCATACTCGGGCACCACCTGTTTGAGAATGCCGTCTTTGGACGCCTTGACCGACACCAGACCGCGCGGCGGCTCGATACCGTTGGTGGCGTTGGAGATCTGGCTGGAGGTCTCGCTCGGCATCAGGGCGGTCAGGGTGGAGTTGCGCAGGCCCACAGACTTGATCTCTTCGCGCAGGCTTTCCCAATCCAGATGCAGCGGCTCGTTGCACAGCGCATCCAGATCCTTCTTGTAGGTGTCGATCGGCAGGATGCCCTGGGCATAGGTGGTCTCGCCAAACAGCGGGCAGGGGCCGAATTCGCGGGCCAGCTGCACGGAGGCTTTCAGCAGGTAGTACTGAATGGCCTCGAAGGTGCGGTGAGTCAGCGCCAGACCGGAACCGTCAGAGTAGCGGGCACCGTTCTTGGCCAGGTAGTAGGCGTAGTTGATGACGCCGATCCCCAGAGTACGGCGACCCATGCTGCCACGCTTGGCGGCGGCAATCGGGTAGTCCTGATAGTCGAGCAGGGCATCGAGAGCTCGCACGGCCAGATCGGCCATCTCTTCCAGATCTTCCAGCTTGTCGATGGCACCCAGGTTGAAGGCGGAGAGGGTGCACAGGGCGATCTCGCCGTTCTCGTCGTCGATGTTGTTGAGCGGCTTGGTCGGCAGCGCAATCTCGAGGCAGAGGTTGGACTGGCGTACCGGCGCCACGCTCGGATCAAACGGGCTGTGGGTGTTGCAGTGATCGACGTTCTGGATGTAGATGCGACCGGTACCGGCACGCTCCTGCATCATCAGGGAGAAGAGATCGACTGCCTTGAGGGTCTTCTTGCGAATGGCAGGATCCTGCTCGTACTTGACGTAGAGCTCTTCAAACTTGTCCTGATCGGCAAAGAAGGCATCGTACAGGCCCGGCGCATCGGACGGGGAGAACAGGGTGATGTCACCACCCTTGATGAGGCGCTGGTACATCAGCTTGTTGATCTGCACGCCGTAGTCCATGTGACGGACACGGTTCTCTTCCACGCCGCGGTTGTTCTTCAGCACCAGCAGGCTTTCCACTTCGGTGTGCCACAGCGGGTAGAACAGGGTGGCCGCACCGCCGCGCACGCCGCCCTGGGAGCAGCACTTCACGGCAGTCTGGAAGTATTTGTAGAAGGGGATGCAACCGGTGTGGAACGCTTCGCCGCCACGGATCGGGCTGCCCAGACCGCGGATACGGCCGGCGTTGATGCCGATACCGGCGCGCTGGGAGACGTAACGCACGATAGAGCTGGCGGTGGCGTTGATGGAGTCCAGGCTGTCGTCGCACTCGATCAGTACGCAGGAGCTGAACTGACGGGTCGGGGTGCGCACACCGCTCATGATCGGGGTCGGCAGCGAGATCTTGAAGGTCGAGACCGCATCATAGAAGCGCTTGATGTAGTCCAGACGGGTATCTTTCGGATACTTGGAGAAGAGGCAGGCCGCCACCAGGATGTAGAGGAACTGCGGGCTCTCGTAGATCTCGCCGGTGACGCGGTTTTGTACCAGATACTTGCCTTCCAGCTGCTTGACCGCCGCGTAGGAGAAGTTCATGTCGCGCCAGTGATCCATGTGCGCGTTCAGCTCTTCGAACTCTGCCTGGGTGTAGTCTTCCAGCAGGTGTTTGTCGTACTTGCCCATGTCGACCAGACGAGCCACGTGCTGGTAGAGGTGGGGCGGTTCGAACTGGCCGTAGGCCTTCTTGCGCAGGTGGAAGATGGCAAGACGGGCTGCCATGTACTGGTAGTCCGGAGTCTGCT
This sequence comes from Aeromonas sp. SER, assembly GCF_038739615.1. Taxonomy (NCBI): domain Bacteria; kingdom Pseudomonadati; phylum Pseudomonadota; class Gammaproteobacteria; order Aeromonadales; family Aeromonadaceae; genus Aeromonas; species Aeromonas sp. SER. Next base: position 91,339 of record NZ_JBCGFC010000009.1, on the reverse strand, counting down.
CGGAGATGAGGTCAGCCGTTGCCTTGATAATGGTTTCGTGAATGTCGGCGGTACGGATACCGTCATAGAACTGGATGTGGGACTTGAGCTCTACCTGGGAGACCGACACATTGTCGAGACCCTCGGCGGCCCAGTCCAGCACGCGGTGAATTTTATCCAGATCGATGGGTTCTTTGTGTCCGTTACGCTTCGTCACAAACAAGTTCATTGGCTGATGACCTTTAGTTGATTCCCGAAAAACCATCGCACGCCACCCGGCTGCTGGCGGTCACAGGAGAACGGGCCGGTGCAGTTGTTGGGTAACTATTGTGCGATGAATCACAAGATATAGTGTTATTTTGATGTCGAGCTACAAGATAGTGAGGTCGACTGCGCATTGCAATGTGTGGATAACTGGCTTGCTGTGGATAAATTGTGGGTGTTGTTGTCTCTGTTAGTGGTTGCTCACAGTGAGCGGGTTTTCATTCGTCCGCTTCGTCAAATGCAAGCCTCCCGATCGAAGATGGAAAATTTAAATAACTTTTTTTGCTTGCGAAAAGGGGGCCTTTTTACTAGCGAACCGCTGCTGATTATCCCTTGCCCAACAAGGGACAAAAGCTGTCCAGCGCTCGGTTGTCACTGCAAAATGTGAAGCGCACTTTCTCGGTCTGCTTGCTGACAGTTGCCTCAGTGAAACGGGAGCAAGGTTGTCATATGGACTCTTTGCGACGGTTAAAGTTGCCTTGGTGATCCACCTACGCTCTCTTCTCGTTAGCAGTGGGGGACAGGAGAGGGTCGTAAAAAAGGGCATCAACCCCTGATGCCCCAATCTTGCAACGTTACGACTGGCAGCTTCAGCCCAGCTCGTAGCGCAGCCAGTGATGCAGCGCCTGCACGGTATCAAAGTGCAGATCGGCGCCCCACTCGGCGGGATTCTCGTTATCGTTCAGATAGCCCCAGCCAGCAACCGCAGTGCGCATGCCGGCGTTGCGGCCCGCTTCGATGTCGCGCACATGATCCCCCACATAGAGGCAGTGGCTCGCTTCGACCCCAAGCTTCTCGCAGGCAAAATACATGGGGGCAGGGTCGGGCTTGCGTACCGGCAGGGTATCGGCGCTGACGGCGACGCCGCAGCTGGCAAGCTGTGGCAGCGCCGCCAGCAGCGGCTCGGTGAGAAAGGCCGGCTTGTTGGTTACGATGCCCCAGGGCAGCTGCTTCTCGTCGAGCCACTCGATGAGATCCACCATACCGTCATAGGGGCGGGTACCGACGCAGAGATTGGCTGAGTAGAAATCGAGCAGGGCATTGCGCAGGCGGGTGGCACCCAGCTCTTCCAGCAGAGCGTCGCCGAGCCCCGCTCTGAGCAGCCCGAGAGCGCCGTGGGAGGTGGTCTGGCGAATGATCTCGTCAGAAAGCGGTGCAAAGCCTTCGCTGATCAGCACGTGATTGACGGCGGCGCCCAGATCCGGCGCCGTGTCGAGCAGGGTGCCGTCCAGATCGAACAGCACACAGCCAAGGGGCTGCGGGTGAGAGGTGCTCATCAGCCGTGCTCCGGGCGGATGAACTCCACCATATAGTTGACGTCGACGTTGCGACCGAGCCGGAAGCTGTTGGAGAGTGGCGCATAGTGGACGCCGCTCATGTCGCGCACCAACAGGCCCGCGGCTTCACCCATGCGACAGAGTTCGGCGGGCATGATGAACTTTTTATGGTCGTGAGTCCCCTTGGGCACCATCTTCATCAGGTACTCGGCGCCGAGGATCATCATCAGATAGGATTTGGGGTTGCGATTGATGGTGGAGACGAACACCCGGCCACCCGGGCGCACCAGGGTGGCGATGGCGCGCAGCACCGAGGCAGGATCAGGCACGTGCTCGAGCATCTCCATGCAGGTGACCACGTCATACTGGCCGGGTGCTTCTTCAGCGTGTGCTTCGGCAGTGATCTGGCGGTACTCGAGCTCGACCCCTTGCTCCAGGGCGTGCAGGCGGGCGACGCCAAGGGGCTCCTTGCCCATGTCGATACCGGTCACCTGTGCCCCGCGGCGGGCCATGCTCTCGGCGAGGATGCCGCCACCGCAGCCGATATCGAGAATGCGCTTGCCAAACAGACCGCCACTTTTGTCGGTGATCCAGTCAAGGCGTACCGGATTGATTTGATGCAGGGGTTTGAATTCACCTTCCATGTCCCACCAGCGGGAGGCGATGGCTTCAAACTTGGCGATTTCTGTCAGATCGACATTGGCATCACTGTTCATTTTTCGAAGATCCTGTGGCAGGGCGCCCGCTTCTGAGTCATGGGCGCAATCTATTGTCCTGGCGGGCATTATAACGGACGGACTTTGTCACACCAGCCCGATCTGATACCCGATTTGTGGCTTAAGGTATTTGGCTCAGTGTGTTACCATGTCGCGCTGTTTAAGCCAAAGAACAACTAATTAGGGATAAGGCTTTCTATGAGCGATCTGGCCAGAGAGATCACGCCGGTCAACATCGAAGAAGAGCTCAAGAGTTCCTATCTTGATTACGCCATGAGCGTGATCGTAGGACGAGCTCTGCCGGATGTGCGTGATGGCTTGAAACCGGTTCACCGCCGCGTTCTGTTTGCTATGAACGAGTTGGGGAACGACTGGAACAAGCCCTATAAAAAATCGGCCCGTGTGGTCGGTGACGTAATCGGTAAATATCACCCGCACGGCGATATCGCTGTGTATGACACCATTGTCCGGATGGCGCAGGATTTCTCCATGCGTTACATGCTGGTCGATGGTCAGGGCAACTTCGGTTCAGTCGACGGCGACAGCGCCGCGGCGATGCGTTATACCGAAGTGCGGATGGCCCGCATCTCCCACGAGCTGCTGGCTGATCTGGACAAAGAGACCGTGGACTGGGTGCCGAACTATGACGGCACCGAGATGATCCCGGCTGTCATGCCTACCAAGGTTCCCAACCTGCTGGTCAACGGCTCCTCCGGTATCGCGGTGGGCATGGCGACCAACATTCCGCCTCACAACCTCACCGAGATTGTCAATGGCTGCCTGGCGCTGATCGAAAATGGCGACCTCACCATTGACGAGCTGATGACCTACATCACCGGCCCGGATTTCCCCACCGGCGGCATTATCAACGGGCGTTCCGGCATCGTGCAGGCGTACCGTACCGGTCGTGGCTCCATCTATGTGCGGGCCAAAGCTGAAGTGGAAGTGGACGAGAAGACCAGTCGCGAGACCATCATCGTTCACGAGATCCCCTATCAGGTGAACAAGGCTCGACTGATCGAGAAGATCGCCGAGCTGGTCAAAGAGAAGAAGATCGAGGGCATCAGTGCCCTGCGCGATGAGTCTGACAAGGACGGCATGCGCATCGTTATCGAGATCAAGCGCGGCGAGTCCGGCGAGATTGTGCTGAACAATCTCTACAAGCACACCCAGATGCAGACCACGTTCGGCATCAACATGGTGGCGCTCGATAACAACCAGCCCAAGGTGATGAACCTTAAAGAGATCCTGGATGCGTTCCTGCTGCACCGCCGTGAAGTGGTGACTCGCCGGACCGTGTTCGAACTGCGCAAGGCGCGGGATCGGGCGCACATCCTGGAAGGTCTGGCGGTTGCGCTGGCCAACATCGATCCGGTTATCGAACTGATCCGTCACAGTGCCACCCCGGCTGACGCGAAAGCGGGCCTGGTTGCCAAGGGCTGGGAGCTCGGCAACGTGGCTGCCATGCTGGAAAAAGCGGGTGACGACGCGGCTCGCCCCGAGTGGCTGGAGCCCGAGTTTGGCATTCGCGACGGTTACTACTACCTGACCGAGCAGCAGGCACAGGCCATCCTTGACCTGCGTCTGCACAAGCTGACCGGCCTTGAGCACGAGAAGATCCTGGAAGAGTATCAGGAGCTGCTGGATCTCATCGCCGAGCTGCTGCACATCCTGGCGAGCCCGGTTCGTCTGATGGAAGTGATCCGCGATGAGCTGCTGGCCGTGCGCGACCAGTATGGCGACGAGCGTCGTACCGAAATCAGCATGTCCAGTGCCGAGATCAACATCGAAGATCTGATCACCCCGGAAGACGTGGTGGTGACTCTGTCCCACCAGGGTTACGTGAAGTATCAGCCGCTCTCCGATTACGAAGCCCAGCGCCGTGGCGGCAAGGGCAAGTCCGCGACCCGGATCAAGGAAGAGGACTTCGTCGAGCGTCTGCTGGTGGCCAACACCCACGACACCATTCTGTGCTTCTCTACCCGCGGCAAGGTCTACTGGCTCAAGGTTTATCAGCTGCCGGAAGCGTCCCGTGGCGCCCGTGGTCGTCCCATCATCAACCTGCTGCCGCTGGAAGAGGGTGAGCGCATCACCGCCATTCTGCCGGTGAAGGAGTATGATGCCGAGAAGTACGTCTTCTTCGCGACCGCCAACGGTACTGTGAAGAAGACCAGCCTGTCTGATTTCAGCCGTCCGCTCTCCTCCGGTATCCGTGCCATCAACCTCAAAGAGGGTGATGAGCTGATCGGGGTGGATATCACCGACGGCAGCAACGAGATCATGCTCTTCTCCGATGCGGGCAAGGTTGTTCGCTTCGCTGAAGGCAGCGGTCGCGCCGATGCGGATGCCAGCGATGAGGTCGAAACCGACGACGATGCCGGCAACGACGATGATGGCAGCGACAACGGCGAAGGCACTGAAAGCAAGGGTACCTTCAAGGGCGTGCGTCCGATGGGCCGTACCGCCGCCGGTGTCCGTGGTATCAAGCTGGCCGCTGGCGACAAGGTGGTTTCCCTTATCGTTCCGCGCGGCGAAGGTGCCATCCTCACCGCCACCGAGAACGGTTACGGCAAGCGTACCGCACTCGATGAGTACCCGACCAAGAGCCGTGGTACCCAGGGCGTTATCTCCATCAAGGTGGACGATCGCAACGGCAAGGTCATCGATGCCATCCAGGTTGAAGAGACCGATCAGATCATGCTGATCACCAACGGCGGCACTCTGGTGCGTACCCGTGTGGCCGAGGTGAGCATTATCGGTCGCAACACCGGTGGTGTACGTCTGATCCGTACCGGTGAAGATGAAACCGTAGTCGGTTTGCAGCGCATCGCCGAAAGCGATGAAGACGAAAACGATGCCGTGGTTGCTGAGGGTGAGGTGTCTGAAGGCACTGATTCCGCAGCAGACGCCGCCGGTTCCGTTGATGGCGAGGCGGGTGACGAGTAATCGTACCTCCTTGCTGCAGCAGATAAAAAGAGCGACCTTGCGGTCGCTCTTTTATTTTCTGCGTTTGGGTGTTTTCTTCACTTGGGCCCGCGATGCCGGGGCATTATTACTCCTGCAGCCACATTCTGGCGCTGCGAGCAGGGATCGCCAGCCGTACCCACTGACTCTGCACATTGACTACCGCATTCTGATCGAGCACATCCCGGTAGTTGCGATACCAGTTCATCTCGTATTTGGTGGTATCGAGCCAGTACTCCTGCTCCTGCCCACACTTGTTGATGCCAACCAGCCCCTGTTTACCACGTTTGAATAGTACGAAACAGTTGTCGCTGCCGATCAGCTGCATCGGTTGCCCTTGTACTGCATTGTGGAAGCGGATCATCCCCTTGAGATCGGCGCGCAGGTAGTAGTCCTGCCAGCGCAAGCCATCCTTGTCTCGGGTTTCGCCATGATCGGAGTAGACCAGTGGCGAGCCACCATCGCGCCCGAGCAGGTAGGCATAGGCCAGCGACTCGTCTGTCTGGTTCAGGATCTGGTAGCGGAAGCCGTCATTGGTGGGGATGTCGTGGGTGACCGCGAAGGTGACCGCACGGCTGCCAGGCAGTGCCTGACCATAAGCACCCGGATCGGCCAGCAGGTTCATGCTGCCACCGTAACTGAAGGCGCCGCGCAGGGAAGCAAAGAGCGGGAAGTCGTAGGCGCCCTGACCGCTGCTGTCGAGGTAGGGCTTGAGGAAGTTTTCATAGTCGCTGTTGCCGGCGCCCCCCGTGGTGATCACCTCGCCAAACACATGCATCCCCTGTTTGATTTCGGGAGTGAAGATGGCGTTGATCTGGTAATCACTCATGTGCTTGACCGCATCGACCCGAAAGCCTTTGATCCCCATCCCCTTGAGTGCCTGCAGGTAGGCCTGTTGCTGGCTCACTACCCAGTTGTTGGGGTCGAGATCCGGCAAGCCCTTGTCACCGGGTCCGCCGCACAGCCGCCAGTACTGGACATGGCCCGGATTGTTCCAGTCGGTGATGCACCCTTCCGGATGAAAATCCTGGCCGGAGAGGAAGTTTTGCCCCAGATCGCCAAACAGTTTCTGGCGCTCGAAGTAGCTGGGGTTGCTGGCGTAGCTCTGCAGCAGCTCGTTGCCGGGATAGTTGAGATCGCTGCGTTTCCAGCTTTCGTTGGCCATGTGGTTGAGCACCACATCGGCGTAGACGGCGATGCCCCGTGCCTTCATGGCGGCGATCAGCTGCTCGAGATCCTGCTTGTTGCCAAGGGGGGAGTCGACAAGGCGCAGATCCTGGGGTTGGTAACGGGCCCACCACTCGTTGCCCGAGGACTTCAGTGGCGGTGAGATGAGCACCTGTTTATAGCCGGCACTCTTGATGAGATCAGCTTTGGCAGTCACTTCACTGTACTTCCAGTTGAAGGCGTGCAGTATGACATCGGCGTGCGCCAAGGGGGCGATCAGCATACCTGCGATCGCCAGCATTCCCGCTGTGTGTTTCATTGTTATTTCCCTTTCTTGTTGTTGTGACTATGCCTGAAATAGGCAGAGCAGCTTTGGCACAACAAGGGTCAATCGCAATCGCATTCCGGTGGATTTGTGATGGATTTCAAGGTGAGTTCGCTGAAGTTGTGAGCAGTTTCAGATTTCAATGGTTCTGGTTGCTATGCTGCCGAGGTGACGTTTTTTAGTAATTTGTTTGTCACTGGCTTGTCATCACAGCGCGTTATCTTGTCCGGCGAGTGATGCATCCTGACATCACACTCAGCGTGTTTCACATTGACCGCACAGGAGCTGCATATGACCAGTTGGATAACCTGGGAGATCTGGTGGAGTCGGGTATGGGGTGAATCAGAGCTGCCAACCCATGGTGAAGAGTCGCTGGAAGTGGCCCATGAGCCGTCACGACTCCCGGCAGAACTGTTGGAACAGGGCAGGGATGAGCGCGCACCCTGAAGGCTTGCATGTTACATCGCAGCCATTGGCATTTTAGAAGAGTGTCAGCTGCTCGCCCGGGCGGATAAAGAGATCCTCCCTTAATTGAACATGGCGCTTGCCAAGACCCAGCCGCTTGCTGATCAGGCGAAAGCGCTGGGACAACAGGTCGGCAAAGTGTCCCTCACCACGCATCCGCGTGCCGAAGGCGGTACTGTTGAGACCACCACCGCGGCTGGCCCGCAGCTGGTTCAAAATTGCCTCCTTCTGGCCGGGATAGTGCTCATCCAGCCAGTCACTGAACAGCGGCGCCAGCTCGTGAGGCAAGCGCAGCAAGATATAGTCGGCGCAACAGGCGCCCGCGTTGGCAGCCGATTTGATGATCTGCTCCAGCTCCGGCTCATTGAGCCGCGGGATCATCGGGGCTGCCAGCACGCCAACCCGTACCCCGGCGCTGGCCAGCTTCTCGACCACTTTCAAGCGACCGGCGCCCGTGCTTGCTCGGGGCTCCAGTTGTCGCCGCAGGGTTTCGTTCAAGGTTGTCACCGACACCATCACCTGACAGAGCCCCTCTCTGGCGAGTTCGCTCAGCAGGTCGAGATCGCGCAATATCATGGCGCTTTTGGTGATAAGCCCCACTGGATGGCGATGGGCCAGCATCACTTCCAGCAGTTGACGGGTGAGACGATAGCGCTGCTCAACAGGCTGGTAGGGGTCGGTATTGGCGCCGATGACGATGCTCTGTGGCTGATACGTCGGTTTGGCAAACTCCCGGCGCAGCAACTCGGCTGCATTGAGCTTGGCAAACAGTTTGGTTTCGAAATCGAGGCCGGGGGATAGCTCCAGATAGGCGTGGCTGGGCCTTGCATAGCAATAGATGCAGCCGTGTTCGCACCCCTGATAGGGGTTGATGGAGCGGCCAAAGGGCACATCCGGCGAGCTGTTGTAACTGATAATGCTGCGGGCCTCTATTTCGCGTACTTCTGTGCCGGGGGCAGAGGTTGTGAAGGCGGCATCCCAATCGGAAGAGTGCCAGCCATCGTCGACCGTCTCGATCCGCGGGCCGCTGAAACGGTGGTCGATATTGTGGTTGCTGCCTCGTCCGGCCATGAATTTCATCTTTACTGTATGCGCATACAGTCATTCTGTGATCATCGCTTACCAAAGACAAGTCTCTTTCTTACTACCCGACTTTAAATTGCATCGACAGGACATCTCTGGCTTGATCCTGCGGCTACATTTCGTTTACATAAACAAAATGCGAACTGGATCACGGAAATCAAGATGACCCCAACCACAACTCGCTGGCTTTTCATCGCGCTGATCGCTCTGGTTATCTGGCGGCTTGTTCCGCTCACCACAGAGCAGGAGCTGGCGTCGGCCAACCGTGCCTGGCGAACTGGTCATTTTGATGAGGCAACCCGGATCTGGTCGCCGTTGGCCGAGCAAGGGCAACCAAGGGCACAGGCGCTGATGGGCTGGAGCCATGAAGTGGGGCAGGGGAGCGAGCAGGATATCAACCGGGCCATCACGCTCTATCGTCAGTCGGCGCAGGCGGGCGATCCCTTCGGCCAATACCGGTTGGCGGATGCCTATTTGCGTGGCGCCGGGGTGAAGCGGGATCTGCGCCAAGCCTTTCACTGGATGGATCTTGCCGCCCGCAATGGCGATGTGCCGGCGATGCTGAAAGTCGGGGTGCTCCATTTGATGGGGGCGAGCGGGCGTGTCGATCTCTCGCAGGGGAAACAGTGGCTCTATCAGGCGGCGCAAAAGGGCAACAAACTGGCGCTTCACGTACTGCAACAACTGGCCCTGGCCGAGGAGGGTGCCAGCGATTTTGACTTCAACTGGCAGCCGCTGCTTGGTGAATAGTCGGCAAGCATCTCATTTAACTGTAGAAAATCTCATCAAACCCGATACAGCCACGGTTACTTCTGGTAGCATGGGGCCGTTTTGGCTTGGTTTGTCACCTTGAACCTTTCGTTCGGATGGCGGGCCGTCTTCGCAAAGTGCTGTGGAGAACCAGAACATCACCTTTTTGAATCTCTTTTCCATCCCGCATGTGACCTTTGGTAGGGGTCACCACTGTATAAGGAAACATATAATGCCAATCATTACTCTGCCTGACGGCAGCCAACGTCAATTTGCCCACTCTGTTTCCGTCATGGATGTGGCTGCGGACATCGGTCCCGGTCTCGCCAAGGCGTGCATTGCCGGTCGGGTAAACGGTGAACTGGTGGATGCGTGCGAGCTGATCGAAGCCGATGCCTCGCTGGCCATCATCACTGCCAAAGACGAAGAAGGTCTGGACATTCTGCGCCACTCCTGCGCCCACTTGCTGGGTCATGCCATCAAGCAACTCTGGCCCCAGACCAAGATGGCCATCGGTCCTGTCATCGACAACGGCTTCTACTATGACGTTGACCTTGACCGAACCCTGACTGATGAAGATCTGGCTGCCCTGGAAGAGCGCATGCTGGCGCTGGTAGCCAAGGATTACGACGTTATCAAGAAAAAGGTCTCCTGGCAGGAAGCGCGCGACGTGTTCGCTGCCCGTGGCGAGACCTACAAGGTCGAAATCCTGGATCAGAACATTGCCCGTGATGACAAGCCCGGTCTTTATCATCACGAAGAGTACATCGACATGTGTCGTGGCCCGCACGTGCCCAACATGCGTCACTGCCACCACTTCAAGTTGCTGAAGATGTCCGGCGCCTACTGGCGTGGCGACTCCAACAACAAGATGCTGCAGCGTATCTACGGTACTGCCTGGGCTGACAAGAAGCAGCTCAAGGCTTATCTGCAGCGTCTGGAAGAGGCCGCCAAGCGCGACCACCGCAAGATCGGCAAGCAGCTCGACCTGTATCACATGCAGGAAGAGGCACCGGGCATGGTGTTCTGGCACAACGATGGCTGGACCATCTTCCGTGAGCTGGAAACCTTCATCCGCGGCAAGCTCAAAGAGTACGACTATCAGGAAGTGAAAGGTCCGTTCATGATGGACCGCGTCCTGTGGGAGCGTTCAGGTCACTGGGAGAAATATGCCCAGGCCATGTTCACCACCCAGTCCGAGAACCGCGAGTACGCCATCAAGCCGATGAACTGCCCGGGTCACGTCCAGATCTTCAACCAGGGTCTGAAATCCTACCGCGATCTGCCGCTGCGTATGGCCGAGTTTGGCTCTTGCCACCGCAACGAGCCGTCAGGATCCCTGCACGGTCTGATGCGTGTGCGCGGCTTTACTCAGGATGACGCGCACATCTTCTGCACTGAAGAGCAGATCATGGAAGAGGTCTCCGGCTGTATTCGTATGGTCTATGACGTCTACGGCACCTTTGGCTTCGAGAACATCGTGGTCAAGCTCTCCACTCGTCCGGAACAGCGTATCGGCTCCGACGAAATGTGGGATCGCGCCGAGCAGGCACTGGCAGAAGCGCTGGAGCTCAACGGTCTGAAATACGATCTGCAACCGGGTGAAGGTGCCTTCTACGGTCCGAAGATCGAATTCACCCTGCACGATTGTCTTGATCGTGCGTGGCAGTGTGGTACCGTGCAGCTCGACTTTGCCCTGCCGGGCCGTCTGGGCGCCACCTATGTAGGTGAAAACAACGAGCGCCATGTGCCAGTCATGATCCACCGTGCGATTCTGGGCTCCATCGAGCGCTTCATCGGTATCCTGACTGAAGAGTACGCAGGCCTGTTCCCGGCCTGGCTGGCTCCGACCCAGGCAGTGGTCATGAATATCACCGACAATCAGGCCGAATATGCAGTGAAAGTAGCCAAAGCATTGAATGATGCGGGCCTTCGTGCAAAAGCGGACTTGAGAAATGAGAAGATTGGCTTTAAAATCCGCGAGCATACTTTGAAGCGAGTACCTTTCATGCTGGTCTGTGGCGATAAAGAAGTTGAAGCCGGCCAGATTGCAGTACGTACTCGTAAAGGGGCTGACCTGGGCACTTATCCTGTTGAAGAGTTCATTGCTCTGTTGACCCAGGAAGTTCAGACCCGCGGACAAAAGAAAGTGGAGGAATAAGCTATAAAAGGCGGAAAAAAACTGGGCAAGCAACCGCAAGCCCGCGCTCACCGGATCAATGAAGAGATCCGTCTGAAAGAAGTTCGTTTGGCTGGTCTGGATGGCGAAGCACTTGGCATCGTCTCTATCCAGGAAGCACTGAACTTGGCCGCTGAGGCCGAAGTGGATCTGGTCGAGATCAGTCCGAACGCTGAGCCGCCCGTTTGCCGGATCATGGATTACGGCAAATTCCTCTACGAAAAGAGCAAAACCACCAAAGAACAGAAGAAAAAGCAGAAAGTCGTCCAGGTTAAGGAAATCAAATTCCGTCCTGGCACTGACGAAGGCGACTATCAGGTAAAACTACGCAACCTGGTTCGCTTTCTGGAAGACGGGGACAAGGCTAAGGTCACCCTGCGCTTCCGTGGTCGTGAAATGGCACACCAGGAGCTTGGTATCAAGGTTCTGGAGCGCGTCAAGAACGATCTGGAAGAGTTGGCCGTAGTCGAATCGTTCCCGAAAGTCGAAGGCCGTCAAGCTGTGATGGTTCTCGCACCTAAGAAGAAATCTTAAGGCCCACAAGAAATTGACTCATGGGGCTAGCTCCATGAGTCGGTTCGCCTTGCGATTTTGTTGTCACTCACAATGCGGAGTATGAAATGCCGAAGATGAAAACCAACCGGGGCGCCGCAAAGCGCTTCAAGAAGACTGGCTCAGGTCGCTTCAAGTGCAAGCACAACCACCTGCGTCACATCCTGACCAAGAAGAGCAGTAAGCGTAAGCGTCAGCTGGGACCTAAGTTCTTTGTTTCCGCTGCCGACCACAAACGTGTTGTCGCTTGTCTGCCGTACGCATAAGGGGGGATGTGAAAAATGCCAAGAGTTAAACGTGGTGTGACTGCTCGTGCTCGTCACAAGAAAGTAATGAAAGCCGCCAAGGGTTACTACGGCGCCCGTTCCCGTGTTTACCGCGTAGCGGTACAAGCGGTAACCAAAGCTGGTCAGTATGCCTACCGTGACCGTCGCCAGAAAAAGCGTCAGTTCCGTCAACTGTGGATTGCGCGTATCAACGCTGCTGCCCGTCAGAACGGTCTGTCCTACAGCCGTCTGATCAACGGTCTGAAGAAGGCTTCTATCGAGATCGATCGCAAGATCCTGTCCGATATCGCCGTTCACGACAAGCTGGCTTTCACCGCCCTGGTTGAAAAAGCTAAAGCAGCTCTGGTCTAATCCAGTTCTGTTATAAAAAATAAAGGAGGCTCAGGCCTCCTTTTTTGTTGGTGTAATATTTAATTTCAGTACTTATATATTTTATAAAAATTAAATCAAGATTGATATTCTTAGTTCAGAGTTACAAATCAAGTTTCATCTGTTCTTTCTAACGTAATAGTTTTCCGAAACCTATAGTTACGCTGCATTTGCGTTTTCCCATCAATGTTCATCTTGGTACCGATTCTGGTTATATATAGTTTATATCTAAACTATTCTTTGCATTATTTAATAACAGCTAGGTGTGCAAGTCAAAATTCTGCGGGAGCTCGGTATTATATTGCGACTATAAATTTTTAATAAAATAACATTGAGGTACGAATAGATTTTATATTTAGATTGCAACAGGGATAGATTTATTTTCAAATTGAATGTTTATTATCCTCGTATGCAATAGTATTCTTGTACAAGAGATGATGTTTGTTCAGCTTTTAGCAAGGTCGAAATTCCTATAATGAAATTTTTGTCTGACTATCAACTGGAAGTTTTATGAAAAAAATTCTTTTGATCCTTGCTGCTATCTTTATGCTTCCCTTCGCTAATGCGGCTCCAGAGTTCAAAGAGGGGGTCAACTATGATGTCCTCAAGCAAACAGCTACTGCTCAACCAGAGGTATTGGAGTTTTTCTCTTACTACTGCCCGCCATGTGCGAAATTTGAACCCATCGTTGAGCAGTTACAACATGATCTCCCCAAAGAGGTAGCTATCAAGAAGAATCCGGTCGCTTTTTTTGGGCGCGATATGGCCCAGGAGATGCAACGGGCTTATGCAACCGCAACACTACTTAATGTTGAAAGCAAGTTAACTCCATCACTCTTTCATAAAATCCAGGTACAGCGCCAAGCTCCACAAAATCGTGATGATATTAAAAAGCTCTTTGTAGAGAATGGCGTGCAGGTAGAGGCATTTGATAACACGGTTGATAGCTTTGCAGTTTCATCCATGGTAAGCCAGTTCGATCATAACACAGAGAAATATAATATTCGTAGTACCCCGACATTTATTGTCAACGGCAAGTATATGATAAAGATTGAGTCTATCAACTCACAAGAGCAGTTCACCCAATTGATCAAATATCTTTTGGCAAAGGATGCATAATTTAATTTACTAGGATATAACGAGAGTTATTAATTCACTTTGTTATTTTAAATAAAATAATATAAGAGATGATGTTGAGTCATCGGCATCATCTCTTTTTTCGGAGGTAGATCTCATAGCGTCTCCGACAGATAATCAACGTTGATATTTTGTGGTTTATAGCAGCTCTTTCCCGTGATTGTATTGACGTAGCCAAACAGGGGAGGGGGATTGATGCGCTTTATAAGCGATTATTGTGTTAACTGTCGGGTTGTATAGTATCTATCACCTTGGTTCGTCCTATGGATCCATCAGCAGTGACCCGCGCCAGCGTCAGAGCCGTGATACAAGACCGTATACCAGATGTGGTTAACGTGGAGGATAAGAGGAAATCTACCTGATATGTGGAACCTTTGTATTTCTTTGTGTTTGAGGGCGATCCCTTGGCTTCCACGCTCATGCTCATAAGGTCGGATGGGCCTATACGGCACGACTTCATAGGGTCTATGTATGCCAACAAACTTGGTATTGATAACACGATTTGGAACAAGGGTAGGGGGAACTCGAGACTCACTTGATATAACAAAATGATTTCTAGGGAGAAAAGGGGACCTTAACTATGGTCAGCGAAGGGGCTTTTTTTGTATTATTCCCCTCTTGACCTTATTTAGCCTAAAGGCTCCTGTACCGGGAGTGGTGACGAGGAAGACATGCAACAGCTTGAAGAAGTAGTCGGCCAAGCCAGAGCCGAAATTGAGGGCGTAAGCGACATCGCCGCCCTCGACGAAATCCGGGTCAAATATCTGGGTAAAAAGGGCTTTTTTACCGAGCAGATGAAGGGCCTGGGTGCCTTGTCTGCCGAAGAGCGTCCCGCCGCGGGCGCCGTGATCAACCAGGCCAAACAGCAGGTTCAGGATGCCCTGAACGAGCGTCGTGAAGCCCTCGAAATCGCTGTGCTGAATCAGAAGCTGGCTGCCGAGACCATCGACGTCAGCCTGCCGGGCCGCCGCATCGAGAATGGCGGTCTGCACCCGGTGACCCGCACCATCGAGCGTATCGAGCGCCTGTTTGGCGAGATGGGCTTCAAGGTTGCCCGTGGTCCCGAGATTGAAGATGGTTTCCACAACTTCGATGCGCTGAATATTCCGGCTCACCATCCGGCGCGTACCGATCACGACACCTTCTACTTCAATCCTGATCTGATGCTGCGTACCCACACCTCCGGTGTGCAGATCCGCACCATGGAGCATCAGCAGCCGCCGATCCGCATCATCGCGCCGGGCCGCGTTTATCGTAACGACTACGACATGACCCACACCCCGATGTTCCATCAGGTTGAAGGTCTGCTGGTCGACGAGCATGCCAGCTTTACGGAGCTGAAGGGCATTCTGCACGATTTTCTGCGCAACTACTTCGAGGAAGACCTGACCATTCGCTTCCGTCCTTCCTACTTCCCGTTCACCGAGCCGAGCGCCGAAGTAGACGTGATGGGCAAGAACGGCAAGTGGCTGGAAGTGTTGGGTTGCGGCATGGTGCACCCGAACGTACTGCGTTCGGTTGGCATCGATCCGGAAAAATACTCCGGCTTTGCCTTCGGCATGGGCGTTGAGCGCCTGACTATGCTGCGTTACGGGGTCAACGACCTGCGTGCCTTCTTCGAAAACGACCTGCGCTTCCTCAAGCAGTTCAAGTAAGGGCGAGAGAACATGAAATTCAGTAAATCCTGGGTGATGGAGTGGGTCCGCACCGAGTTGAGTGACAACGCACTGGCTGAGCAGATCACCATGGCCGGTCTGGAAGTGGACGCCGTGGAAGCGGTGGCTGGCCAGTTCAACAATGTGGTTGTGGGTGAAGTGGTCGAGTGCGCCCAGCATCCGGATGCCGACAAACTGCGGGTGACCAAGGTCAACGTGGGCGAGGCCGAGCTGCTGGACATCGTCTGCGGTGCGCCGAACTGCCGCCAAGGCCTGAAAGTGTGCGTTGCCAAAGTAGGGGCGACACTGCCGGGTGATTTCACCATCAAGAAAGCCAAGCTGCGTGGCCAGCCGTCTCACGGCATGCTCTGCTCTTTCAGTGAGCTGGGAATCGACGTTGAAGCCGATGGCATCATCGAGCTGCCGCTGGATGCGCCCATCGGGACCGATATCCGCGAATACCTCGCACTCAATGACGTGAGCATCGATGTGGATCTGACCCCGAACCGTGCCGATTGCCTCGGCATCGCGGGTCTGGCTCGTGAAATTGGCGTGCTCAACAGCGTGGACGTGGTCGAGCCGACCTGGACACCAGCCGTTGCCACCATTGATGCAACTTTCCCGATCCGGGTTGAAGCGCCTGCCGATTGCCCCCGCTATCTGGGTCGTGTCATCAAGGGGCTGAACCTGCAGGCCCAGAGCCCGCTCTGGATGCAGGAGAAGCTGCGCCGTGGCGGTATCCGCTCTATTGATGCCATCGTCGACATCACCAACTATCTGCTGCTGGAATACGGTCAGCCGATGCACGCCTTCGATCTGGCCAAGCTGGAAGGGGAACTGGTGGTGCGCCGCGCTCACGCGGATGAGCCGATGACCTTGCTCGATGGCAATGAAGTGAAGCTCAAAGAGAGCACTTTGGTGATTGCCGATGCCAAAGGTCCTGCCTGTATGGCCGGTATCTTCGGCGGTGATCGCACCGGTGTCTCCGAGACCACTACCGACATTCTGCTGGAGTGCGCCTTCTTCGCACCGCTCTCCATCACCGGTCGTGCTCGTGCCTACGGTCTGCACACCGACTCTTCCCACCGCTTCGAGCGCGGGGTGGATCCGGAGCTGCAGGCCAAGGTAATGGATCGTGCCACCCGTCTGCTGCTGGATATCTGCGGCGGCGAAGCGGGTCCGGTCATCGAGGTCAAATCCGATGCCCACCTGCCGAAAGCGGCACCCATCAAGCTGCGTCGCACCAAGCTCGACAAGGTGATCGGTATCAGCGTGGCGGATGCTCAGGTGGTCGAGATCCTGACCCGTCTGGGCATGCAGGTAACCGTTGACGCTGACGGCTGGACCGCGCTGGCCCCCTCCTGGCGTTTCGACATCGCCATCGAGGAAGACCTCATCGAGGAAGTGGCCCGTATCTACGGCTACAACAACATCCCGAACCTGAAACCCGCCGCCTCTCTGGCGATGGTGGAGCAGGCAGAAGGGCAGGTGACCTTGAAGCGCGTGCGCGACCTGCTGGTTGACCGCGGCTTCCAGGAAGCGATCACCTACAGCTTCGTCGATCCCAAGGCTCAGCAAACCCTGTTCCCGCAGAGCGACGCCATCGTGCTGCCCAACCCGATTTCGGTCGAGATGTCCGCCATGCGCGTCTCTCTGTTCCCGGGTCTGGTGCAGGCCGTGGTTTACAACCAGAACCGTCAGCAGCCGCGCGTGCGACTGTTCGAGCAGGGTCTGCGCTTCATCAAGGACGAGAATGCCGAGAACGGCATCCGTCAGGAGCCGATGCTGGCCGGTATCATCACCGGCAACCAGAGCGACGAGCACTGGGACATCAAAACTCGCGCAGCCGATTTCTTTGATTTGAAAGGGGATCTTGAAGCTGTGCTGGATCTGACCGCCGAAGGGGCCACCTTCACCTTCGAGCGTGCCGAGCACAGTGCCCTGCACCCGGGTCAGAGCGCCGCCATTCTGCGCAATGGCGTGGTGATTGGTCACATTGGCGTGATCCACCCGAGCCTCGAGAAGAAGCTGGGTCTGAAGAGCCGCGCCGTCATGTTCGAACTGGAGCTGGACAAGCTGACCCCGGCCAAAGTGCCGGTTGCTGCCGAAGTATCCAAGTTCCCGGCCAACCGTCGTGACATCGCCGTGGTGGTTGATCGTCAGGTTCTGGCAGGGGATGTTCTGGCAGTAATTAAAAAAGTTGGCGGAAATCAGGTAGTTGGAATAAACTTGTTTGACGTATACCAGGGTGCTGGTATGGCTGAGGACAAGAAGAGCCTGGCCATCAGTCTTGTTCTGCAAGATACCCAGCGCACCCTGGAGGAGAAAGAGATTGCCGAGACCGTAGACAATGTCGTGCGGGCCCTTGGTGAAGAGTTGAATGCATCCTTGAGGGATTGATCTATGGCGCTTACCAAAGCCGACATTGCAGAGCACCTGTTCACCCAGCTCGGGATGAGCAAGCGTGAAGCCAAAGATATGGTGGAAGCCTTCTTTGAAGAGATCAGACAAGCGCTTGAGCGTGGTGAACAAGTCAAAATCTCAGGCTTCGGTAACTTTGACCTTCGTGAGAAGAATCAGCGTCCCGGACGTAACCCCAAGACTGGCGAAGATATTCCTATCAGTGCCCGTCGCGTGGTGACCTTCCGGCCTGGCCAGAAACTCAAGGCCAGGGTAGAAAATGTTGAACCCAACGAGTGATAAAAAGCCAGGCAAATGCCTGGCTTTTACTTATCGATGATAAAAAAATCTCTATTATTGCTGGGAGCCATGCTGGCCATGCCACTGCAGGCCATGATGCTTCCTCTCGATCCGGCAACCCAGGCTTACCTTCGCTCGCTGAAAGAGCTGAAGGTGTGCTACCCGGCTGCACTTCCCCCGCCTTATGTCACCCCTGATGGTGGCTTGCTAAAAGATCGTCTGCTCCGTCTTGCAGATATGTTGCCTGTGCCACTGAAACTCTCCGAGATGGCCGACTGGCAGGCTGCCCGCGCTGCCTTGCTGCGCGGTGCATGCGACATTATCCCCCATATCGGCACCCTGGGTAGAGAGGAGACCGGCCTGCTGGTAAGCCGTCCCATGATGGAGACTGATGCCGCCATTCTCTATCGGGGCGATCTTCGTCAGGCCAAGTTTCTGGTCTCTTCCGCCACGGATACCAGCGCAATTTTGCGTGAACTGCATCCGGGGGCTGAGCTCAGAACCCTGAGGAGAGGGGAGAGTATCTATTCAGCTCTTGAGGGGAAGAAGAACTCCGCCTACCTGGGGGACTATCTCCAGCTGCGCTACCTGATGCGCGAATATCCTGCCGACGGCCTGCGTCTGCGCCGTCTGCTGGGTGATGAGCGGGTGGTCAGCTATCGCCTGATGATGCGCAACGATCCCGAGCTGGCCAAGTTTGTCGATACGCTCATTCGTTATATGCCCGCCGGTACCCTCTATACCGACCTGAGCCGCTATATGGATCAGGGGGCGCTCTATATCAACCGACTCCATTTCAATGACGCCGAACAGGCCTGGCTTTCTGGCAGAAGGCGGGTCGTGCGTCTGGTGATGAACCCGCAGCTGATGCCCTACAGTGGCATTAACGATCAGGGCGAAGCAAAAGGGTGGAGCGCAGATATTCTGAATTGGGTAACTCAGGAGAGTGGCCTCAAATATATGCTGGTGCCGGCGGCCACCAAGGCCGAGGCGATAGAGAAGCTGCGCAGCGGTGAGGCCGACATGATGGCCGGTTTGCCGGAGTCTCCCGAGCTCGCCGATGACTTTACTTTCAGCCGGATGATCTCCATCAACCGTTTTGCTCTGATCAGCAAGCGCGCCATCAGCGCAGACAAATTCTCCCAGCTGGGCAAACAGCGAATCCTGGTACCTGAATCGCTCTACGATCCCTCTCTGCTGGCACAGCTGGGTGATCAGGAATGGGTCCGCACCGATGACCTGAGCCAGGGGATCACGTTGCTGCAGCAAGGCAAGGCTGACGCCATGCTGAGCGAGCTGTACCAGTTGCAATATCCGCAGCGTACCCATCTGCTGGAAGGGCTTCAGATCAAGGAGCTGGATGACAGATTCGGACTCGGCTTTGCCATTCGCAAGGATCAGACCGAGCTGGCTGGCGTGATAGACAGAAACCTGATGGCCCTGACCAATACCCAGATCGACGAACTTAACCAGCGTTGGCGCCGTCTGGTGGTGATGCAGCAATCCGGAATCAGTTATGGTGCCTGGTTTGGCTCCATCGCGCTGGCGCTGCTGATCAGTGGTATCGTGATCGGGGTGATCTGGCGTTCGCGCCAGCAGCTGGCCCGCGAGGTCGCCCAGCGGCAGGCGGCAGAAAAAGCGCTGGCAATCGAAAGTGAGCTGCGCGAAACCATGTTTCAGGCCCTTCCTGTTCCCGTCTATTTGCGTAATGAACAGGGAAGGGTGATCAAATCCAACAAGCAGGGGCACCGGCTTTCACTGCGTTACGGCACGGAACTGCTGCTGCCCGAGGTGCAATCACAAAAGAGCGAAGGGGAGCTGAGTCTTGGCGAGCAGGTGTTTGCCTATGTGCAGCATCCGCTGCGACTGGAGAAACAGGCGCCAGCAACCGATCTTATTGCCTTGTCCGATATCAGCGCCCTGCGCCAGCAGGCCCGCATTCTGCGTCAGGCTGAGCGACGGCTGCGTGCCTTGACCAATACCGTGCCCGGGGTGGTGCTGCAATTCCTCCTGGTTCAGGAGAGCGTGGGCACCATCGAGTTCATCAGCCGTGGCTGTTACGAGTTGTTGGGGCTGGCCAGCCAGCAGATCCGCCGTGAACCGGCTCGGGTGCTTGACCTGCTGGAGCGCGAAGATTTGCAACTGGCGCGCAGTAACATGTTCGCCATGCTGCATGAGGGCAAGCCCTTCGTCTGTACCCTGCGCTATCACCATCCCGAGCAGGGTCTGCGCTGGTTGCAGCTCTCTGGGCGTGGTCGCAGCCAGCCACAAGGGTGGCGCATCTATGCGGTCATGCAGGATGTGACCGCGCGGGTTGAACAGGAGCAGGCTCTGCAACTCTCTCATGAAGAGGCACAGCAGGCGGTGCAGGCCAAGGGACGTTTTCTGGCGGCCATCAGCCACGAGATCCGCACTCCGATGAACGCCATTCTCGGCCTGCTGGAGTGGCTCGCCAGCACCCCGCTTTCCCAGGAGCAGGGCTCGGCGCTGGCACGGATCCGTCAGGCCGGGGACGAGTTGCTCGGCCTGCTCAACGATGTGCTCGATTTCAGCCGCAATGAGAACAGCACCTTGTCGCTCTCGCCCCAGCCGACCGATTTTACCGAGCTGTGCGAACACGTGGCGGCGGTGCACTGGACCAAGGCCAGAGCCAAGCAGCTGCAATTGCGTTTGCAGCTTGATCCGGCGATGCCCGCCTTGCAGACCCTCGATCCCCATCGCGTTCAGCAGGTTCTGCACAACCTGCTCTCCAATGCCATCAAGTTCAGTCACCGTGGCGAGGTGGTGCTCTGGGCTGAGAGCGTGGGTTCGAACCTTCGTTTTGGTGTTGATGATCAGGGGCCGGGTATTACCGACGAGATGCGACCAACACTCTTCATGCCGTTTGAACAGTTCGCGGTGGCGGGGCAGCTGAGGGCGCCGGGGACCGGCCTCGGGCTTGCCATCTGCAAGCAGCTTATCGAGCAGATGGGGGGGATCATAGATGTCGAACCCAGAACGGGAGGCGGCAGCCGTTTCTTCTGCGAGTTGCCGCTCAAACTGCTCAAACAGGCGCATCATTGGCAGCCCAAGGTGCGAGAGCTGGCGCTCTCACTGCCTCCCGATGAGGTGAAGCAACTCGCCCCTTGGTTGGCAAGATTCGGGGTTGAGGTATCTGGCACGGCAAACCACAGGTTGCAGGCTCAGGTCGACGAGAAGGGATTCTATTACTGGGAGTGGCAGGGGGAGCCCTGGGTGCCCGGTACCGTCATCAATCTGTTGCAACCCAGGCTGGATGTCACAGAGCCCTCTTCGGCAACCCGCCCCGGTCTTGGCATGCGGGTGCTGCTGGTAGAAGATCACGATGTCAACCGGGAGCTGATCAAGCTACAGCTGGGACAGCTGGGGGCCGAGGTGCTGACCGCTGCCAATGGCCAGCTGGCGCTTGATGTGCTGGCCGATCACGAGGTAGATCTGGTGTTGACCGATCTGCAGATGCCGGTTATGAATGGCGCCGATCTCTGCCGCAAGCTGCGTGGCTCGCCTCGCTGGCGCAATCTGCCTGCCTATGTGATTACTGCAGATCTCAGTGAACAGGCGGCTATCGAACTGCAATCGTGCGGTTGCAACGGGCATCTCGACAAGCCTGTCGCGTTAAGGGAGCTGGCCGCCATGCTGCACCAGCTTGGCAAGAAAGAGGGGATGGTTGCCGAGCCTGCAGCTGCTTCATCGCTGCTATCAAAAGAGCTGGCACAGCTCTATCTGGATACAACCAGAGCCGATCTGGCGGCTCTGGAGCAGTGTCTGGCAAATAAGGATGAGCAAGGGGTGAATGCCGCTTTACACAAATTGAAAGGGGCCGCCAGAATGGTAGGAGCAACCGCCATCGTCACTGTCATTGACGAGTGGCAGCAATCGAAGCACAGCGAATTGGCTGTCAGGTTAACCCGGGCGCTGGATGGGTTCAGCCAGCATTTGACCAAGAGGGCTGAAGATGATCATCACTGATGAAGAACTGCTGGCGCTGCTTAACTCGGAAGATCCCGGGTTGGCCGGTTTTCGTCCTATTGCGCTCTATGCTCTCGATTGCGCCTCTTACGAGATGGCCAAGCAGGCGACACTGCCAAATTACGTGGCGCTGCACCGTACCCAGCCTGATGCCTGTTGGCAGTGGGAGGGGCTCTTCTCGGCGGGGGCTATCGCACTCTATGATCCAGACTCGCACCGTACGGCGGATTATTTTCCCCAGCTTCAGCTCCATAACGGTATCTACGCCATCGAAGAGGATTGGCAGGGGGGGCTGCTCTCAAGCTATCAGGCGTGGAGCAACTGGCTTGCTGCCAGCCGGATCCTGCTGCTGGAAGATCACCCGTTTCAGGGGATGCAGTTGCAGCAAACCATCGCCGGACTGGGGCTGACCTGTCACTGGGTGCAGGATGAGCAAGCCTGCCTTGCGGCGCTGGGTGAGGGGAGCACTCGTCTGCTCATCTGCGATCTCAGCTTGGTGGATCAGGACGCCATCAGCCTGCTGATGGGCCAGCCACAGTTGCAGTCAGACGGGCTGCCGATCATTTTGCTCTCCGCCCATGAGCAGACCCTGATCGACGGTGCTCGCCGCCTGCTGCACGATGCCGGCTTCAATATTCTGGCGGCGCTGGCCAAACCGCTCGATTGCGACGAACTGCTCAGGTTGCTGCGTGGTCTCTATCTTGGCCCGCTGCGCCAGCGCCGACTGAGCGGTCAGCGCCGCACCATCACGACCTGGCAGGGTCAGGTACTGGGACAACTCGGCCTGCTCTCTAGCCCCATCACTTCAGCACCGGTCTGGCTGGCCGTAAGCGGCTTGCCCCCTCGTTGGGAGCGACTCAAGGAGTGGCTGGCGGAGCAGTCGCGAACCCCGTCCGAGCTGACGCTGCTTATCCATCGTCGTGATCACCTGCTCAGCAATCCTGATCGTTTTGCGCTGGTGCTGCAAGCTAGTCTGGCTGGGAGCAAGCTGGCGCTCCTGCTCGACAACAACCAGCATCTGCCGTTCGATCTGCTGGAGCGGCTGCCGCTGCAATCCTTGCTGCTGGGGCAGGGGATGCTCTCCGATATCGAGTCGTTGAGCGCCGATTCGCTGCTTGGCCGCTTTATGGCGCGGGTGCGGGAACTCGGAGTCGACATCTATCTGGATGACCCTTACAACCTGCTTGATGTCGAGATGTGGCAAGAGCGCGGTATCGCGGGGCGCTGGTAGCCCATGCCCCGCTATCTCTGCTGGCCCATGCAGCGGGAGCGTCTGGTCAAAGGGCTGGAGGGGTGGCCTTATCCGGTGGCCCGCTCGGCCCTGCCGATTGCAATGAATCTCTCCGGGGAAGCCTGTCTGCTGCGCGAGCAGCTCGGGGTCGAGCCGGCCCAGATGCTGGCCGCCTATGAGGATCTCAGCGCCCAGAGTATCTATCTGCGTTTCATGCGGGCCAAGAGAACCCCCTCGCCAGAGCTGGTATCACACTTTCTCGACTACAACCCGGAGCAGCAGATTGCCCTGTTGCTGACGGATATGGCGGGACGTCCGCTGGCACAGGCCCAATCCATTCGTCGCCGCCTTCATCCTGATCGGGCTGAGTTTTCCTGTATCGTGGCGGATCACTTTCAGCATCGTGGTGCGGGACGGCGGATCTTGCTGGCATTGGCGCTGCTGGCCAGAGCCGGGGGGATTGCCGAGTGGACGGCCGAAGTGCTGGCCCAGAACCGCCCCATGTTGCTGATGCTCAAGCGGTTGGGGCTGCCGCTGACTCTGGTGACTGGTCGCGAGATGGTTTTTGCGCGCCTCGATTTGAGCGTGCTGGACGAGTGGCTGCCTGCAGAGGTTGTCCACGCCATTACTAAGACCAAGGGCGAATAGAGCCACTTTTTACCCTGTGCTAAGGTCACACCTAATGCGCAGGGAGAGACGGAGCATGTTATGGGGCAGACAATCAAAAATATCGTGATCCTCACCGGAGCGGGGATCTCTGCCGAGTCGGGGATCAAAACCTTCCGCGCCTGCGACGGTTTGTGGGAGGAGCACCGCGTCGAGGATGTGGCAACACCGGAAGGGTATGCCAGAGATCCGGAGCTGGTGCAGCGCTTCTACAACTCCCGCCGCAAACAGCTCCAGCAACCTCAGGTACATCCCAATCCCGCCCACTATGCGCTGGCTCGCCTCGAGCGTCTTTTTCCCGGCAGCGTGACCCTGGTGACCCAGAATATCGACAATCTGCACGAGAGTGCAGGGAGCAAGAACCTTATCCACATGCATGGCGAACTGCTCAAGGCCCGCTGTCCCGAGTCCGGTCAGGTGATCGAGTGGCGTGGCGATCTTCATCAGGAGGAGTTCTGCTCCTGCTGTCAGTTTCCCCAGCCGCTGCGCCCCCACGTGGTCTGGTTTGGCGAGATGCCGATCGGGCTTGATCGCATTTATAGTGCGCTGGCTCAGTGTGATCTCTTTATCTCCATCGGCACTTCGGGCGCTGTCTATCCGGCTGCCGGTTTTGTGCACGAGGCGGGGTTGAATGGTGCTCACACCATAGAGCTCAATCTCGAGCCGAGCGAGGTGGGCAGCCAGTTTGATGAAAAACGCTACGGGCCTGCCTCTCTGCTGGTGCCGGCCTACGTGGATGAGTTGCTTGAAGTGTGCGGCATCCATCAGCCCAAGCAGATCGAGGGGCACAACTGGATGGAGATGCGCGACCGCTAGAGGCGGTGGCAAAGAGAAAGGCGACTGTGAGTCGCCTTTTTTGTTGCTATCTACTTTTGCGCCGACGGCCGGGGGGCGCAGGATTGCCTGATCACTAAATCCGGGTCAACCGTGATCAGGTGGTCAGCCACCGCTTCGCCGTTTATGCGAGCCAACAGACGGGTGACGGCGAGGCGTCCCAGCTCCTCTTTGGGCTGGTTGATGGTAGTGAGTGGCGGCGACATGAATTCGGCCAGCGCCACATTGTCGTATCCGACAATGGAGAGGTCGCGCGGGATCACCAGACCCGCCTGATGAGCGGCACTGATTGCTCCCATCGCCATCATGTCGTTGCAGACAAAGAGGGCGGTGGGGCGTTCGGGCAGCGCCAGCAGGCGGGTCATCGCCTGATGGCCGCTGGCGCAGTCAAAGTCCCCCTCCTGAATCCAGTCGGGATTGACAGTGAGCCCAGCCTCCTGCAGCGCTTGCTCAAAGCCAGCTTGGCGCTGGTTGGCGGGGGCGCGGCTGTGAGGGCCTGTGATGCAACCAATGGCGGTGTGGCCCAGTTCAATCAGATGGCGGGTTGCGAGATAACCGCCGTGGAAGGAGTTGTCGGCGATAAGATCGACATCCTCGCTGACCAGCCCCCAATCCATCACAACCACCGGCAGGCTCTTGAGCCAGTCGAGCTGATTGAACACCTCTTGTTGGCCTTCGCTGCACATGATGAGCAGGCCATCGACCCGCTTGCGCAGCATCATCTTGAGGTAGGAGAGGGCCGTCTCGGCCTGCCCTTCGGTGTTGCCCAGCATCAGGTTGTAGCCCTGCTCGAAGCAGTAACGCTCCACCCCGCGCACCACTTCGGCAAAGAAGGGGTTGCTGGAGGTGGTGACCAGCATGCCGATACTGTTGGTCTCCTTCACCTTGAGGCTGCGTGCCACCAGACTCGGGGCATAGTTGAGCTCGCGCATGGCCGCAAAGACCCGCTCGCGGGTCTCCTCGGCGACGAAGCGGGTCTCGTTGATGACGTGGGAGACGGTGGTGGTCGATACCCCCGCAAGCGCCGCCACCTCCTTGATATTGGCCATCAGTGCCCCTGCGCAGTCTGCTCAAGCAGGAAGGTGTCGACCTCCTGCTTGCTCGGGATGGAGCTCTGGGCGCCGAACCGGGTGACGGAGAGTGCCGCCGCCCCGTGGGCAAAGCGCACCGCGCTGTGGAAATCGGCACCGGCCAGTTCCGCCGCCAGCAGGGCGCCGTTGAAGGTATCGCCCGCGGCAGTGGTATCCACCGCCTTGACCCGAAAGCCCGGGATCAACTGTTGTTGCTGGGCGTTGCTGCAATAGACCCCCTGCGACCCCAGGGTGATCATCACGTCCGCAATGCCCATCTGGTGGAAACGGGCAGCCGCCTCGCGGGCGCTCGCTTCGTCGGTGACTTTGACGCCGGTCAACAGCTCGGCCTCGGTCTGGTTGGGGGTGATAAGGTCGACCAGCGCCAGCAGTTCGCTTGAGAGCGGACGGGCAGGGGCGGGGTTGAGCACCACCCGGGTGCCATGGGCGCGGGCCAGGCGGGCAGCTTCGTGGACGCTCTCCAGCGGCACTTCCAGCTGCAACAGCAGGGTGTGGGCATCGGCGATCATCGCTTCATGGTTTTTCACCACGGCAGGGGTGATGGCACCGTTCGCTTCGGCGGAGATACCTATGCTGTTCTCCCCCTCATCGCTCACATAGATGATGGCGATACCGGTCGGGAGCTTGGGATCGAGCTCGACGGCACTGACGTCGATGCCATCTTTGGCAAATCCACTCTTCATCTGGTGGCCGATGGCGTCATCACCGATGCGGGCGATAAAGGAGACGGGAGCGCCAAGGCGGGCGGCAGCGACTGCCTGATTAGCCCCCTTGCCACCGGGCACCACCTGATAGCTGTGGCCGGTCAGGGTTTCACCCGGGCGAGGAAAGTGGGGAACGCGCAGCACGTGGTCTGCATTGACACTGCCCAGAACGACGAGACGATTCATGTTGACTACTCCTGATGCATCTTGGCTTGAACACTGTGACTGAGTGAGCCCAAGCCGGGAGGCACCTGAACGAGAGGGAAAAGGGGAGGCGAACCTCCCCTCGAGAACTTACTTGCTGACCACTTGCAGCGGTACCGGAATGGATTTCTCTACCGGCTGACCCTTGAGCACCTTGTCGGCAGTCTCGACGCCGATGGCACCGATCAGCGCGGGCTGCTGGGCCACGGTGGCGGCCAGTTTACCCTTGGCCACGGCGGCTTTGCCATCGTCAGTGCCGTCGAAACCGACGATCATCACCTCTTTACCGGCTGCCTGCACCGCGCGGATGGCGCCCAGTGCCATCTCGTCGTTCTGGGCGAACACAGCTTGAACGGTCGGGTGGGCCGCCAGCAGGTTTTCCATGACGTTCAGACCCTTGGTGCGGTCAAAGTCGGCCGGCTGGGAAGCCAGTACCTGCAGCTTGTTGGCCGCCACGGCTAGGGCAAAACCTTCGCCACGGTCTCGGGCGGCGGAGGTACCGGCAATCCCTTCCAGCTGAATGACCTTGGCGCCGGTACCCAGTTTTTCGGTGATGAAGTCACCGGCCAGCTTGCCGCCTGCCACGTTGTCGGAGGCGATGTGAGCCTTGACCTCACCCTGCGCAGCACCGCGGTCCAGAGTCAGTACCGGGATGTTGGCGCGGTTGGCCAGACGGATGGCGTTGCCCACCGCTTCGGAGTCGGTCGGGTTGATCAGGATAGCGTTGACCTTGCGCACGGTAAGATCTTCCATGTTGGAGAGCTCTTTGGCCGGGTCATTCTGGGAGTCCAGCACCACCAGCTCGTAGCCAAGCTCCTTGGCCTTGGCTTCGGCCCCCTCCTTCATAGTGACGAAGAAAGGGTTGTTGAGGGTGGAGACCACCATCGCCAGGGTATGGTCAGCAGCCTGGGCGGTGCCCAGCACGGACATGATGGCGGCAGCGAGCAGGGTATTGAGCTTTTTCATCATTTCATTCCTTGTGTGTGGCGTGTTTTACGTTGTTATCGGGTACTTTTGTTGTCGACCATCACGGCAAGCAAGATCACGCTGGCCTTGGCGATCATCTGGTAATAGGAGCTGACATCGAGCAGGTTGAGGGCGTTGTTCAGGAAGCCGATGATCAGCGCACCGATCAGGGTGCCCATGATGCGGCCCTTGCCCCCCATCAGGCTGGTACCACCCAGCACTACGGCGGCGATGGCATCCAGCTCGTAACCCATACCGGCGGTCGGTTGGGCAGAGGAGAGACGGGAGGTGACGATAAGCCCTGCCAGTGCCGAGAGCGCGCCGCACAGACCATACACCGCCAGCTTCACCCGATCCACATTGATACCCGAGAGGCGGGTGGCCGATTCGTTGCCGCCCAGGGCGTAGATGTAGCGACCGAGACGGGTGTGGTTGAGCATGAACCAGGCGAGCAGGAAGACGATGGCCATCAGCCAGATGGGCACCGGCAGACCGAGCAGATAGCCGGTACCGAGCCAGGCAAAGTGATCGGCGCCGTCACTGAAACCGGTGGAGATGGGGCGACCCTCGGTATAGACCATGGTGATGCCGCGCAGAGCGGTCATGGTGACCAGGGTGGCGATAAATGCCTGCACCTTGCCCTTGGCAATGATGAGGCCGCTGACGCCGCCAAGCAGGGCGCCGGCACCCAGGGTGAGGGGCACCACCAGCCAGATGGGCAGCTCCATCGCTACCATAGTCGCCGCCAGCGCACCGCACAGGGCCAGCACAGAGCCAACCGACAGATCGATGCCGGCTGTGAGGATAACCAGCGTCATGCCGACCGCCATGATGGCGTTGACCGAGGTCTGGCGCAGGATGTTGAGCAGGTTGTCGACGCTGAAGAAGTTGGGATTGAGCGCGGAGACGACACCAATCAGCACCAGCAGGGCGACCAGGGATTTGTTCTCGATCCACCAGGCCTTGTTCATGATGCCGCGGCGGGGAAGGGTTTGGGTTGTCATTGTGCTGCCTCTTGCTCTGCTTGCCACTGTTTACCGACTGCCGCCGCCATCAGCTTCTCCTGATTGGCATCGCGGGTGTTGAACTCTGCGCTGATGCGCCCTTCGTGCATCACCATGATGCGATCGCTCATGCCGAGCACTTCCGGCATCTCGGAGGAGACCAGAATGATGCTCATCCCCTCCTTCTTGAACTGGTTGATCAGCTGATAAATTTCCTTTTTCGCCCCCACGTCGACGCCGCGGGTCGGCTCGTCGAGGATCAGCACCTTGGGCCGGGTCAACAGCCCCTTGGCGATGGCCACCTTCTGCTGGTTGCCGCCGGAGAGCAGCTTGATCAGCTGATCCTGACTCGGGGTCTTGATGTTGAAGAGGCGCACATAGTCGCTCACCGCCTGCCGTTCGGCCTTGCCGTCGATCTTGCCGTTGCTGATGAACTCGTCGAGGGCGCAGAGACTCATGTTTTCGCGCACCGACAGCTCCAGCACCAGGCCATCACCTTTGCGATCTTCGGAGATATAGGCGATGCCAGCGGCCAGGCCATCGGCCGGACTGGTTGGCACCAGCGCGTGGCCATCGACAGTGATTTCACCGCTGCTGACAGGGCTGGCACCGTAGATAAGCTTCATCAGCTCGGTGCGGCCGGAGCCCATCAGGCCGCTAAAGCCCAGAATTTCCCCCTGACGCAGGGAGAAGCTCACCCCGCGCACGCCGGGGCCTGCCAGACCCTTCACCTGCAGGCTGACGGGGCCAAGCTCGCGCTCAAGGCGCGGGTACTGCTCTTCCAGCCGACGGCCCACCATCATTTCGATGATCCTGTCTTCATCCAGATCGCTCACCGCCTTCTCGCCGATCCACTTGCCATCGCGCAGCACGGTGACCCGATCGCAGATCTCGAAGATCTCCTTGAGGCGGTGGGAGATATAGACGATGCCGCAACCCTGCTCACGCAGCTCGCGGATAACCTTGAACAGCTGCTCGGTCTCGGTGTCGGTCAACGCATCGGTCGGTTCATCCATGATGATGACGCTGGCATCGAACGACAGCGCCTTGGCGATCTCCACCATCTGCTGTTCGCCGATGGAGAGATCTCCGAGTCGGGTATCCGGGCCATGCTTGACGCCAAGTCGCGCCAACAGGCCGCTTGCCCGTTCACGCAGCTGTTTGTGGTCGATGCTGCCAAAACGGGTACGGGGCTCGCGACCGAGGAAGATGTTGGCGGCGATCGACAACTCCGGCAGCAGGTTCAGCTCCTGATGGATGATGCTGATCCCCTGATCCTGAGAGTCGCGGGGGCCCTTGAAGTGGACCGGCTGATCGCGGTAGCTGACGCTGCCCGCATCGGCCTGATAGATGCCGGTCAGCACTTTCATCAGGGTGGATTTGCCGGCGCCATTTTCACCGAGCAGGGCCATCACCTGGCCCGGATAGACCCGCAGACCCGCTTCATCGAGGGCGCGTACACCGGGGAAGGTCTTGACGATCCCGGTCAGCTCCAGAATGGGTGAGAGGGGGGAGGTTGTGCTCATTTGCAGCTTCCTTGAAGAGGCTTAAAACGCCACACCGGCGCAGAGGATCAGGTTGGCGTAGGGAGTCACCTCGCCGCTGCGCACGATTGCCTTGCTCTGGCGAGTGCGGGTCTTGAACTCCTCGTGCAGGCAGTATTCGATGGAGATGGGTTTGCCCTGGGCGGCTGCGTGGGCCTCAAGCTGATCGAACAGCGCCTGATGGGCGGCGGGGCTGATCTGCTTGATCTCGGTCGCCATGATCACCTTCTCCACCACCAGATCGGTGAGCAGAGCGGTCAGCACGGTTTCGAGGCTGGGGGTGCCCGCCATCAACGCCAGATCGATCCGCTCCGGCCCTGCCGGAATGGGCAGCCCCGCATCGCAGACGGTGATCTCGTCGGTGTGGCCCATCTGTGCCACCAGAGCACTCAGGGGAGCATTGAGCAGTACGCCTCGTTTCATACAGCACCTCATCAGGCTTTCGCCATCGCAGTTTCTTATCAGGCAACCGGTTACGCAACCGGTTGCGTTATGGCGCAAAGATAGGCTTTTTAGGATGGAAGGGCCACGGCAAAACCACGGAAATGTGAAAACGATCTCAAAGGCGGGGGAGGAAAGAGAAAGAAGGGTGCCAGCAGAGCCTCGGCACCCTTTCTATTGATTTTTTACTTAGTTGGAGAGGACTTTGTTGACCGCCGGACGGGTCAGCATACGCCGATAATGATCAGCCACTTTGGGAAATTCACTGATCTCGACCCCATCGCTTTTCAGCCAGCCAGCGACCACGAACAGATAGATGTCCGCCACGCTGAACTGCTCGCCGAGTACCCAGGGGCCTGCCAGATAGTGCTGCTCAATCTGGGCAAAGCCATCGCGCATATTGCTGGCGACTTTCTGCTGCATGGCGAAAATGGCCTGTTCGTCATCGGCCCAGCGGCTGCCACGGCGACCGTGGGCGTGGGAGACATGCACGGTGGAGGCGAGGAAGCTGTTGACCTCCTGCATGCGGGCCAGCAGGAACGGGTTGTCCAGCGGCGCCAGCTTGGCTGTGGGGAAGCGCTGCGCCACATAGAGCAGCAGGGCCGGGGTCTCGGTCAGGGTGCCCTGCTCGGTGAGCAGGGCTGGTACTCGCCCTTTGGGGTTGATGGCGAGGTATTCGGGCGAACGCTGCTCACCGGCAGCCAGATTGAGCTGGCGGGCAGTAAACGGGGCGCCGGTTTCCAGCAGTGCGATTTGGACCGCCATGGCGCAGGAGTCGGGGGCGAAGAAGAGGGTCAGATCGGACATGAATACTCCTGATTGGCTCAGGCCACCCGCGATATCGGCGAAAGATTGTTTCGCACAGCACCACGGGCAGTCATGAAAAAAGAGAGGGGGCAACGCTTGCCCCCCAACCAATCTACACCCCTAAGGGGTAATGAAAAAGCGCAGAATTAATCGGCTTTGGCCACTTTGTTGTCAGCATAACCCTTCGAGTATTGGCCAACTGGGGGGCATGTGGATCTTGGTGGCGCTTATGCAGAGAGAAAGCAGTTGTTACTGAAAGGTCTGGTGCAGAATCGCCCCATCTTTTTTGAATTACGCTAGCCAATAAGACATTTTTTAATCTCAAGCACCACTATTTTGTAGATCTTCATCAAGAAGTAAAAAAAATCAGCACGATAAATAACTTTATACTCAACAAGATGATTCTCATTTGATATCTTATCAAAGTTAGGGCTATCAAGGCATGCTAGCTCATACATGGAACGTGGTGCTAATCATTATAAAATTAGGGAGGCATTTTGAATTTAGCGATAATAATTGGGGTATCTAAATATAAATATGATACCTATAGCGATCTACCTGCTTGTAAAAATGATGCAGAATTATTCAAGAGTGTATTGTCTGATGTGAAAGCATTTGATGATATTCTTTATCTCAATGATAACCAAGAATACCATCTGATAAATAAGGCCATAACTAGTTTTGTTAATGATCATAAGGACAAGAATGTAAACGAGTTGGTTTTTTATTTTTCAGGTCATGGCGAAAGGATTGATAACGAGTTTTATTATCTTTGCTCTGATTTTATTCAGACAAAAAAGGGTACAACAGGAATAAGTAACACCTATCTTGATGGGATTATTAGGAATCTATCCCCTAAGTTATACGTAAAATTTGTTGATGCATGCTACAGTGGCACTCAGTATATAAAAAGTGAATCGAACTATGAACGGGATTTCAAAAATTCTGCAGCAAGTAATCACCTAAATAATATATATTTTTTCTTTTCGTCACGAGGAGATACGGAGTCTACAGCAGGGCCTGAACTTAGCTATTTTTCGGAAAGTATCTTTACTTGTATTTTAGAACGCGAACATGAGCTTAAGTACCATGAGCTAATGGCATATGTCGCAGATGATCTTGAACGAAGAGGGGCGCCAACACCTATATTCATTTCTCAGGCAACATTGCTAGAAGATTTTGGTGAAATAAAAGAATCAACACACAATTTGATAAACCAATATATGGGATTGCAAAAGAATGCTGATGATTCAGTAATCGAAAAATCGAATTCAGCTTCGACATTGCTATCTTTGATCCAAACCAAATCTAGCGATCTTTGTTGTACGAAAGAAGAGGCTCTTGCCAATTTGGATAGTTTCAATAAGAGTCTCTTAGAAGAGCACTGGCCATCTGATATTACCGATATATTTGAAGTTAATGCACAAAATCTCTCAAAGTTTGAATTGCCCAATGGAAAGTTGTTAGGCGAATGGCTAGATAAAAATAGTAAGCTAGGGTTGTTTGCTAAACCATCATATACCCAAGTTAAATACGAAATACAGGAGTACAAAAAACTACCAAAGAAACCATCGCGTTATCAAAATGCCTTAACTAGTTTATTGGCTGGCTTTGAGAGTGATGACCAGTACAAACTTGAAAATGTTATGGTGACAAAAGATGTAATTGATGGCGTTGAATATTCTAATAACGATGAATATGATAAAAATATAATAAGCATTTCTTTTAAACCAAAATTTGAATCAATACCTTACTTTAATCTCACTACAGTACTGATGTATTCAAAGAGTAAACTGTCGATTCATTTTTCCTATGAAGTTTTACATGCAACTCATTGGGATGTAATTCCACCTCCCCAATGCAATAATTGGAAGAACATACTTACCCCCCTAAAATCTGCAACTGGCATCAAGGATGCAGCTAATAATATTATTCATGAAACCAGCTCTTGGATAATTGAGCGAGTGGGGGTTCATATAGAGGATTTGTAGTAAAAATTTCCTATCTCTAGCATGTACTTTAAGTTGAAGAGTATTTTCGTGATCGAAGGGAGATAGTATTTAGGTGTAAAAGACGCGAGAAAAGTAAAAGGGGGCAATTGCCCCCTTTATCCATTAAGCCCATAAGGGCAGATTAACAGCCGACTTAACCCGCCTTAGCCACCATGGCTTTCAACTGCAGGAAGTACTGCTCGTAGAGGCGG
This sequence comes from Aeromonas sp. SER, assembly GCF_038739615.1. Classification (NCBI taxonomy): domain Bacteria; kingdom Pseudomonadati; phylum Pseudomonadota; class Gammaproteobacteria; order Aeromonadales; family Aeromonadaceae; genus Aeromonas; species Aeromonas sp. SER. The sequence goes on along the minus strand of NZ_JBCGFC010000009.1, from coordinate 57,788 downwards.
GAGGCATCCCCCACATCGGACTGGAACTCCCCCTTGCGTTTGATTTCGTCGCTCGGGAAGACCATGGGGTTGTTGCGAAATGCCGGGGTGAGCAGGGGAATGGCATCCTTGACCGGAGTGGGGTAGCCAATCGCCTCGGCCACCTTGGCGGCCACATCGGGGCGCATCAGGAAGTTAATCAGGGCGTGGGCCTCTTTCACATGCTTGGCTTTGGCCGGAATGGCGAGGTTGTCCATCCAGAGCACGGCGCCTTCTTCGGGGTAGGTCATCTGGATGGAGGGGTATTCGCGCTGGGCGCCGTAGGCCGAGCCGTTCCACAGCATACCGATATTGACCTCACCGGCGATAAAGGGGTCGGCCGGGTTGTCGGAGTTGAACGCCTTGACGTTGGGCATCAGCTTTTTCAGGTATTCGAACGCTTCGGCAATTTGCGCCTTGTCCTGGGTGTTGGGGCTGTAGCCCAGCTGCACCAGCGCGATATGGAACACCTCGCGGGCATCGTCCATCAGCAGCAGGCTCTCTTTCCACTCCGGTGCCCAGAGCTGCTTCCAGCTGGTCACCGGTTGCTCGATGATGTCGGTGTTGGTGCCGATCCCGGTTGCGCCCCAGATATAGGGGATGGAGTAGCGGTTGTCCGGGTCGTACTCGTGGTTGAGCAGGGTGGGGTCGAGGTGCTTGAAGTTGGGCAGCTGGGCGCGATCCAGCGGCTGCAACATCCCCTCTTTGGCCATTTTCGAGATGAAGTAGGTGCTCGGCACCACCACGTCATAGCCGTCGCCATGGGTTTTCAGCTTGGCGTAGAGGGTCTCGTTGGATTCGTAGGTGGAGTAGATCACCTTGATGCCGGTCTCTTCTTGGAACTGCTCCAGCAGGCCATCCGGCACATATTCCGACCAGTTGTAGAAGTAGACCACCTTGTCGTCGGCCGCGCGAGCGCTCTGGCTCAGCAGCGGGGTGGTGAGGGTGAGGGCGGCTGCCAGCAGGGCGCCGGCCTGGTGTTGGATTGTCATCAACAACTCCTTGGGGTTATGGGGCCTTGCGGCCCACCGTGACAGAGTTCGCCAAAGGTGGCGGGGACGAAACGGGCAGGGTCAACCCTGCCGTTTGCGCAGTAACAGTTGCGCCAGCAGCACCATCCCGAGGGAGGCGACCAGCATCAGGGTTGCCAAGGCGTTGACCTCGGGGGAGACGCCCACCTTGACCATGGAGTAGATCTTGAGCGGCAGGATCTCGTAGGCCGGGCCGGTAACAAAGGAGCTCACCACCACGTCGTCCAGCGACAGGGTAAAGGAGAGCAGCCAGCCCGCCATCACCGCCGGCAGCGCCAGCGGCAGTATGATGCGGCGCAGGATGATCCACTCGCCAGCCCCCAGATCCCGCGCGGCTTCCAGCATCCGCACATCAAAACCGCACAGCCGCGAGTAGACGGTGATCACCACGAACGGCAGGCAGAAGGTGATGTGGGCGATCAGCAGCGACCAGAAGCCCAGCGCAATGCCGGTGACCACAAACAGGGTCAGGAGCGAAATAGCCATCACGATATCGGGGGACATCATCACCACGAACAGCATGCCGCTCACGTACTGCTTGCCGCGAAAGCGGTAGCGAAACAGCGCCACGGCGGTGAGGGTACCGATCAGGGTGGCGGCGGTGGCGGTGAGGGCGGCGATGGTCAGGGAGTGCTGGGCCGCCTGCATCAGGCTGGCGCTGGCAAACAACTTCTCATACCAGCCCAGGGTAAAGCCGCGCCAGTCGATACCATATTTCGACAGGTTGAAGGAGTTGGCGATCAGCACCCCGATGGGCACATAGAGATAGCCAAACACCAGCAGCAAGAACAGAGCCTTCAGTGCGCGCATCATGCCAGCTCCCCCTTCTTGCTGAGCAGCTTGCCCGCCCGCCAGTAGCAGTAGACCAAGAGCGCCATCAGCACCGTCAGCATCACGCTGATGGCGGCGCCAAAGGGCCAGTCACGGCTGTTGAGGAACTGGGTCTTGATCAGGTTGCCGATCAGCAGGTGCTTGGCGCCCCCCAGCAGATCGGAGACGTAGAACATCCCCATGGCAGGCAGGAACACCAGCAGACAACCGGCGATGATGCCGGGCAGGGTGAGGGGCAAGATGATCCGCACCAGCCGCTGCCAGCCGTTGGCGCCAAGGTCTCGCGCCGCCTCCAGCAAACGGCCATCCAGCTTCTCGATGCTGGAGTAGAGCGGCAGCACCATAAAGGGGAGCAGCACATAGACCAGCCCGATGATGACGGCCACCTCGGTATACATCATCTGCAGCGGCCGCTCGATAAGCCCCAGATCCAGCAGCCACCCATTGATCAGCCCCCGGGTGCCGAGCAGCACTTTCAGCGCATAGGTACGAATGAGGGAGTTGGTCCAAAACGGCACAACCACCAGAAACAGCAGCAGCGGGCGGATACGCGCTGGCAGATGGGCCAGCAGCCAGGCAAAGGGGTAGCCCACCAGCAAGCAGATGCTTGTGGCGAGCAGCGCCAGCCAGAGGGAGTGGAGCAGCACCTCGAAATAGAGGGGGTCCAGCAGGCGGCCATAGTTGCTCAGGGTAAAGAGCGGCGCGATAAGATCGGACTCGTCACGGGTCAGGAAGCTGACGCCGATGATCATCAGGTTGGGCAAAAAGACAAACAGCGTCAGCCAGCCCAGGATCAGCGCGATGGCCCCGTTGCGAAAGCCTTTGTGGGCAAAGCTGTGCGGTACCCGCAGATTAGTGAGGCTCATAGGGCAGCACCACCTCCCAGCTGTCAACCCAGTGGAGCGCCACCTCCTGACCCAGACGGTAGTCAAAATCGGGGTCATCCTCGTCGAAGAACTCGGAGATAAGCAGCTGTTTGCCACTTTCGAGCTCGATCACCGAATCCAGCGTCGCCCCCTTGTAGTTGCGCTCGCGGATGTTGCCCCGCAGCGCACCACTCTGGTCGTCATCCTGATCGAGAATGCGCAGATCTTCCGGGCGCAGCAGCACCAGTACCTTGTCGTCTGGCTGGAACGGCAAGGTGGTATGAAGCAGGCATTCACGCCCCTCTACCTCGGCCTGCCAGATACCGGACTCGCGCTGGCTGATCAGCTTGCCATCCATCACATTGATCTCGCCGATAAAGCGGGCCACGAACAGATTGGCTGGCGATTCGTAGATATCGCGCGGGGTGCCGCGCTGGATGATCTTGCCGCCCTCCATCACCAGAATGCGATCAGACATGGTGAGCGCCTCTTCCTGATCATGGGTGACGAAAACAAAGGTGATGCCAAGGCGACGCTGCAGCGCCTTGAGCTCGCTCTGCATCTGCTTGCGCAGCTTGTAGTCGAGCGCCGAAAGGGATTCATCGAGCAGCAGCAGGCGCGGCTTGTTGACAACGGCGCGGGCAATGGCGACCCGTTGCTGCTGACCGCCGGAGAGCTGATCCGGGCGGCGGTTGGCCAGCTCGGTGAGCTGTACCATGGCGAGGGTCTCCTCGACTCGCTGGCGGATCTCGCTGGCCGGTACCTTCTGCATCTCGAGGCCAAAGGCGACGTTTTCAAACACCGTCATATGCGGGAAGAGCGCATAGCTCTGGAATACGGTGTTGATGTGCCTGTGTTCGGCGGGGATATGGGTGATCTCGTCACCGGCCAGATGGATGGTGCCACCATCGACCGATTCGAGCCCGGCCAAGAGGCGTAGCAGGGTCGTCTTGCCGCAGCCTGAGGGGCCCAGCAGGGTGAGAAACTCACCGTCATAGATCTCAAGGTCAAGGTCGCTCAATATCGCCTTGCCGTCATAAAGTTTGCTGATCTTGTTCAGCGCGACAATTACCTGTGGATTGTTCATCATCCGCCAGTCTCACCCCAGCCAGTGGCCATCATGTTGAAAGAGGGCCGCATTCTATGCAGCCAATCCATGAAATTAAAGGCTTTTTGGCCGCAAGTGGTCAGGAAAAACGACTACGAATAGCAGGCCAAGTCGCTATAATGTGCCACCTGATTTGGTCGTTTTCGATGTTGGATAGTCAATTGAGTAACAGAATGCGTATTGGCGGCTCGCTCGAGCAATCTTTGAACAAGGGTTATCGCCTGGACCTGAAAGGGGTCATTCAAGAGGGGTGGCAACAGACCCGCCGTACCGGATTTGGCCTGCTGCTGGCGATTGTCGGCGTCACGGCGATCTGGATCCTGCTCAGCAACATGGTGCTGGTGCCCTATATCGGCGATGACAGCCAGATGAATGTGGCGATGGTCCTGAGCCTGCTGATCACCGTCATCATGGCCCCCATGACCAGTGCCCTCGACATGCTCGGTTTGCAGCAGTCGGTTGGCGTGCGGGCCCGGGCGAGCCAGGTGTTCGATTTCTTCCGCCACTTTGTGCGCCTTGGCATGCTGAGTCTGCTCGGCAGTCTGCTCACCAGCCTGTTTGGCCCGCTGTTCGAGCTGATTGGGTTGCCGGTGATGTTCTCGTTTATCCCTTCCGCACTGATTGGCATGGGGCTGCTCTTTACCGTGCCGCTGGTGCTAGAGCGCGGCATGACGCCGCCGCAGGCCATTGTGGTCTCGCTCAAGATCTTCTTGCGCGGCTGGCCGAGCCTGGTGCTGTTTCACGGAGTGATGGCTGCACTCTTCTTTGTGGCCCTGATCCCGATGGGGTTGGGTCTTATCTGGGTGGCACCACTCTACTTCAACTGCAAGGGGATCCTCTATCGGGATCTCTGCGGGGTGGCGGTAGAGGTTAACGAGGTGGCTGAAGGACCCAACCATTTCAATGCATGATGCAAAAGGACGCTGAATGACCTGTCGATATGGAGTGATCTCTACCGTACGTCGTACCCTGCTGGCCAGCCTGTTGCTGCCGACACTGGCGATGGCCGGGCAACCTGTGCTGGAGCTGCAATATGGCGCCTTCTACAGCCAGATGAAGACCTTCGCCAAGGGCGAGTTTGGCCATGCCAGACTGGGGTTTTATCTGACCGATCCGCAAAATGGCAAGCGCTGTGCGCTCGACTCTGCCCGGGTCTCGACACAGGACAAGGATGTGAAGGGGGAGGTAACGATCGACAGCGAGCTGCGTCTGCCGTTCGATGACGACCTCAATCTCGACAAGGCGGTGGTTGCGGTCACCCTGAAAGAGCCGCACGCGACCTGCGATATGACGGTGCAGGTGATGGCCGATGCGCCGGCCGTTCCCGACATGCCACTGGCTGAGCTTGCCAAGCGTCAGCAGCAGATGCAGCAGCTGCTGGACAAGATGGCTGGCATGGTCGGCAAGTACTTCTTGCCGAAGATGGAGGGTATCCGGATCGCGCTGGTCGAGCCGCAGGGGACGGCCTACCTTGTCGATGGGGCCCGGCAGGAGCCCGTTGCGTGGCAGCATGGCCAGTTGCTCTTGAGCAATGCGCAGCTGAGTGCATTTGCGGGTGGTACCTTGCGTCTGCAGGGCGAGGTGTTGCGACTGACCCCCTGGCTGCACAAAGGCTGATGCCAACGGTGCTGTTACATTCGTAGCAGGCAGGTCATGAAAGCAAAAAAGGAGCGATAATCGCTCCTTTTTTATTGTGTGGCGTTTGCCCTGTGAGCGTGGCTTAGCGCACTTCAATCACATCCAGCATGTCCATCTCGTCGATGTCCAGCAACGGCGCTTTTGGCATCTCGGGCGGATCAAAGGCCTTGTCGCCGCCATCGATGATGCCGGAGTCGCGGTTGATGCTCTTGAAGTCAAACAGCTTGTGGTCGAGCAGGTGGCTCGGGATCACGTCCTGAATGGCGGTGAACATGGTCTCGATACGACCCGGGAAGCGGCGATCCCAATCCTGCATCATCTGCTTGATGGCCTGACGCTGCAGGTTCTCCTGCGAGCCGCACAGGTTGCACGGAATGATGGGGAAGGCTTTGACATCGGCGTAGCGGATCAGATCCTTCTCCTTGCAGTAGGCCAGCGGGCGGATCACCACGTTCTTGCCATCGTCGCTCACCAGCTTGGGCGGCATGGACTTGAGCTTGCCACCGTAGAACATGTTGAGGAACAGGGTCTCGAGGATGTCGTCGCGGTGGTGGCCAAGGGCAATCTTGGTGCAACCCAGCTCCTGGGCGGTACGGTAGAGAATACCGCGGCGCAGTCGTGAGCAGAGAGAGCAGGTAGTTTTGCCTTCCGGAACCTTCTCCTTGACGATGGAGTAGGTATCCTCTTCGACAATTTTGTACTCGATGCCGAGGGAGTCCAGATACTCGGGCAGCACGTGCTCGGGGAAACCGGGCTGCTTCTGATCCAGGTTGACGGCAACCAGATCGAAATGGATGGGGGCACTGGCTTTGAGGCTCATCAGTATGTCGAGCATACCGAAGCTGTCCTTGCCGCCGGAGAGGCAGACCATGACCTTGTCGCCCTCTTCAATCATGTTGAAGTCGGCAATGGCCTGACCTACGTTGCGCCGCAGGCGCTTTTGCAGTTTGTTGAAACTGTATTTTTCTTTGGCGTTCAGCTCTTCTAGCATGCTCGTAAAACCCGGGACACAAATAAGCGCGTTATTATAGCCATGTCCCGGGGGAGGGCAAGGTGCCAGGCACCTTATGATTGATTGCGACGACTGTCGACCGGGCAGCTGTAGTCGGCCGGTTTGAGGATCAGCAGGTCGCAGGAGAGGTGGTCGATCACATGTTCAGCGGTATTGCCGAGCAAGGCAGCCGAGAGACCGGTGCGGCCGACGCAGCCCATGATCATCAGATTGGCATCCAGCTCTTCAGCCATGTCCGGCAGCACCTCTTCTGGCAACCCTTCTGCCACCCGGGTCCAGAGATGGCCGATACCGAACTTGTCGGCATGGCTCAGCAGCAGGGTCTCGTGGTGTTTGCGGATAGCCTCGTTGTAGGCGTTGGGATCAAACTCCGGCAGCTCGATGGCCACATTGACCGGGGTACCCGGATAGGTGTTGACCAGATAGAGACTGGAGCCGAGCAGCTCGGCGATATCGCCACCTTCCTGGGTGATCCGCTCGTTAAGCAGCTTCTGATCCGGGTCGTCGCTGGAGCAGTTGATGGCTGCGATGATATTGCCGCCCCGTTTCCAGTGCCCCTCTTTTACCAGCAGCACTGGGCAGGGACATTTGCGCAGCAGATGCCAGTCGGTCGGCGTAAAAATGAATGTTTGCAGGAAGCTGTGATGGTGGGTGGCCTTGACCACCAGATCGTGGCGTTGCTCCAGCACCTCCTGAATGATTGATTCGAAGGGGCGGTTGTGCCAGATCACTTTGACCTCGCAAGCAATCCCTTGCGAGCGGTAGGGGGTGAGGATTTCGTCCAGCCACTCGCGCCGTTGGGAGATGACGCCGTTACGCATCTCTTCGCGCTCCTCGACGGAGAGCATGGCGGTCATTTCATACGAGAAGTCATAGATGGTGAGCAGCAGGGTCAGGCGGGCATTGTCGTCCAGCTCGGCGATCTTGACGGCCCGTTCGAGGGCGATTTGACGCTCCTCTTCTGGATTGATAACTACCAGAATATTCTGATATTTGACCATCTTCTCCTCCTTGGAAAAGTCCAATGACGGCAGAATCTTAGTCATTACAGCTTAGCGCAGGAGGAGGGGGGCTGGAACGTACCGGATCACATTCCAGAGGAAAGGATCCGGCAGGGAAAGCGGAATAAAAGCGGGGTTGTAAGGAGAAAAATCAGCCGCAGGGCGGACGGGTAGCTCCGGCCATCATGCCCAGCGCGACCTGATCCAGCACGGTAATGTACTTGCCTTTGACGCTGATGAGACCGGACTTCTGGAAGCGGCCGAGCAGACGGCTGATGGTCTCGACGGTCAGACCCAGATAGTTGCCGATATCGCCACGGGTCATAGCCAGACGGAACTCCTTGGCAGAGAAACCGCGTTCGGAGAAGCGCACCGAGAGGTTGTGCAGGAAGGCGGCGAGGCGCTCTTCGGCATTCTTCTTGGAGAGCAGCAGGATCATCTCCTGATCGCCCATGATTTCGCTGCTCATCAGACGCATGATCTGCTGGCGCAGTTTGGGCATCTTGCCGGAGAGATCATCCAGCACTTCAAAGGGGATCTCGCACACCATGGCCGTTTCCAGCGCCTGAGCAAAGGAGGGGTGAGCCTGTTTGTTGATGGCGTCAAACCCGACCAAATCACCAGCCAGGTGGAAGGCGGTGATCTGCTCATCGCCCTGTTCTGTGATGGTGTAGGACTTGATGGTCCCGGAACGAATGGCGTAGAGCGACTTGAACTCATCACCGGCCTTGAACAGCTCCTCACCCTTCTGGATCGGCTTTTTGCGCTCGATGATGCTATCGAGCTGATCAAGCTCGTTGTCGTTCAGGGTGAAGGGGATACAGAGCTGACTGATGCTGCAATCCTGGCAATGAATTGCACAGCCACCGCTCTGGATACGTCTGCCAGGTTTCTTTTCCGGGATCATAGGCTCATACGAATAATTGATTTATATCAAACAAGTTTACCACCAACTCATCCGTTTTGGATAGGGTTTCAAAAGGCGGCTATGCCAACCCACAGGGTATGAACCCCGAACAAAATGAGTAACAGAGCGCCGCCAAGGCGCAAACTGCGCAGGGTTAACCAGTATCTGAGGCGGTCAGCAAGCCCCCCCAGTGCGAACAAGGTCGGCAGGGTGCCGAGACCAAAAAAGAGCATGATCAGCGCCCCGCCGCTGGCCGAACCGGCCGCCGCGCTCCAGGTCAGCATGGAGTAGACCAGCCCGCAGGGGAGCCAGCCCCACACCATGCCAAAGGGGAGTGCCTGCAGCGGCGAGGTGAAGGGGAGAAACTTACCGGCAAGGGGTTTGATATGGGGCCAGAGTTTGGCGCCGAGGCGCTCCAGCAGCAGGATCCCCTGCCACCAGCCGGCCAGATAGAGACCAAGGGCGATCATCAGCAGCGCGGCTATCAGCCGCAGCCCCTCGATGGCATGTTTGCCTGCGCCCAGTTCACTGGTGGTAGCGAGCAGGCCGCCCACCAGCGCGCCTGCCAGCACATAGCTCAGGATCCGCCCCAGGTTGTAGTTGAGCAGGTAGCCAAGGCGTCCGCTGAAGTGCTGCTTGTCGGCCGGGATGGCCATGGAGAGGGCGGCGGAGACGCCACCACACATGCCGATGCAGTGAGCCGAGCCTGCCAGTCCTACCAGCAGGGCCCCCAGCAGATCAAGGTTGTGAGTCATGGGAGGAGGGCTTCACCGCTTTTTGTTGGGGTTCATCTTCATCAAACAGGATGTTGGAACCCTGGCGATCGAGATCTTCAAATTGTTCGGAGCGAATGGCCCAGAAAAAGACCACGCCGGCGATGACGACGAAGAGAATGGCGATGGGGATCAGGACAAAAATTATGTTCATGAGAAGTACCTTGGCATTCATCCGTGGCAAGCGTCCTCCATGGTAACCCCGTTCGGGAGGAGGGCCAGCCGCTATCGGTCAAAAATGTGGCCTGCATCGGAGGCAGGCCACTATTTCAGCTATTTTCTTGCAGTTTGCTTATCTGTTGAGGCGCATCGAGTTGGTCACCACGATGAGTGAACTGAGCGACATGCCCGCAGCCGCCAGATAGGGAGGTAGCCAGCCACAGGCTGCCAGCGGCAGTACCAGCAGGTTGTAACCTATGGACCAGGTAAAGTTCTCGATGATGATCTTGCGGGTGCGCAGCGCGAGCCTCCTGGCATCGAGCAGACGACTGAGATCATCGGCCAGCAGAATGGCATCGGCGCTGTTTTTGGCCAGGTCAGTGCCGCCCGCCATGGCAAAGGAGGCGTGCGCTCCGGCCAGCACGGGGGCATCGTTGATGCCATCACCCACCATGATGCTGATCTCGCCCTCTGCTTCACGGGCTTTGAGATACGCCAGCTTGCCATCCGGCGTCACCCCCTTGACCAGCTCGTCGACCCCAAGGGTTCGGGCAATCTCGTCAGCCTGGGAAGAGCTGTCACCGGTCAGAATAGTCGTCTGCAGACCGGCAGCCTTGAACGCGTCGATCAACGCTTTGGCATCCGGGCGCAAGGTGTCATCCAGATCGAAACGGGCGAGCAGTTGCTGTTCGTCGGCAAGGTAGATGGCAAGACCATGCTGGGCGTTATCGTCACTCTCGATACCAAGCCAACTGGCGCTGCCGATACGATAGCGAACGCCGTCTACCAGCCCGGTGATGCCGTGACCGATGACTGGTGTGATCTCGCTGGCCTGTGGCAATAGTGCCACTTCATCGGCGGGTAGCCTGAACGCTCGGGCGATGGGGTGCTCGGACTGGGTCTCCAGAGCCCGTGCGATGCTAAAGCAGCGGTCTGCATCGAGTGTGCCCATCACCGTGGTTGCGGACAGGCGGATCTCACCGGTGGTGAGCGTGCCAGTCTTGTCCATCACGATCCGGTTGGCCTTGGTCAATATATCCAGCACATGGCCGCGGCGCAGCAGGATGCCGTTGCGGGTCAGATTGGCGGTCGCCGAGGTCAGCGCTGTCGGCGTTGCCAGCGAAAGTGCGCAGGGGCAGGTGGCCACCAGCACGGCCAGCGCGATCCAGAATGCCTGTTCCGGTTGGTGGAAGTGCCAGAAGGTCCAGACCGCCGCGGCAATGATAAGCAGCACCAGAATAAAGTGGCGCGACAGCTGGTCCGCCATCTGGGCGATGGCCGGTTTGTCATCGAGGGCATGATCCTGCAGGCGCATGATCTGGGAGATGCGCGACTCTTCGATGCGGTGGGTCACCCGGATCTGCAGCGGCGCATCGGTGTTGATGGTGCCGGCATAGACCAGATCGCCGCACTGCTTGAACAGCGGCAGCTGCTCGCCAGTCAGCATCGCCTCATTGAGACTTGCCTCTCCCGCCACGATGACGCCATCCGCGGGCAGCGTCGCCCCTGCCAGTACCCGCACCCGATCGCCGACTTGCAGGGTCTTGGCTGCCACTTCACGCTCGCCATCCTGGTCGATCAGGGTCGCCATGATGGGCACCAGCCGTGCCAGGTTGGAGCTTGATTCGGAGGCTTTGCGCCGGGCCCGCAGCTCAAGAAAACGGCCAAGCAGCAGGAAGAAGACGAACATGGTGATGGAGTCGTAGTAGACCTCACCGGTATTGAACACTGTGGCCCACATGGAGGCGATAAACGCCCCGATCAGTGCCAGCGATACCGAGACATCCATCGACAGGTGTCCCTGCTTCAGGCTGCGCCAGGCGTTGATGTAAAAAGGCTGGGCCGAGTAGATCATGATGGGGGTGGAGAGCAGCAGGCTTATCCACTTGAAGTAGACCATGAATTCATCTTCGACGCTGATAAAGAGGTCCATGTAGAGCGCGACGGCGCACATCATCACCTGCATCGACCCCAGCCCCGCCAATGCCAGCCGGAACATGTAGCTGCGCACCTCTTTGGCGTAGAGGGCTTCCTGCTGATGGGTCTGGAAGGGGTAGGCGCGATAGCCAATCTTGGCGAAGCCCTTGAGGATGTCGCTCAGGGATAGCTGGGCCGGATCCCACTTGATACGGGCGCGATGGGTCGTGGTGTTGACGTTGATGTAGCGCAGACCACTTAACGTCATCAGATGGCGCTCGATAAGCCAGGCGCAGGCGGCGCAAGTCAATCCCTCTACCGTCAGCTGGATTTCGCGAGTAGTCTCCCGACCCGTGCCGCTGTCGGTGACAAACTCCTGCTGCACTTCCGCCAGATCGTAGTGGGTGAGGGCAGCGAGCTCTTCGGGTACCAGTTCACCCTTGATGCCGGGGGCGGTGCGGTGATCGTAATAGCTGGCAAGGCCGCACTCCATGATGGTCTCTGCCACGGCCTGACAGCCGGGGCAGCACATGGGCCTGACGATCCCCTTTATCTCGAGGGAATAGCCGCTATTGGCGGGAACCGGCTCGCCACAGTGAAAACAGCCGGTCATGACTTAGCGTCCTTTCGGATCGAGTTCGACAGGTGCCTGGGTGGGCAGTTGTACCGTCTCTTGCAGGCGCCACTCGTGGTTGAACGCATCCACCCGGATGTGCCATTTGCCTGTGAGCGGTTTATCGAAGTGGAGGCGATAGGTGCCGCTCGCATCGGCAGTGATCATGTGTTCGCTGTCCAGTCCCGCCAGAGTGGGGTGGAAGAGCGACAGATAGAGGGCCTGACCCGGCGGGATGTCACCGCTGACGGGCTTGAGGGTGAGCTCGTGGCTGTTGACCTCAAGGGCGAAGCGGATATTGAGGGCCTCGGAGCGATCGAACTTGCTCAGATCCTGATTGATCTCTTTCCCTTGTTTGTAATAGTCCTCGGCGACCAGATTGACCCCATCCTTGCTGGCAATGATGGCGGTAGAGATGCTGCCGACAACGGCGGCAGTGGGGAGGGCGATGATAAACCAGGGCCAGAATTGGCGATACCAGGGTTTGATTACAGGTTGGGTCATGATGCTACTGCCGTGAAACGAATGATTAACGAGTAAGAGAGCTTTTCTGCAACACAAGATAACAAAAAGCCTCGAGGAGTCGAGGCTTTTTGCTGTGTAATCACGTGTTTATCACATGTTACGACTTATGTGAGCGACCTTTATTTAGCAGGCTGATGGGACAGGCTGTAAACGTAGGAAGCAAGCAGGTGTACCTTGTCTTCACCCAGGATGTCTTTCCAGGCCGGCATCACACCGTGGCGACCGTGGGTGATGGTCTGCACCACCACTTCGCGGGAACCGCCGTAGAGCCAGGTGTTGTTGGTCAGGTCCGGTGCACCAACGGCGATACCGCCCTTGGCATCGGGGCCGTGGCACGCAGCACAGATGGTGAAGCGCGCTTCACCCTTCTTGGCTTCGACCAGATCGACCTTGCGACCGGAAAGGCTCAGCACGTAGGAAGCCACCTCTTGCACACCGTCTTTACCGAGGATTTCACCCCAGGCAGCCATGATACCCTGACGACCGCCCATGATGGTGGTCTTGATTTGATCAGGCTGGCCGCCCCATTGCCATTCGCTGTCGGTCAGGTTCGGGAAACCTCGACCGCCGCGGGCGTCAGAGCCGTGGCACTGGGAGCAGTTCTGCAGGAACAGACGCTGACCCACTTTCAGGGCTTCCGGATCCTTGGCGATTTCGGTGATGGCGCGGTAGGTCTTGCCATCAGCCTCATAGGTCAGTTCACGGAACTTGGCGCCATAGATCTCGTCAGCCTTGGCGACCTCACGGTCGTACTCCACGGCGCGACCTTCAGCCTTGGCCGATTCGGTTGCGGCCTTGGACTCGGCCAGCGAGCGCACGTCCTGGTTGGAACTTTGCCAGCCCAGCAGGCCTTTGAAGTTACCCAGACCCGGGAAGGCGACCAGATAGACCAGACCGGTGACGATGAAGAAGAGGAACATGTAGGTCCACCACTTCGGCAACGGGTTGTTGATCTCCTCGATACCATCGAAGGAGTGGCCCATCGGCTTGCCTTCTTCAACGCCCATCTTGTCCTTGAGGCACCACATCAGCAGCAAGAAGCAGCCAAGGATGGTCCCCAGGGTGATGACGGTTACGAAAATACTAAACAGAGTGCTCATTCTTGTTTCGCTCCTGCGTTCTTTTTATCAGCACCGGCTTGCTCATCATCGGCAAACACCAGATTGGCGGCCTCATCAAAAGAGGTCTTGCGGCGTTTGCTGTAGGCCCAGACGATGATGCCAATCATGATGGCCATCAACAGCAGGGTATACAGACCGCGAAATGTGCCGTAATCCATCTCAGGCTCCTTATTTCAGGGCATGGCCCAGTGATTGGAGATAGGCGATGAGGGCTTCCAGCTCGGTCTTGCCTTTAACTGCTTCCCCTGCACCCTGAATATCCGCATCGGTATATGGCACACCGAAGTGATCGCGGAACAGCGCCAGTTTTTTGCCCGTCATCTCGCCGGTCAGCACGTTGGTATCGAGCCAGGGATAGGCAGGCATGTTGGACTCGGGAACCACATCACGCGGGTTGATGAGGTGAGCATGGTGCCAGGCATCGGAGTAGCGACCTCCTACGCGGGCCAGATCCGGGCCGGTACGCTTGGAGCCCCACAGGAAGGGGTGCTCCCACACGCTCTCGCCGGCAACCGAGTAGTGACCGTAACGCTCGGTTTCGGCACGGAACGGACGGATCATCTGGCTATGGCAGTTGGTGCAGCCTTCGCGAATGAAGATATCGCGCCCTTCCATCTGCAGTGCGGTATAGGGCTTGAGGCCCTCAACCGGCTCGGTGGTCTGCTTCTGGAAGAAGAGCGGGGTAATTTCAACCAGGCCCCCCAGGCTGATGGCGAAGATAATGGCCACCACCAGCAGAGGAACGTTCTTTTCAAGGATCTCGTGACGGTTATTGTTGCTCATTCTTGGACCTCTTCAATCATGCTGGCTGGGCGACAGGTTCCAGGGAACCTTTGGGCGCAGTGATGGTGCGATAGGCGTTGTAGGCCAACAGCAGCATACCGGTGACGAAGAAGCAGCCACCCAGGAAGCGCACGAAGTAGAAGGGATAGGAGGCCTGCAGCGCTTCTACGAAGCTGTAGGTCAGAGTGCCGTCTTCGTTGACTGCACGCCACATCAGGCCTTGCATCACGCCGGAAATCCACATCGCAACGATGTAGAGCACGGTGCCCACGGTCGCCAGCCAGAAGTGGACGTTGATGAGCTTGATGCTGTACATGCGGCCCTGACCGAACAGGTTCGGGATCAGGTGATAAACCGCACCGATGGAGACCATGGCTACCCAGCCCAGCGCGCCGGAGTGAACGTGACCAACGGTCCAGTCGGTGTAGTGGGAGAGGGCGTTGACAGTCTTGATCGCCATCATCGGGCCTTCGAAAGTCGACATGCCGTAGAACGACAGGGAGACGATCAGGAAGCGCAGGATGGGGTCATAACGCAGCTTGTGCCAGGCACCGGAGAGGGTCATGATGCCGTTGATCATGCCACCCCAGGAGGGCACGAACAGGATCAGGGACATAACCATGCCGAGGGACTGAGCCCAGTCAGGCAGCGCAGTGTAGTGCAGGTGGTGCGGACCGGCCCAGATATAGAGGGAGATCAGCGCCCAGAAGTGGACGATGGAGAGACGGTAGGAGTAAACCGGACGTCCAGCCTGCTTGGGCACGAAGTAGTACATCATCCCGAGGAAGCCAGCAGTCAGCAGGAAGCCTACCGCGTTGTGGCCGTACCACCACTGCACCATGGCGTCCATGGCGCCAGAGTACATGGAGTAGGACTTCATGGCACTGAGCGGCACTTCCATGTTGTTGACGATGTGCAGCACGGCGACCGTGATGATGAAGGCGCCGAAGAACCAGTTCGCCACATAGATGTGGGAAGTGGTGCGCTTCATCAGCGTGCCGAAGAAGACAATGGCGTAGGCGACCCACACCACAGTGATGGCCAGGTCAATCGGCCACTCCAGCTCGGCATACTCCTTGGCGGAGGTGTAACCCAGCGGCAGGGAGATGGCAGCCGACAGGATGATGGCTTGCCAGCCCCAAAAGACGAAGGTCGCCAGCGGGCCACCAAACAGCCGGGTTTGGCAGGTGCGCTGAACAACGTAGAACGACGTTGCCATCAGAGCGCTGACGCCAAAGGCAAAAATCACCGCGTTGGTATGGAGGGGCCGCAGACGACTGTAGGTCAGCCACGGAGTGTCGAAGTTAAGAGCAGGCCAGATAAGCTGGGCTGCGATCAGTACGCCAACCGACATGCCGACAATTCCCCAGACAATCGTCATGACGGTAAACTGGCGAACAACGGTGTAGTTGTACTCAGGATGGTTAGTTGTATGGCTCATCGTTATATTCCGCTTCCGATGCTGCTGTTGTTTGGTTTTTTGTCCGGCAAACCGGACGGACTTCATCGCGCTATCCTCAACCACTTGTTAACACCTGTTAACGAAAGGAAAAGTAAAAGATGGCTAAATGAAAACTCCATGGGAATGATACTGAACTGACAGGTAAAATAACAGTATAAACAGTGATATATTTGGCTCCGCACGGTCTCGTTGACACGCTTGTTTTACCTTGTGCGAGATCAAAAAAAGACCATTTTTATTACATCTTTACAGGGTGTTTTTGATGAAAGAGAGACTGACTGCACAGAAAGTAACGCATCTTGTGCTAGTGCTGGCCGTTCTGGTGGCGCTGGTGAGCTATCGCACCTGGTTTGCAGTCGATAATTCACAAAATTCCGAGCCAAAAAAAGATCAAATTTGTGATCTTTCCCACAGCAGTTGTGACCTGTTAATTGGTGAAAAGTCGATGGCAATTGCTATTTCACAATTACCTGTGCGCGCTGAACGCGATTTTATTATTCGATTGGAGGGCGGGGACCCCGGGATTAAACCGATCAAAGCCTGGCTCGAGGGGCGAGATATGTTTATGGGCACCATCCCTGTCAATTTTGAATCAAGTGGCAATGGCTGGCAGGCAAATACGCTGGTAGGAAGCTGCACATCCCCCATGATGGTCTGGTTGCTCAATATTGAGTGGAGCAATGGCCAGCGCCAGCAGCTGGCACTTTCAGTCGCTCGGGAATAGTGATGTCGTGGCAGGGAAGGGGGACTCTGGAAAAAATATTTGAAATTTTTGTCTCAGAGGTTACCTTCCCTTCAGTCTACAGGGAGTGAAGTGCATTTAATCATGAGTGACAAGAACGCCTTTTATCGTACCCTCAACCGGCAAGCGCAGGCGCTGCTGGAAGGGGAGCCAGATCTGATCGCCAAACTCGCCAACCTCTCCGCCTTGCTCAATCAGGAGTTGACTGGTATCAACTGGGTCGGTTTTTATCTGTTGCAAGGGGATACCCTGGTGCTGGGGCCCTTCCAGGGCAAGCCTGCCTGTGTCCGGATCCCGGTTGGCCGTGGTGTCTGCGGTACGGCTGTTGCCCAAGGCAAGACCCAGTTGGTGGATGATGTGCACCAGTTCGAGGGACATATTGCCTGTGACGGTGCCAGCAACGCTGAAATTGTGATTCCGCTGCGTCGGGGTCACGAGATCATCGGGGTGCTGGATATCGACAGTCCGATTTTTAACCGTTTCGACCAGGAAGACCGGATTGGTCTTGAAGAAACGGTGCAAATTTTGGAAAGCATGCTTTAAGTCATTGCTAGATGGTTCGCAAAAGGCCCCAAGCTCTCTATAATGGGGCCTTTGTTGTGCTCGGGAAGTGCCCGTGCGTTTATTGAAAGCCAAGGTTATACATGGAAAACACTGAGAAGCTGAAGAACAGTAAAGAGATCGTTGCCTACCTGGTCGAGAAATTCCCGGCCTGCTTCGTTGCTGAAGGAGAGGCCAAGCCGCTCAAGATTGGCATCTTCCAGGATTTGGCCGAGCGTCTTGCTGACGATGCCAGAGTCTCCAAGACCATGCTGCGTTCCGCACTGCGTCAATACACCTCCAGCTGGCGCTACCTGCATGGGCTCAAAGCCGGTCAGGCTCGCGTTGATCTGGATGGTAACCCGGGCGAACTGCTGACCGAAGAGCACATCGAGCACGCCAAGCAGGCTCTGAAAGAGAGCAAAGAGCGCGTCTTTGCCAGCCGTCGCACCAATACCAAAGAGAAGGATGAAAAGGCCAAGAAGCCGCGTCGTCCTGCTCCCCGCAAAACCGAAAAAGCTGATGTAGCTGCCAAGCCGAAAGCGAAGGAGAAAGCACCGGTCGCTGAAGCTCCGCTGGTAAAAGTGGATGCCGCTACGCTGAAAGTGGGTCAGGGTGTGCGCGTTGTTATGGGTAAATCCCCGGTTGCGGCCACCATCAAGGAAGTGACCAAAGATGATGTACAGGTCCAACTGCAGACCGGCATGATGCTGCGGGTCAAATCAGAGCACTTGGTTCTCTAAGGAGACAAATGTTGAAGCATGGCGTAATTCGTTTTTCCCTCGTTGCCTGTAGCCTGGCGTTTGTCGGGCTTGCACAGGCCATCGAGCCGGTGCTCAAGGAGAGTGATTTGCCTGTGTTGGCTCAAGAGAGCCAACATGCTACGGCCAGCAAGCGAATTACCAATCTGTTTACCCGCTCGCACTACAAACAGTTCAAGCTGGATGATGCCTTCTCCTCCGTGATCTTCGACAAGTATCTGGAGAACCTGGATTACAGCCGCAATCTGTTTTTGGCCTCTGATATCAGCCGTTTTGAAAAGTACCGTAACGGTTTTGACACCGACCTTGAAAGAGGCCGTCTGGCACCCGCCTACGAGATGTTCAACCTGAGTCAGCAGCGACGTTATGAGCGGTACGAATACGCCCTCAAACTGCTCGATACTCCTTTTGATTTCACCCAGAACGACAACTATGTGTTTGATCGGGAAGGGGCGGCTTGGCCAAAAGATGAGGCTGAACTCAATGAGTTGTGGCGTCAGCGGGTCAAGTTCGATGCCCTGAGCCTCAAGCTCAGCGGCAAGGAGTGGCCCGAGATCAAGGAGCTGCTTGGCAAGCGTTACAACAACGCCATCAAGCGGATGTCCCAGACCGAGAGCGAGGATGTGTTCCAGCTCTTCATGAACTCCTTCGCTCGTGCCATCGAACCGCACACCAGTTATCTCTCTCCGCGCAGTGCCGATCGTTTCAATACCGAGATGAACCTCTCGCTCGAGGGGATTGGTGCCGTGTTGCAGGCAGAGGATGATTTCACCGTCATTCGCTCGCTGGTTCCCGGCGGCCCGGCTGCCAAGTCCAACCGCCTCAAGCCCGATGACAAGATCACCGGGGTAGGGCAGGACGATGGCAAGATTGTTGATGTGATCGGCTGGCGTCTTGATGACGTGGTCGAGCTCATCAAGGGGCCCAAGGGGAGCAAGGTCAAGCTGGAGATCCAGCGTGGCAAGGGGGCAACCGCCAAGACCGAGCTGATTGATCTGACTCGCGACAAGGTGCGCCTCGAAGATCGCGCGGCCAAGTCCAAGGTGATTAACGCCGAAGGCAAGAAGATAGGTGTCATCGAGATCCCGAGTTTCTACGTCAATCTGCATGATGATGTGATCAAGGAGCTCTCCACCCTCAACAAGCAGAAGATCGACGGTCTGATCATCGATCTGCGCGGTAACGGTGGTGGAGCCCTGACCGAAGCGTCTGCCCTGAGCGGCCTCTTCTTCGGCAGTGGCCCGGTGGTTCAGATCCGTGATCACATGGGTCGTATCACGGTCAATGGCGATGATGATGGCAACGTCTATTACGGCGGCCCGATGACTGTGCTGATCGACCGTTACAGCGCGTCGGCTTCCGAGATCTTTGCGGCAGCCATGCAGGATTACGGCCGTGCCCTGATCCTCGGTGAAAACTCGTTCGGCAAGGGGACGGTGCAGCAGCATCGCAGCCTCGCCAAGGTCTACGACTTCTACGAGCAGCCGCTGGGTCACGTGCAGTACACCATCGCCAAGTTCTACCGGATCAACGGTGGCAGTACCCAGAACAAGGGGGTTGCACCGGATATCAGCTTCCCGACACCGGTTGCACCGGAAGAGACGGGTGAGAGCCGCGAGTTCAATGCTCTGCCTTGGGACAAGATCGCGTCGGCCAAGTATGACAAGCTCGGCAACTTTGCCAGCCTGCTGCCCAAGCTGAAGTCGGCCCATGATGCACGTATCGCCAAGGATCCCGAGTTTGCCTACGTGATGCAGGACATTGCCGACTACAAAGAGGAGAAGGACAAGAAGTCAGTCTCCCTCAATGAAGCGGTACGTCTGGCAGAGCAGGCCAAGCAGGATGAGAAAGCGCTCAAGCGTACCAATGAGCGACTGGCTCGCCTTGGCAAGCCGCCGGTGAAGAGCCTGGATGAACTGCCTGCCGATTTTGAGGCTCCTGACGAATATCTGGTCGAAGCGGCCAATATTACGGCAGATCTGGCCAAGACCGGCAAACGCAGCTGATCTGACTGAGATAACGAGCAAGGGCGACGCAAGTCGCCCTTTCTTTTTGTCTGCTGCAAATTGTTTGACCCTGCCAGTTGGTTGTGACAGCCTCTTTCTCGCCTTTAACAAGCGTGGAAGCAGACAATAATGAACGATCACTCCCAGGCCATGACGGCCAAATATCGTCAGGACTATCAGGCACCGCTCTACTGGATCGACACCATCGACCTCGATTTCCAGCTGCAGGAGCCACAGACCCGGGTCACTGCCATTACCCGCATCCGCCGCAACGGCGAGCACAATGCGCCGCTGGTACTGGATGGTGAGCAGCTGACGCTAGAGAGCATCGCCATCGATGGCATCCCCTGCGAACACTACGAGCAGGGCGAGAGCTCCCTGACCATCTTCAATCTGCCCGCCGAGTGCGTGCTGACCATCGTCACCCTGCTGGATCCGGCCGTCAACACCGCGCTGGAAGGGCTCTACAAATCGGGTGATGCCTACTGTACCCAGTGTGAAGCGGAGGGCTTTCGCCGCATTACCTACTATCTGGATCGCCCCGACATTCTGGCGCGCTACAGCACCCGCATCACCGCCGACAAAGCCAAATATCCCTTCCTGCTCTCCAACGGCAACAAGGTAGATAGTGGCGATCTGGGCGACGGCCGCCATTTCGTGCAGTGGCAGGATCCGTTCCCCAAGCCCAGCTACCTGTTTGCCCTGGTAGCCGGTGATTTCGACGTGGAACGCAACCATTACGTCACCAAAAGCGGTCGCAAGGTGGCTCTTGAGATCTTCGTCGACAAAGGCAATCTGGATCGCGCCGGTTTCGCCATGGAGAGCCTCATCAACTCCATGCGCTGGGACGAGCAGCGCTTTGGTCTCGAGTATGATCTCGACATCTACATGGTCGTTGCAGTGGACTTCTTCAACATGGGCGCCATGGAGAACAAGGGGCTGAATATCTTCAACTCCCGTTTCGTACTGGCCAACCCGGCGACCGCCACCGACAACGACTACAACGATATCGAACGGGTGATCGGTCACGAATATTTCCATAACTGGACCGGCAACCGCGTTACCTGCCGTGACTGGTTCCAGCTCAGCCTGAAAGAGGGGTTGACGGTGTTCCGGGATCAGGAGTTCTCCTCTGATCTGGGCTCTCGTGGCGTCAACCGCATCGACAACGTGCGCACCATGCGCGGGCCGCAGTTTGCCGAAGACGCGGGCCCCATGGCACACCCCATCCGTCCGGATGTGGTGATCGAGATGAACAACTTCTACACCCTGACCGTCTATGAGAAAGGGTCGGAAGTGATCCGCATGATGCACACCCTGCTGGGTGAGACCGCCTTCCTGGCGGGTATGCGCCTCTACTTCGAGCGTCATGATGGCTCGGCGGCCACCTGCGATGATTTCGTGCAGGCGATGGAGGATGCCTCCGGGGTTGATCTCGGCCGTTTCCGCCGCTGGTACAGCCAGTCCGGCACTCCGGAACTCACCGTGACCGACGAGTACGATGCCGCGAGCGGTGTTTACCGTCTGCACGTGAGCCAGCACACCCCGCCGACTCAGGATCAACCGCAAAAGCTGCCGCTGCACATTCCACTCGATATCGAACTCTATGACGAGCAGGGCGCCGTTATTGCGCTGCAGTATCAGGGCAAGGCCATCGGCAACGTGCTCGACGTGCTGGAAGCAGAGCAGACCTTCGTGTTCGATCAGGTGCCGGTCAAGCCGGTTCCTTCCCTGCTGCGGGACTTCTCCGCGCCGGTCAAGCTGCACTTTGATTACAGTGATGAGGCGCTGGCCTTCCTGATGCGCCATGCCCGCAACGAATTTGCCCGCTGGGATGCAGCCCAGATGCTGATCAACAAGGCAGTTATCGAAGGGGTAGCCCGGGTGCAGCACGGACAGGGGGTTGAGCTCTCCCAAACCCTGCTGGCAGCCTTTATCGCCATTCTGGAAGATGCCGAACTCGATCCGGCGCTTAAAGCGGAGATCCTGAACCTGCCGGGTGAGGCGACCCTGGCCGAACTGTTTGAGGTGGCGGATATCGATGCCATCCATCAGGTGCGCAACGAGATCACCACCTCGCTGGCGCAAGCCTTTGGCGCCCAGCTGCTGGTGACCTACGAGAGCCTTCATCTGCCGGGTTATCAGGTGGTGCATGCCGACATGGCCAAACGCGCGCTCAAGAGCGTGGTGCTCGGCTATCTGGCGGCCCTCGATGCCGGCAGTGCCGACCTGCTGGTGCGCCAACAATATGCCGCCGCCGACAACATGACCGACACTCTGGCTGCGTTGCAGGTAGCAAACAGCTATCTGTTGCCGTGCCGCTCCGAGCTGCTTGCCGATTTCGAAGGCAAGTGGGCTAGGGATGGTCTGGTGCTGGATAACTGGCTGCGTCTGGTGGGTAGCAAGCCGGCGGAAGATGTGCTGGAGGAGGTGCAGCAGGCGATGGCTCACCCGACCTTCAGCATTCGCAACCCGAACCGTCTGCGAGCGCTGGTCGGCAGCTTTGCCATGAACAACCAGGTGCAGTTCCACGCCATCGATGGTCGCGGCTATCGCTTCCTGACCGACCTGCTGATCGAGCTCAACGAGGTCAACCCGCAGGTCGCTTCCCGCCTCATCACCCCGCTTATCCAGTTCAAGCGACTCGATGAGGGGCGCAAGGCGCTGATCCGTGCCGAGCTGACCCGCCTGGCCAACCTCGAAGGGTTGGCGCGGGATCTGTTCGAAAAAGTGAGCAAGGCGCTGCAGCAGTAACATTGACGGGGCAGGGGAGTGTCATCCTTTGCCCCGTTTTTTGATCCTCTCTGCTTGCCAGCGGGGTAAACAGGGCATCTATCGGGAGTAAACGTGAAGCAATTTACCTTTCGGCTGTCGCTGAGCAGTGACGAGGTGATGTTGATGTATCAGGGGCACGCCCGACGGCTGGTGGTGCGCAGTGAACAGGGGCTGACCATCGAGCTTGGCATCGATAAAATCCGGCCTTTTGTCGCTATCAGCGGGGTACATGGCTATTTTCGCCTCAAAACGCAGGACGATTATCGCTTTATCAGCCTCGAACGCATAAGTTAACAAAAAACGAACAGTTTACCGACTGATTATCTGATTTTGCTCACTATCTATCCGGAAAAGTGGCACAAAGGCAGTGGGAATTTCTGTTTTTTTGCCTGTTGGCAAAATATCTCACAGTTTAAGCCGTGATCTGCACCTTGTTTTTAACAGTCCGTTAGCATCTTCTCTCGCCTTCCTTGATCCCAGCCATTACACTTCGCAACAACTCTGCACCAGCGGGTAACCAGGGTGGTTGCCTCTGCGTCGGTGGTTAATGTCGTCCGATAAGGAATATAAAAATGGCATTGAAAGACGCCCCTACCTCAGTTCTGCTCGAAAACGTTCTCGGCCTGATCCATCAAAAACTGCCCAAGAAGAGTGCCTCTCTGGTCGAATGCTTCGTGGCCAAGTTTTACGGCAACATGGCGAGCTCCGACATGCATGATCGCAACGACAGCGATCTCTACGGTGCGGCGCTTAGCCTCTGGAATGCCCTCAATCAGCGTAGCGGCACCGAACCCTATATCCGGGTCTACAACCCCGAGCTGACCCGCCATGGCTGGCAGTCTCCCCACACTATCGTCGAGGTGATCCTGCAGGATTCCCCCTTCCTGGTGGACTCCATCCGGATGGCGCTCAAGCGTCTCAATATCACCGCCCACATGATGCTGCACCAGCCGCTGCACCTGATCCGCGGCGAAGAGGGCAAGATCAGCGCCATTCTGGATCTCGACAATACCGACGGGCAGACATCGGTCGAAACCGCCTTCCTCATCGAAATCGATCACCTTACCAGCGAAGCGCAGATGGAAGCGTTGGCAGCCGAGCTCAAATCCGTGGCTGGCGAAGTTGCGCTGGCTGTCGGCGACTGGCAGCCGATGCTGGCCAAGCTCAATGAAATCATCGACGAGCTGCCAAAGCGCAACCATCCGGTGAGTCAGGAGGAGGTCAACTCCTGCATCGCGTTTCTCAAATGGGTAGCTGCCCATAACTTCACCCTGATGGGCTATCGCCGCTACGACGTCAAGGCGGTGGAGGGGGATCACGAGATCCTGCCGCAGGCCAGTTCCAGCCTCGGACTGATGAAGAACTCCATCAAGGATGAGGGACAGCGTCTTGGCAATATGCCGGCCAGCGCCCGTCACGCAGCGCTGAGTCAGGATCTGCTGATCCTCACCAAATCCAACAGCAAATCCCGTGTTCATCGCCCGGCCTATGTGGATTACATCGGCATCAAGCGCTTCGACGAGCATGGCAAGGTAGTGGGGGAAGATCGCTTCATCGGTCTGTATGCCTCCTCCATCTACAACACCAGTGCGACCCAGATCCCGCTCATCAGCCACCGTCTCGAGCGCATCATGGCCTCCTCCGGCCATGAGAAGGGCTCCCACGCCTACAAGGCGCTGCTGAACGTGCTGGAAACCTACCCCCGTGACGAGCTGATCCAGGCCCGCGAAGAGGAGCTGCTGGCTACCGGTCTGGGTGTGCTGGAGATGCAGGAGCGGGACATGCTGCGCCTGTTTGTGCGCCGTGATGTCTATGGCCGCTTCTTCTCCTGCATGGTTTATGTCACCAAGGAGCGCTACAACACCGCGCTGCGGATCAAGACCCAGCAGATCCTGCAACAATATTTCGGCAGCAGCGAAGAGGTGGAGTTCAACGTCTACTTCACCGAGGGCGTGCTGGCACGGACTCACTACATAGTGCGGGTTAACAACAACAACGTGGATGTGGATGTGAACGAAGTACAGAACAACCTGATTGAAGCGGCCCGCAGCTGGGACGACAGACTCGACTCCGTGCTGCTCTCCCACTATGGCGAAGCGCGCGGCAACGAACTGCGTCGTCGTTTCAGCACCGCCTTCCCCCGCGCTTACAAGGAAGATGTGCTGCCGGGCTCTGCCGTGGCCGACATCATGGCGCTGGACAACCTGAGTGAAGCTGAGCCACTCGGCATGTTGTTCTACCGCGCTCAGGAAGAGGAGAACGATCGCCGGGTACGCCTCAAGCTGTTCCACCGCACCGAACCTATCCACCTCTCCGACGTGTTGCCGATGCTGGAGAACATGGGGCTGCGTGTTATTGGCGAGACACCCTATCAGGTGCGTACTCCGGCGGGCGAGCTGTTCTGGATCCTCGACTTCTCCATGCTGCTGCACAGCGATCAGCCGTTCGATCTGGAGCAGAGCCAGCAGCGCTTCCAGGAAGCCTTCGCGGCCATCTGGAACAAGCAGCTGGAAGATGATGGCTTCAACCGACTGGTGCTGGGTGCGGGTCTCACTGGCCGTCAGGTCTCGGTGTTGCGCGCCTATGCCAAATACATGCGCCAGACTGGCGTCTCCTTCAGCCAGTCCTATATCGAAGAGACCCTGACCCGCTATCCCGATATCGCCGGCCTGCTGTTTGGACTTTTCGAGCAGCGTCTCAATCCGGCCATGACCCGCAATGCGGAAACCGGGGCCAGACTGCATGAGGAGCTCGCCGCCAAGCTGGATCAGGTGGCTAACCTCGATGACGATCGCATCATTCGCCGCTATGTGGAGATGATCGACGCCACCCTGCGCACCAACTACTACCAGCTGGACAAGGCAGGCAACATCAAGCCCTACATCTCCTTCAAGCTGGCGCCATCCAGCATCACCGACATGCCGCTGCCGCTGCCCAAGTTCGAGATCTTTGTCTACTCGCCACGAGTGGAAGGGGTGCATCTGCGCTGGGGCAAGGTAGCCCGTGGCGGCCTGCGCTGGTCCGATCGCAAGGAGGACTTCCGGACTGAAGTGCTGGGTCTGGTCAAAGCCCAGCAGGTGAAGAACACCGTCATCGTGCCGGTGGGGGCCAAGGGGGGCTTCTACTGCAAGCAGATGCCGGCGGGGGCCCCTCGCGCCGTTATTCAGGAAGAGGGCAAGGCCTGCTATCGCCTGTTTATCCGCGGTCTGCTCGATGTGACCGACAACATCATCGCCGGCGAAGTGATCCCGCCCAGGGATGTGGTGCGTCACGACGAGGATGACTACTACCTGGTGGTTGCCGCCGACAAGGGGACGGCCACCTTCTCCGATATCGCCAACGAAATCAGCCTGGAGTATGGCCACTGGCTGGGTGACGCGTTCGCCTCCGGCGGTTCGGTCGGTTATGACCACAAGAAGATGGGCATCACTGCGCGCGGCGCCTGGGAGTCGGTCAAGCGCCACTTCCGCGAGCTGGGTATCAACTGCCAGACCACCGATTTTACCTGCGTCGGGATCGGCGACATGGCGGGCGACGTGTTTGGCAACGGCATGCTGCTCTCCGAGCACACCCGACTGGTGGGCGCGTTCAACCACATGCACATCTTCGTCGACCCCAACCCGGATTCGGCCAGGAGCTTTGTCGAGCGCAAGCGTCTGTTCGAGCTGCCGACCTCGACCTGGGATGACTACGACAAGAGCCTGATCTCGGCAGGGGGCGGCATCTTCCTGCGCTCGGCCAAGTCCATCAAGCTCAGCCCCGAGATGCAGACCCTGCTCGGTACCGACAAGGCCAACATGGCGCCGAACGAGCTGATCAAGGCACTGCTTTGCCTGAATGTCGACTTGCTGTGGAATGGCGGTATCGGCACCTACGTGAAGAGCGCCCGCGAGAGCGACGCCGAGGTCGGTGATCGCAGCAACGATGCACTGCGGGTCAATGGCCGCGATCTGCGTGCCCGCATCGTGGGTGAGGGCGGCAACCTCGGCTTTACCCAGCTTGGCCGGGTGGAGTACGCCAGTCAGGGCGGCCGCATCAATACCGATTTTACCGACAACGTGGGCGGCGTGGACTGCTCCGATAACGAGGTGAACATCAAGATCCTGCTGAACCAGTTGGTGGCAGCCGGGGATATGACCCTCAAGCAGCGTAACCAGATGCTCTACGAGATGACCGACGATGTGGCGCAGATTGTCATCACCAACGCCTATCGCCAGTCCCAGTCCATCTCGGTCACCAGCTTCCGCGGCTCTGAACAACTCAAAGAGCAGCAGCGCTTTATTCAGGGGCTGGAGCGGGAAGGCAAGCTCGACCGAGCTTTGGAGTTCCTGCCATCCGATGAGGAGCTCTCCGAGCGGATGGCGGCGGGGCAGGGGCTGACCCGACCCGAGCTGGCGGTGCTGGTGGCGTACGGCAAGATGGTTCTGAAAGAGCAGCTCAACTGCCCGGAAGTGACCGACGAGCCGTTCTTGGCCAACATGCTGGTCACCAGCTTCCCGCCCAAGCTGCAGCAGCAGTTCGGTGCGGCACTGGCCCAGCATCCGCTGCGTGGCGAGATAATTGCGACCCGGGTCGCCAACATGCTGGTCAATGACATGGGGCTTAACTTCGCCAGCCGGATGAAAGACGAGACCGGAGCCTCGGTCGCTGAAGTGGCCTGCTGCTTTGCCATGGCCCGCGAGGTGTTTGGCATGAACCGGCTGTGGCGCGATATCGAAGGGTGCGACAACCTGGTGGGGGCAGAGACCCAGCTCGAGCTGATGTTCTACAGCCGTCGCATTGTGCGCCGCGCCACCCGCTGGTTCCTGCGCGCTCGCAACCGCAGCTGGAGTATCAGCGAGAACATCGCCTTCTTCCGTCCGGCCTTCGAAACCCTGAGTCAGCATCTCTATGAGGTCATGGATGAGAGCGAAGTAGCCGAGCACAAGCTGGCAGTGCAGAAGCTGGTGGAGAAACAGGTGCCGGAGGCCATCGCCCGTCAGGTCGCTCATATGAGCAGCCTCTTCTCCACTCTGGATCTGGCCCAGATTGCCGCGGAGCACAAGACCGACATCCTGCGCGCCGCCAACGTCTACTATCGCCTTGGCGCCAAGCTGGACCTGCACTGGTTCCTCGACCAGATCAACCATCAGCCGGTGGGCAACCACTGGCAGGCGATGGCGCGGGCCTCCTTCCGCGAAGATTTGGACTGGCAGCAGCGCAGTCTCACTTCCGTGGTACTGGAAGGGTGCAAAGATCAGGGAGAATGCGCTACCATACTGGCCGACTGGATTTCGGAGCATGAACAACTCTTGTCCCGTTGGACCCACATGTTGGCCGACTTCAAGACCACCAGCACTCACGAGTTCGCCAAGTTCTCGGTGGCCTTGCGAGAGTTGAACCTGCTCCAGTTGAATTGTCGGGCACTTTAATTGCCGGATTAAGGCATGACACCGACATTACACCCAAAGCCCCGGCCAGTTGCCGGGGCTTTCTTTAAGGAGCAAAGATGTTGTACCCCATCGCCAGGCATTTCCTGTTCAAACTCAATCCGGAACAGGCTCACGATCTCTCCATGAAATATTTGCCCCGCCTTCTCGGTACGCCACTCGATTGTTTCTTCCGCCAGAATTTGCCGAAACGCCCCGTCACTGTCATGGGGCTTTCTTTTGCCAACCCGGTGGGGTTGGCGGCCGGTCTGGATAAAGATGGGGAGTGTATTGATGCATTGGGGGCCATGGGATTCGGCTTTATCGAAGTAGGTACCGTTACCCCCAGACCGCAAAGCGGCAATGACAAACCGCGCCTGTTCCGGGTTATTCCGGCAGAGGGGATCATCAACCGGATGGGATTCAACAACAAGGGGGTTGATCATCTGGTAGCGCGGGTAAAAGAGGCCAAATATCAGGGGGTAATTGGCATCAATATCGGCAAAAACAAAGATACCCCCATCGAGCAGGGCAAGGATGATTACCTCTTCTGCATGGACAAGGTGTATGACCATGCCGGTTATATCGCCGTCAATATCTCTTCTCCCAACACCCCGGGTTTGCGTTCGCTGCAATATGGCGAGGCGCTCGATGAATTGCTCGCCGCACTGAAAACCCGCCAGCAGGAACTGGCCGCCCAATATAAAAAGTATGTGCCGCTGGCGGTAAAAATTGCGCCGGATTTGAGCTTCGAGGAAATAGATCAGGTTGCCGCTTCGCTGGTTCGCAATGGCATCGATGGGGTCATCGCCACCAATACCACCCTCGAGCGCGAGATGATTTACGACATGCCCCATGCCGGTGAGGCGGGTGGCCTGAGTGGTCGTCCGCTGCAGCACAAGAGCACCGAGGTGATCCGTCATCTGGCCAAAGCGCTTGATGGCGCTCTGCCAATTATCGGGGTCGGTGGTATCGATAGTGCCATGGCGGCGCGGGAAAAATTGGCTGCCGGAGCCAGTCTGGTACAAATTTATAGCGGTTTTATTTATAAAGGGCCGGGTCTGGTCAAAGAGATTGTGACCAATATTTAAGAAATAGTTGGGGAGCCCTTTATTTGACGTTGCTGATTTCCTGCATATGGAATAAAGTCAACTGGTAATTATCAAGTAAGGGCTCCCGCATGCTTATCCAACCGACCGATAGCTGGCAATGGCACTATGATGCCCAGAATGACCGTCTGATGTTGGACCTGTCTGATAACATGCTATTTGCCACCGAATATAAAGGGCGGCAATTGGTACCCAGTTCATTTACCACCCAGCCTTTTTGTGTCGATGATGCGGCACTCTATTATCAATTGATGGATAAAGCGGCAGAACTGGCGTGGAGTATTCCTCATCAGGTCCAGTTGGTGCTTAATGCCATCGCAGTGAGCCGTTTTTATAAACCCCTGATGCCACAAAGCTGGTTTTTTGGTGAACAGCACCCGGTTATATCGCCACAAAATGGCGATCTGGTCTGGATGAATACGCCCCACGGCAGAGGGGAATTTATGGTCATTGAAGCGGGTGAACAGGCGAGTGTCTGCATGAACCTGACTCAGGATTTTGTACTGACAACCAGCAAAACCTTGTCCCGTTTTGGCGTTATCAAGGTGATGAACAACCGGATGACCCCTCGTATTGTCCTGACCGAGCAATATCGTCAGGTCAGCTGAAAGCGGCGCCCTGTCGCCGCCATTCTCAGTTCCATTTATTTGCCTCTATTTCCTCACATTCTTACCCCGTCATCTGTTTATATTTCAGTTTCCCCAGAGAGTGATGCCGCCGTTGCCTGGCAAATGGCTTGATTGCGTGTCTGGAAATCGAGACGGGGCGTTGCCCTGAGTGAAGTTGAAATAAAAAAGTGGCGGGACTGCCCGCCACTTTGCATCTGATCTTGTTGTTATCCAGTTTTACACCTTGAAGAAGCGGATCCCCTCGTCGAGCTGTTTGATGATGTCGGTCAGCTGGGAGGCATCGTGGTTGACGCTCTCGGCGGCCGAGACGTTTTCCAGCGACATCTGGGTGATCTCCTCGACCGACTGGGCGATCAGCTGGCTGGCTGCCGCCTGCTCATGCAGCATGGAACTGATCTCCTGAATAAGGCCCACTACCTTGCGGGAGCTCTGATCGACCTGCGCCATGGTGTGGCTGGAGTTGTCGGTAGTCTCGCGTACCGTGCCCATGCTGTCGGAGCAGGCGTTCATTCCCTTGACCGCGCCGGTTGCACCCTGCTGGATTGACTGGAGCATCTCGTTGATCTCCTGGGTGGCCTGTGTGGTGCGGGCCGCCAGCGTACGCACCTCATCGGCAACGACCGCAAAGCCGCGGCCCATGTCGCCTGCCCGGGCGGCCTCGATAGCCGCGTTGAGCGCCAGCAGGTTGGTCTGATCGGCGACCCCCTGGATCATCACCGAGATCTGGCTGATGCGAGTGATGTCATCAAACAATCCCTGTACCTGTTTGGCGGAATCGTTGACCGCATTGGTAACGCGCACCACCTCCTGTGACGCCCGCTTGACCTGTTCCTCACCGGCATGAGCGATTTCACCGGACTCCATTACCACGCTGTTGGCCTGATTGGCAAAGGAGGAGAGCTGGGAGACCGAGGTGGTCAGCTCTTCTACCGATGCGGCTGTGTTGGCGGTCGCCAGTGATTGCTGCTGGGAGCTGGTGTTGACTTGCTGCGCTGCGGCAACCAGCTGGGAGGAGCTGGCGCTGAGCCCTTCGGCGGCATGCTGCATGGTGGATACGATGTTGCGCAGGCTGCGGCGGGCGTTACCCATGGAGATCTGCATCTGGGTGATCTCGTCTTGCCCGTCACGATTATCACTGCCAGTGAGATAACCGGCGGCCAATTGTTTCAATTCTTCCATGATGTTGCCAAGCGGCAGGTTGATGCTCTGGCTAAGCAGCCAGCCAAGCACTACCGAGAGGGCGACTGATATTGTGATGATGGTGTAGGTTGCAGTGGAGATATCGGCAACGATCACGTCGCTATCGTCATAGGCTTGTTTAGCCAGCCCCTGGTTGATATCTACCAGCTTGCTGAGCAGGTCATCGGCGACCTGAAAGGTCGCGGCTGCTTCCCCCTTCATCAATTTGACGGCGGTGTCGTTATCATTGGCGTAGCTGGCTGCCATCGCTTTTTTGGCCGCCTCTTTGTAAAGGGGCCAGGCGCGATCAAAATCTGCCAGCACCACTTTTTCCGGTTCGGTCAGTTCGGTCGCTCGATATTGGTTGAGCAGCTCGTTCATCTTCTGCTCGTAGCCATCCATTTTATGAGAGATGGCATCCATGCCCGGTTTGGTTGGCTCAATCACATAATCAAACAGGGAGCGGTTGTGATAAATAGCCTGCATATTGGCGTTGGAGAGATCCTTTATCGGGACCAGCATGTTGAGATACATGTCATTCAACATGTCGTTGACGGTTGCAGTATTTTGCTTGCCGTAAAATCCCACCCCGATCAGGATCAGGTTGACTAGCAAAAAGGCGAGCATCAGTCGCATTTTTATCGATACAAGACGGATCAGATTTATCATATAGAGCCTCATGCTGATGTATTTGCATTCCATGCCGAAATTACACGACACCTTAAATTTAAGTTATTTTCCCAATCAGGGTTGGTCTGCCGGATAAATAGCGTTTTTTGCCTGCCATTCGCCGAACCAGTGTGCAATCTGTTCAACCGGCAGCGGGCGACTGATGTAATAGCCCTGGGCTAAATCACACCCCAGCAAGGCCAGCTGATCCCAATCCTCTTCGCTCTCAACTCCCTCAGCGACGGTTTTGAGCCCCAGTTTTTGGCTCATCACAATGGCGGAGGTGAGGATGGCCAGCTTCTTGGGGCTGGTATGGGCATCGTGGACAAACTCCTTGTCTATCTTGATTTCGGTAAACGGGCAGCGGGACAGCTGTTTCATCGAGGAGTAGCCGGTGCCGTAATCGTCCATTGCCACACCGAAGCCACGCAGTCGCAGACGGGCGAGGGTACCGAGCGACACGGCGAGGTTGGACATGAAGGTGGTCTCGGTGACTTCGATGATAATCGCCTGACAGGGCAGGCGATGGCCCTGCACTACCTCTACCATGGTTTCCACCAGCTTGTCGGTCGTCAGCAGTGAGACCGGCAGGTTGATGGAGCAGCTGAGCTGGCCGGTTTGCAGAGTGAGTTTGTTGAGTGCCTCGCAGGTGGCATGCAGGAAGGCGTAGAAAAAATCGAGCGCCAGCGGCCCCTCTTCCAGATGATGAACGAAACAGACCGGGGGCAGGGTGCCATGCTCGGGGTGATGCCAGCGCACCAGCGCCTCGAAGCCATA
Source organism: Aeromonas sp. SER (assembly GCF_038739615.1). NCBI lineage: Bacteria > Pseudomonadati > Pseudomonadota > Gammaproteobacteria > Aeromonadales > Aeromonadaceae > Aeromonas > Aeromonas sp. SER. Next base: position 25,428 of record NZ_JBCGFC010000009.1, on the reverse strand, counting down.
GAGGCTGGCATCGCTCATGGTGATCTTGGGCTGCAAAAAGGGAACCAGCTGGCCTTGCTCCAGAGCATGGCGGACATCGTCGCTGGTGAAGGTGAGCTGCATCCATTTGTTGCTCTCCCGATGGACCCGCGGATCGCAGTGCTGCAACATGTTGCGCAGATCCTGGGCTCTGAGCGGTTTGGCCAGTACGCCGATCACCTCCAGCGTGCCGGCATCGGCGATGGAGTGGATCACATCCAGCACATCCCGATCCACGGCGCTCATCACGGCGACAAACATCTGATAGCCGGTGTGCTTCTCCAGCTGGCTGATGAGCTCGACCCCATCCATTCCCGGCATGTTGAGATCGGTCAGCAGCAGATCGACATGCTCCAGTTGCTGCAGCTTGTTGAGGGCATCCTGACCATCGCTGGCGAGATGGATCTGGCCAAAGCCCAGATCTTGCAGCAGGCAGGTCACCTCATACTGCTGGGTACGGGAGTCATCGACCACCAGGGCATTGCGGCCCTGCCATTGTTCTAGGGACATGGTGGTTCCTCTCAATCGGGACGGCCAAGCGTCTGGGTTATCTGGGCAAGGGACATCACTTCATCGATCCCGCCATGGGCGATTGCCTCCTTGGGCATGCCAAAGACCACGCAACTCGCCTCATCCTGCGCGATGGTGCGAGCGCCGGTGTCATGCAGTTCACGCATACCGCGGGCGCCATCATCCCCCATGCCGGTCATGATGACGCCAAGGGCGTTGTGACCGGCACTGACCGCTACCGAGCGAAACAGCACATCGACCGAGGGACAGTGACGAGAGACGGGGGGACCCTCTTTCACCTCAGCCAGATATTGGGTGCCGCTGCGCTGGATCAGCAGATGTTTGCCACCGGGGGCGATCAGCGCCACCCCGGGCAGCAGGCGATCGCCGGTGGCCGCCTCTTTGACTTCGATTTTGGAAAGGCCGTTCAAGCGCTCTGCAAACGAGGCGGTAAAGCGCCCCGGCATATGCTGCACGATGGCGAGCCCCGGACAGGTGACCGGCAGTCTGGTAAGCAGATACTCAAGGGCCTGGGTGCCGCCGGTGGAGGTGCCAAGGGCGATGATCCGGTCGGTAGTGCGAAATTTGACCCGCTCCGGCGGGGGCGAGAGCATGGCATCGGCGGTGCGCTTGGGAGGCGGACTAAAACCGGGTTGCTGGTGGTCTGGCAGCAGGTTGCGCAGCTTGGCGTTGACTGCGGTACGGATCTCCTGGATCAGCTCATTGGCCGATTGCTGCAGGAAGCTTTTGATGCCGACCGCGGGCTTGGTGATGATGGAGATGGCCCCGGCAGCCATGGCATCCAGGGTAATAGTAGCGCCCTCTTCGGTCAGGGAAGAGCAGATGATGACCGGCGTCGGACGTTCGCTCATGATCTTGCGCAGAAAGGTGAGACCATCCATGCGGGGCATCTCGATATCGAGAATGATCACATCCGGCCAACACTTCTTCATCTGCTGCATGGCAAAGATGGGATCGAATGCTGCGCCAATTATTTCGATATCGGCAGCCTTGCCCAGCATCTGGGTCAGCACTTCCCGCACCAGCGCCGAGTCGTCCACGATCAGTACCCGTATGGTCATGTTTCATCCTTAAAAAGCTGAGGTTGGCAGCGATAGCGCGAAGGGGCCTCCTGCACCAGTGGCAGATCCTGCTGACGGATGATCTCCGAATGGCCGACCAGCAGATAGCCGCCGGGTCTGAGCAGCTCACACAATTGGGAGAGCACCTGGCCTTTGGTCTCTTCGTTGAAGTAGATAAGCACATTGCGCAGAAAAATGACGTCGAACTCCCGCTCGATAAAGTTGCCGCAGGTGAGCAGGTTGAGGTTGGAGAATGACACTTTTCTCGCCAGCTCGGGTCTCACCCGCACCTTGCCCGCATATTCGTCGTGACCGCGCTGGAAATAGCGCATCCAGAGGTGGGGCGGGACATGCTGGGCCCGTTCCACGGCATAGATGGCACGCTGGGCAAAGGGGATCACCCGGGTATTGATGTCGGTGCCGTAGATCCGCCAGCGCTCGTTGATGCCGAGCTGTTCGGCCAGCACCATGGCGGCGGAGTAGGCCTCCTCACCGGTGGAGCAGGCGGCAGACCAGACTCGCAATGGTTGATGGCGGCTAGCGTGTAGTTGTTCGGCATGGTGTTTCAGCCAGCTGAAGTGCTGTGCCTCGCGGAAAAAATAGGTTTCGTTGGTAGAGAGCAGGTTGATAGCGAGCTGTCGCTCCTGCACATTCTGTGGCTGGTTGATCCACTCCCAGTAGCCGTAGTAGCTGGTGAGATTGAGCGCCCTCAGCCGTTTTGCGAGGCGGGATTGCACCAGCGCCCGCTTGCAGGGGGCGAGATCGATGCCGGCGGCGGTGAAGATAAAACGCCGGAACAGCTCGAACTCTCTTTGGGTGAGCACCGGCCCCTGATCCGGGGTGGTGAGGGATGCCGCCACTAATAGCCCCCTTGCTCGCTGTTGAAGAGCTGGCTGGTGGTGGCCTCGGCCATGGCGCTCAGCTCGGCGATGGAGAGCGCCTTGTGCATGTCGAGCAGAATGGCGAACTGCTGGGCGATGGTGACCACCCCCTGGATGAAGTCGCCGCGAATATGGGCGCCAAAGGTCGGGGCTGGCTCTATGGTGTCGGTGGCAATCTCCAGCACCTCGCAGACGGAGTCGAGCAGCATGCCGATCTCCTGCTCTTCGCCATTGCTGTTGGGCAGCGAAAGGATCGCGACACAGGTGGTGGGCTGGATCGGGGTCTGCCCCCGGCCAAAGCGGATCGAGAGGTCGATGACCGGCACCACGGCGCCCCGCAGGTTGATGATCCCCCTGACAAAGCGCGGCATCATGGGCACCGGCGTCATCCCCTCGAACTCGATGATCTCGCGGATGCAGCCGATATCGACCCCGTAGAGCTCCCCTCCCAGCATGAAGGTCACGCAGTGGAAGTGGGAGGTGACAGTATCAGGGGCATGTGTTGTGCGCATTGGGTTGCTCCTAATAGTTGCTGAACTTGCCATCGTCTACTTCCCGCTCCAGATCGTCGTCATGGTGCAGGTGTTGGTTCAGCGTGCTCTTTTTCGGGATGGCCGGTCTGGCACTGTAACCGGCGGCATGAAACTGGGTGGGCTGACGGTTGTTGCCGCCGCGCAGGGTGAACTGCTGCATCAGCTCCTGCAGTTGCAGAGCGGTGGAGCTCAGCTCTTCCGAGGTGGAACTCAGCTCCTCGGCCGAGGCAGCGGAGGCCTGCATGCCATCACTGATCTGGGTCACTGCAATATTGATCTGGGAGACGCTGGCCCGCTGTTCACGGGAGGCCGATGCGATCTCCTGCACCAGAGTGGCAGTCTGATCGATCCCCGGCAGCATCTCCCGCAGCAGGGTGCCGGCCTGTTCGGCAACGCTGACCGAGCGGCCAGCCAGCTCGCCAATCTCCTTGGCGGCATTTTGCGAGCGCTCCGCCAGTTTGCGCACCTCTGCCGCCACGGTGGCAAAACCCTTGCCGTGTTCGCCGGCGCGCGCCGCCTCAATGGCGGCATTGATGGCCAGCAGGTCGGTCTTGTTGGCGATGTCATTGATGACGGTGATGCGCGAGGCGATCTCCTTCATGGCGTGAACCATCTCGCCCACCGCCTTGCCGCTTTCGGTGGCACTGCTGGCCGCCTTGGTGGAGATATTCTCGGTGACCTTGGCATTGTCGGCGTTCTGGCTGACGGTGGCCGCCATCTCCTCGACGGAGGCGCTGGTCTGCTCGACGCTGGAGGCCAGTTCGGAGGAGGTTTGCGACAGCGAGTTGGCGGTGGCGGCGACCTGTTCAGAGGCCGAGCCGATGGCTTCCGACATGGCGCCCACCTCGTTGAGAATATCGGAGAGGCGGTGGGCCATGCTCTTGATGGCAAAGAGCAGGCTGCTGCTGTCATCGTTGCGCAGTTTGACCGGGGTTGAAAGATCCCCGGCGGCGACACGGGAAACCACCTGCACGGTATAGGAGGGATCGCCACCCAGCTGACGCAGGATGCTGCGGGTGACCAGCATGGCCAGAACCAGACAGATAACGAAGGCGGAGCAGGAGATGAGGATCAGCAGGCTCAGGTTGTCCTGATAGATATCTTCACTCTCTTTTAACGACTGGGTGGCTAGGCGGTCATTGATATTGACCAGCTCGGTCAGCAGATCATCTGACTTGTCGAAGGCTGGGCGGCCTTGTTCGGCCATGATCTGGGTTGCTCTCTGGTTGTTGACATTATCGCCGGTATCCGACTGCGCGGTGCGCATGATGATATCGGCATAGGACTTGTAGGTGACCCAGGATTGGTCAAAGCGCGCCAGCGCATCGATTTCAGGTTGGGTCAGATAGGTTTTGCGATAGGCATCGAGCAGTTTGTTGAGCTGACTCTCGTAACGCAGGATGTTGCCTGCATTGAGCTTTCTGGTCTCCTCTTTGGTCTCCAGCACGTAGCGGTATAGAGCACGGTTCATGTAGATCGCCTGCATGTTGGCGTTGGCCAGATCCCGAATGGGCACCAGTTGGTTGGCATGCATGCTTCTGACAAGCAGTGCCATCGTTTTGGTGGAGTAGTAGCTGGTGACGGTCAAGGTCACCAGCAGCACCATCAAAACGGAAAATGAGAGCACCAGTTTTGTTCTGACTTGCAAGTTGTGAAACCAGTCCATGGTTTTGACTCCGTTAAAGCGGTTGATAACAGTATGTGGTCAATCAGGTTCGGTTGCCGGAGAGGGCATCGGCATGCCGGTGGATCAAGTGCAACTCCCGTCGTCTGGCCAGCTCGATAAGCTGTGGCACATCAAGAATGAGGGCCGGCTGGCCATTGCCCAAAATGGTTGAACCGCTGACATATCGCAGCGTCCTGAACAGCTCTCCGAGTGGTTTGATCACCGCCTGCACTTCGCCAATCAGACGATCCACCACAATGCCGGCGCGGTTGTCGGCATAGTCGACGATAACGACAAACTCGGGCTCGTCGGCGGGGGGAAGGGCAAACAGCTCGCGCAGTACGATAAAGGGCACCCACTCGCCGCGGATATTGATCTGGCGCGAGGGGGTATCGAGGGCATCCGGCGGCAGGTCAATGCACTCGAGCATCATGTCGAGGGGGATCACCAGAGAGGAGTGATCCACCTCGATGCGAAAACCGTCGATGATGGCGAGGGTCAGGGGGAGCCGCAGGCGAAACGTTGTGCCGCGGCCAGGATGGCTCTCGATAGTGGTCTCGCCCCGCAGGGACTCCAGATTGCGTTTAACTACATCGAGCCCGACACCGCGACCCGAAAGATCGCTGACACCGCTGGCGGTTGAGAAGCCGGGTTGGAACAGGAACTGGAATATCTCCTGCTCGCTCAGGACTTTTCCCTCCTGAGCCATGCCCATCGTCTGGGCCTTGGCCAGGATCTTGTCGCGATCGATGCCGCGACCATCGTCGCTCACTTCAACCACTACGGCGCCTGCGTCGTGATAAGCGTTCAGGGTGATCACGCCGCCAGCCGCCTTGCCAGCCTCAAGGCGCTGCGCCTCATCCTCGATGCCGTGATCGACGGCGTTGCGCACCAGATGCATCAGGGGATCGGTCAGCTTCTCGACCATGGATTTGTCGATATCGGTTTCGGCGTTGTTGATGTGCAGGCTGATGTTCTTGCCGGTCTGCTGGGAGAGTTCGTGCACCAACCTCGGAAAGCGGTTGAAGATCTCGTTGATGGGCACCATGCGCAGGGTAAGGGCGTCATCGCGGATCCCCTCGACCAGGGTATTGACCGCTGCCACCGACTCGACCAGCTCGGCATCTCCTCGCAATCTGGCCTGCAGGGTTGTCGCTGAGGTGGCGATCACCAGTTCGCCGACCCGGTTGATCAGCCGGTCGAGCTTCGCCGCCTCAATGCGAATGTAGTGTCCCTCACTGCGCAGCGGGGCGGGCTTGGGCTGAGGTGTTACCGGCTGTTCCGGCTCTGGCTGCGCAGGTTGTGACACTGATGCTGAAGGGGCGGCGGATGCGTTGTCTGTTTCGCTGGTTTGGCCGCGGCGATAGTCGCCCCGTTCAATGGCGGCCGCTTCTTCACGGGTCAGGACGTCGGCCGCCTCCCAGCGGGCAAGCTGGGCCGTCAGCGCTTCATTGCGCCACTGGGCCAGTCGTTCACCTTGCGCAGCAAACTCGGCGAGATCCTGATGAGGCGTCAGCAGGCAGATGATGCTGGCATGAGCCACAAAATCGAAGGTACTGCGGATCCGCTCGGGGGATTCAGCACTGCGCAGGCCAATTTCATAGCCAAGGAAACATTCGGTTGGGTCGAGCAACTGAAGGGGGGGCCATTCGTGCCAGACCGGTTCGATGAAGATGATCTCTCCCAGATTGCCGAGATAGCGGATAAAGGCCAGCAGGTCGAAGCCATCCTGATAAAGCGCGGGATAAAAACGCACAGAGAGGTGCCAGCGCTTGAGATCCTGCGAAGAAGTTACGTTCTGTGGCGGCACTACGACCGGCTGGGCTGGCAAACTTTGATGGCCTTGCAGTTGGGAAAGCAGGGCCAGGATCTGTTGGGTTTCGGTCTGCGGCAGCTCGGGGTTGTGCTCCGCCCCTTGCAACAGGTCGCGTAGCTGATCATTGCAGGCCAGCAGCAGGTTGATCAGATGCTCATCGAGCTGCAACTCGCCGCTGCGAAGCCGTGCCAGCATGTTTTCCATGGCGTGGGCGAAGCGTACCAGCATGGTGAGGCCCAGCATGCTGGCTGAACCCTTGATGGTATGGGCGGTACGAAACATCAGATTGTAGGTTTCGGGATTGGCCGGATAGCTTTCGCGATCAAGGAGCGCCTGCTCCAGATGATCACACTGCTCGTAGGCCTCCTCGAAAAAGAGGGTGCGCGCTTTATTGACGTCCATCTGGCCCCTCCGCTCTGGTCAGGGAAGAAAGCAACCCGAGCTGGCCCAGCGCCAGTTCGGCTTCACTGCCATCTCCCGTCTTGATCCGCAGCCGCTTGCCCTGGTTATTGGCCTCTTGTTGGAGTAGGGCGACAAGCTGGGCGCCGCAGCTATCGAGTGCTTCAAGCTGGCTCAAATCCAGCAGGGCAACAGGAAAGTTGAGCAGACTGAAGAGATCGTCTTGCAGCTCTGCCACCGTCATGACGGTGAACTCCCCCGTGAGAATGGCGGTTGGGGGCGCGTGCATAATATCCAGTTCAAAACTCATACCTTGTGCTCCCTATCATGGTTGCACCACCTTGTAGACGTCATCGATAAGCTTCAGCGGTTCGAATGGCTTGGTCAGCCAGACACGGGCGCCAGCATCGAACCCCTCCTGGCGGATCTCAGGCGAGTTTTCCGTCGTCAGCATGATGAACGGGATATAGCGAGTAGTTGCCTGTGCCTTGAGATGGCGCAGCAGTGTCATTCCGTCCATGCCCGGCATGTTGAGATCGGAGATGATGAGATGTACCCGCTGGCCATCGAGGCGGGAGAGGGCCGCGTTGCCATCATCCGCTTCGATCACGCTAAAACCGGCGCTTTGCAGCGTCATGGTAATGGTGGCTCTGATGCTGGCGGAGTCTTCCACAACAAGGATGGTTTTGGTCATAAGGGTGACTCGTTCACTGGCGTTATTTGTATCCGGGTGACATGGGTAGAGGCTTCCTAATTGTTGTCCAATAAGTTGATGTGTGTGGATTTTTTAAAAATGGATCGGCGTGTGCAGGACAAAAATCGGGGAAGGGGGGGCGTGGTGGTTTTTAAGCGACTACGGAATGGGTTCAATAGGCGCTTGTTACACCGTATCTCCTGTCATTGTCAGCCACTTTTGCATGCTCAGAGTGACCTGATGAGGTATAATGCGGGACTATTTTTATGGGTTCCCCGTGAGCGTGATGAAAGAATTTTTTGCAACCTGCCCCAAGGGGCTGGAAAACCTGTTGGCCGACGAGCTGACCAATCTGGGCGCAGAGCAGGTCCGTGAGACCGTGGCTGGCGTCCACTTCAAAGGCGAACTGGCGGTGGGCTACAAGGCCTGTCTCTGGAGCCGTCTGGCTTCCCGCATCGTACTGGTGCTCTCCGAATTCCAGATGAACGACGATCTGGATCTCTATCTGGGCGCGCATACCATCCCCTGGGAAGAGCACTTCTCCGGCACCGCCACCATTGCGGTGGACTTTACCGGTACCAACGCCTCCATTCGCAATACCCAATATGGCGCGTTGAAGATCAAGGATGCCATCGTCGATCGCTTTACCAAGCGCGGTCATGTCCGCCCGGACGTGGACAAAAAATCCCCGGATATTCGCATCATGGCGCATCTGGGCAAAGGCAAGGCCAATATCACGCTGGACTTGTCAGGCCCGGCGCTGCATCAGCGTTTCTATCGTCAGGGCACAGGTGAAGCACCGCTCAAAGAGAACCTGGCGGTCGCCATGATTGCCCGTAGCGGTTGGGCCGGCGAGCCCATGATGGACCCGATGTGCGGCTCCGGTACGCTGCTGATTGAAGCGGCCTTTATCGCCGCCGATATGGCTCCGGCCCTGCGCCGCGAGCGCTTCGGTTTTGATCGCTGGCTGCTGCACGATAGCGAGTTGTGGCAAAGCCTGATGATGGAAGCGCAAGTTCGAGCCAAACGCGGCATGCAGCGCTGTGAGGTGAAACTGTTTGGTTGTGATGCCGATTCGCGCGTGCTGCTCAAAGCCCGTGACAACGCAAAAGCCGCCGGTGTCGCCCATCTCATCACCTTCAAGCAGGCTGATGTCACCAAGCTGGAAAACCCGCTGCCGATGCCGGCTGTGGAAGGGGAGGCCCGTCAGGTCGGTATGCTGATCTCCAACCCGCCCTACGGCGAGCGTCTTGGCGAATTCCCGGCGCTGCTGGAAGTGCATCAGGCCCTCGGCGATGCCCTGCGTCGCAGCTTCCAGGGGTGGAGAGTCTCCATTCTGTCCGCATCACCCGAGCTGCTCAGCTGTCTGCGCCTGCGCGCTGACAAGCAGTATCGCCTGTTCAACGGTGCCCTCGAGTGTCAGCTGCGTAACTACCAGATTGCGCTCGATGCCGTCGCCTCGCAAAAAGAGGTGGCTCAGGACTTTGCCAACCGTCTGCGCAAGAATCTGAAAGCGCTCGAGAAGTGGGCCAAGAAAGAGAATCTCGACTGCTACCGTCTCTACGATGCTGACCTGCCTGAGTACAACGCCGCCATCGACCGCTATCAGGACTATCTGGTGGTGCAGGAGTACGCGGCGCCCAAGGATATCCCCGCCCAGAAGACCCGTCAGCGTCTGCTCGACATGGTGCAAGCCGCCATCAAGGTGACCGGCATGGACGGCGAGAAGGTGATCCTGAAAGTGCGCGAGCGTCAGGAGGGCAAGCAGCAGTACCAGAAGCTCTCCGAAGAGCAGCACCGGATGGAAGTGCAGGAGTATGGGGCCCGTCTGTGGGTCAACCTCTATGACTACCTCGATACCGGTCTGTTCCTTGACCACCGTCAGACCCGCCGCATGCTGGGTCAGATGGCCAAGGGCAAGCGCTTCCTGAACCTGTTTGCCTACACCGGCAGTGCCACCGTGCACGCGGGTCTTGGCGGTGCCAGCGAGACCACCACGGTGGATATGTCGCGCACCTACCTCAACTGGGCTCAGGACAACATGCGCCTCAACTCGCTGGTGGGCCGTCAGCACAAGTTTGTCCAGGCCGACTGCCTGAAGTGGCTGTCGGAAGCGGACGAGCAGTACGACCTCATCTTTATCGATCCGCCCACCTTCTCCAACTCCAAGCGGATGGACGAGAGCTTCGACGTGCAGCGCGATCACCTGCTGCTGATGCAGCACCTGAAGCGGTTGCTGGCTGCGGGTGGCACCCTGGTGTTTTCCAACAACAAGCGCCACTTCAAGATGGATCTGGCCGGTCTTGAGGCCATCGGTCTCAAGGCACAGAACATCACAGGCAAGACCCGGCCCAAGGATTTCGAGCGCAACCAGCACATCCACAACTGCTGGATCATCACCCATGCCGATAGCGGGGCTGAGGCATGATGCTGACCCTGTTTCACACCGACGGTTGCCACCTGTGCGAACAGGCGTGGGCGCTGGTGGAGGAGGCGGGGGCAGGCGATGTGACCCGCCGCTGCGACATCATGGACGATGCCGGCTGGCTTGAGGCCTATCGGGCGCGTATTCCGGTGCTGCGGGACGAGGCTGGCCGCGAGCTGGGCTGGCCCTTCACGCTGGTGGAGCTCAAGGGTTGGCTCGCTCGTCAGGGTTGATTTGTGATTTGACGATGAAACGGGGGCAGACCCAGTCTGTTGCCCGTTTTTTCATATGAGATAAGGAACGAACATGGCTCTTTTAACATTGCACGGCGCGTGTCTGTCGTTCAGTGATTTTCCGTTGCTCGACAAGGCCGAGCTGACCATCGAGCGAGGCGAGCGCCTCTGTCTGGTGGGCCGCAACGGGGCGGGCAAGTCCACCCTGATGAAGGTGATTGCCGGTGAACTGCCCCTCGATGATGGCCGTCTGGTGTTGCAGCAGGATCTGAAAGTGACTCGTCTTGAGCAGGATCCGCCCACCTCGAGCGAGCTCACCGTGTTTGATTACGCCGCCGAAGGGCTGGCTGGCGTGGGCGAGCTGCTCAAGCAGTATCACCACGTCTCCATGGCGCTGGCGAGTGACCCGTCCGATGCCAACATTCGCAAGATGAGCCAGCTGCAGGAGCAGCTTGATTATCAGAATGGTTGGCAGTACGAGACCCGCATCAATCAGGTGTTGACCCTGCTTGGTCTTGATCCTGACGTGACCCTCGACAGTCTCTCCGGTGGCTGGCTGCGCAAGGTGGCGTTGGCCCGGGCATTGGCATGCGATCCCGATTTGCTGCTGCTGGACGAACCGACCAACCACCTGGATATCGAGGCCATCAACTGGCTGGAAGAGTTCCTCAAGGATTTCCGTGGTGCCATCGTGTTTATCTCCCACGACCGTGAGTTTATCCACAAGCTGGCGACCCGGATCATCGATCTGGACCGCGGCGTGATCACCTCCTGGCCCGGCAACTATGACGAGTACCAGCAGGGCAAAGAGGAGTGGTTGCGGGTCGAAGAGCTGAAAAATGCCGAGTTCGATCGCAAGCTGGCTCAGGAAGAGGTGTGGGTACGCCAGGGGATCAAGGCGCGCCGTACCCGTAACGAGGGGCGAGTGCGCGCCCTCAAGGCGATGCGCATGGAGCGAACCCAGCGTCGCGAACTGCAGGGCAAAGCCAAGCTGCAACTCGATGAGGCGAGCCGCTCCGGCAAGCTGGTATTTGAGGCGGAAGGGCTGGGGCTCGACTTTGGTGATCGCACCCTGTTCGAGGGGCTGGATCTGCAGGTGCTGCGTGGCGACAAGATTGCGCTGGTCGGCCCCAACGGTTGCGGCAAGTCGACCCTGATCAAGCTGTTGCTGGGCCAGCTAGATGCCACTCGTGGCTCGGTACGTCAGGGCACCAATCTGGAAGTGGCCTACTTCGATCAGTACCGCGAACAGCTCGATCCCGAGCAGACGGTGGTGGACAACGTCGGGGAGGGCAAGCAGGAGGTGATGGTGCGCGGTCGCTCCCGCCACATCCTCGGCTACCTGCAGGACTTCCTGTTCGAGCCCAAGCGGGCCAGAACGCCGGTCAAGGCGCTCTCTGGCGGTGAGAAAAACCGTCTGCTGCTGGCCAAGCTGTTCCTTAAACCCAGCAACCTGCTGATCCTCGATGAACCGACCAACGACCTCGACGTCGAGACTCTGGAGCTGCTGGAAGAGCTGCTGGCGGACTATCCGGGTACTCTGCTGCTGGTCAGTCACGATCGTCGCTTCATCGACAATACGGTAACCGGTTGTTGGCTATTTGAAGGGGATGGCCGCATCAGTGACTACGTGGGCGGCTATGCCGACATGATGGCGACCCGTGAGCAGCAGCGCGCTCAGCAACAGGCCAAGAGCACACCGGTGAAGGCTCCCGAGCCGGTCGTTGCCGTTGCGCCCGAAGCGCCGAAGAAAGGCAAAAAACTCTCCTACAAGCTACAGCTTGAACTGGATGGTTTGCCGGCGCGTCTTGAGCAGCTGGAAGCTGAACTTGACGCGCTGCAAGGGGAGATCAACCAGCCCGGTTTCTTCTCCCTGCCAAGCGAGCAGACCCAGCCCAAACTGGCCGCATTGAGTGCCGCCGAGACATCGCTGGAGGAGGCATTTGCTCGCTGGGAAGAGCTGGAAGGACTCAAAAATCAGGAATAAGTTTCCTGTAATTTAAATTTAATTGAGTTCAGTGCCTTATGTCACAGAGGGGGGTTAGCATGGAAATTTTTGTTTGACCCTCCCTCCCTGCTGGGGTAAAGATGAAAGCGACCGATGAAGAATTGGTCGCTTTTTTTGTTCCACGAAGAGGGTCGTAGATGATGAAGAGACAGAAACGGGACCGTCTGGAAAGAGCTCGTGCTCGTGGTTATCAGGCTGGCGTGGTCGGCAAACAGAAAGAAGCGTGTCCGTATCAATGTCTGGATGCCCGTGGGCATTGGCTTGGTGGTTGGCGAGATGCCATGGAAGGGCGGGGCTCAGGCCTCTTCATGAAGTAAGTTACTTCATTACACTCATTACAAAAGGAAAGGGGCCGTCGTGGCCCCTTTGCGTTGTGGCTTTCGCCACATTCAGGTTCGCATTAATCAGAATGCGGTGGTGTCCTGGAACAGGCCCACTTTCAGGTCGGTTGCGCTATAGATGGGGCGGCCGTCAACTTCAACGACACCATCAGCAATGCCCATCACCAGTTTGCGGTTGATGACCCGCTTGAAAGTGATCTTGTAGGTCACTTTCTTGGCGGTTGGCAGGATCTGGCCGGTAAATTTCACTTCACCGACACCCAGCGCACGGCCTTTGCCCGGGCCGCCTTTCCAGCCGAGGAAGAAGCCAACCAGCTGCCACATGGCATCCAGACCGAGACAGCCCGGCATCACGGGATCACCCGGGAAGTGGCAATCGAAGAACCAGAGATCGGGGGTAATGTCGAGCTCTGCCAGGATCTCGCCCTTGCCGTGCTCGCCACCGTTGTCATTGATCTTGACGATGCGATCCATCATCAACATGTTGGGGGCGGGCAGCTGACTGTTACCCTCACCAAAGAGTTCGCCACGGCTGCAAGCCAGCAGCTCTTCACGGGTAAAAGAGTTCTTGCCCTGTTCACACAGGGAAAGGCGGGCTTCCAGGGTCGAATTGTCTACGGTCACGCTGAGTTTCCTTCAAATGAGTAAAGCTGCGCCAATTTAGCGTACAGATGTGCGCTAAACAACTCCGATCACTTCATTAGCGGCCAAACAGCCGATCAAGAAGGGCTCGCAGCAGCCCGACTTTCGCTGTGCTGCCGTTCAGCTCATCCAGTCGCTCCTGAATGCGGCCGAACAGGGTATCTGGCATGTCAGGTTCACCCGCCACACAGCCAGTCAAGAGCTCGATAGCCTCTTCCACATGATCCACCGGGTGGATATGGAACTGACCCGCTTCGACGGCGGCGATCACCTCATCAGAGAGGTTAAGCTGTTGGGCGTTGGTGCCGGGCAGCAGGATGCCTTGTTTGCCAGTCAGACCGTGGATCTTGCACACCCGGAAGAAGCCTTCGATCTTCTCGTTGACGCCGCCAACGGCCTGCACATTGCCAAACTGGTCGACCGCACCCGTTACCGCAAAGTGCTGGTAAATGGGCTGGCGGGCGAGGGCAGAGAGCAGGGCACACAGACCGGTTAGCGAGGCGCTGTCACCATCAATTTCGTGATAGGACTGCTCGAACACCAGATTGGCGGAGAGAGGAGAGGGGTTCTCGGCGCCAAACTTGTTGGAGAGGTAGCCGTGAATGATCATCATCGCCTTGGCATGGATGTGGCCGGCCAGTTCTGCCTTGCGTTCGATATCCGCCACATCGCCATCACCCAGGTGAACGGTGGCGGTCAGACGTACCGGTTCGCCAAAGTCATATGGGTGACCGGAGACCTGAATGACGGAGAGGCCGTTGATCTGGCCAATCTCTTCACCATCGGTCTGCAGCAGGATCTGCCCATCGATAACCCCCTGATCGGACTGTTCGACCAGATAGTTGAGGCGATAATCCTGCTCTTCCAGTGCGCCGCGGATATGCTCGTCGGTGACGACCTCCGCTTCCAGTTCGCGTGCCAGACTGTCAGCCATCCGCATGATGGCGGAGAGTTGTACCTCGGAGAGGGAGAGCCACTCCTGATGATCGCACAGACGGCTGGCGTGCCGGCATAGAGCGGCGAGGGCGGCAGGAGTGAAGTCCAGCAGTTCCCAACGCTCGCGCAGCCAAGCGAGATATTGTAAAAACTCCTGCAGATCTTCTTCGATGTTCACTTCAGAGACCAGATCTGCGCGCAGGAAGATACGCTCGGACATATCACGATCCAGCATCTGGAACTCGGCCACATCGAGACGATCACCCACCAGAATGAGCTTGAGCTTGATGGGGGTCGCTTCCGGCGTGAAGAAGGGGGTCAGCGTCTTGCCTTCCTGATAGGCGTTCCAGTCCAGCTCGCCTTTTTGCATGGCATTTTTGAGCTTGAACCAGAGATGGGGCTGATCAAGCAGTTCATCCAGTTGCAGGATCAGATAACCGCCGTTGGCCTGACGTAGCAAGCCGGGCTCCAATAGGTGCTGGTTGGCATAGACGGAGCCTTGCTCGGTCTGGTAGTTGATGGAGCCAAACAGAGTATCCCAGTTGAGGTCACGGCCGTAGATCACCGGCGCTTCCTGCTCTTCGTGATGAATGAGCAGATTGATCAGCACCGGATGCTGGAACTCCAGACCCAGAGCGACATGGGCGGACAGATCGGAGAGAAAGTCATCGATCTTGGGATCGTTGTTCTGCTTGCGCATGATGCGGGTCACCAGACGCTCGGCATCGAGGTGGTGGCTCATCAGCTTGAGCAATTCGCCAACCATCTCGCAGAACTCGATACCAGTGCCTGGTTGCAGGCGCAGCCAGATCGGTTTGAAGGGGTTGTTGAGGTTCTCGGTGTAGCAGAGGTCGAACAGATCGCCATCCTTGCCGTTGGAGGCGGCAATGAGGGTACGGCAGACATCTTCGTAATCGGCGCCGGGGAACCCGTTGAGCAACATGACCGGGCAGTCGCCATCAAAACTGGCTAACCGTTTGATGGCAGAAATGGCTCTGGGTTGCAGCGCAGCAAACGGAATGGGTTCTAGCTCGCTGAGGCTTGGAAACTGTTCAATCGCAAAAGCAGGTTTTAATTGTTCTGATGTTAATTCAGCCACTTAAGACATCCGGTCGGAGAGAGGATCAATTGTTGCCATTATACACAGTTCACTTAGTGGGAACAGAAAACAAGATACTTCATTTAACATAATATACATTATGCGCAGTCATGTCAGTCCCGTGGCTAGGGGTCAGGAACATAGCAACCGCAAGGGCTACAGCTGTGCCTGTACCTTTTGTGTACTTCGCTAAAATGTCATACCAAGCCTGTTTTAGCTCTGGGTCTGTCTCTCTGACAGCGGCCAGATTTAACAGCACTTCTTGAACGTCTAGGCCGATCTCTGCGGCAATCTTTTTTGCTGTGGCATCAGTGAGTTGCACTTTGCCAGTGGTCAAACTGGAGATGTGCGATTTGGTAAAACCAAGCTCAGCAGCAACTTGCTGATATTGGGTGAGCTTTTTGGTTCTCATGTACGCCTGAATCAGGGCTTTTGAGTCCATTTTGCTGTTTCCTCGCTTGCTTCAGTGGGCATATCACACACTTATTTGGGCTAAAAGTCATCCGTTGTTAGTTAGATTTAGATCTGATTCAATCCAGTCAGTTCATAATAAATCTTATCTACCCATGACCTACTTTAGCCCACAAAACCAAGATCTGCCTGCGCTCACCGAGCGCAAGGTCTATTGGCAGGCTGAACCGACTGGCGATTACTCCGCCTGTATCGCGGGTCAGGTTGAGATGTTCCGCGACCTCTACGAACTGCGGGTGTTCCTCTCTATGACGTATCCCGATACCGCCTTCGAGCTGGTCGAGGTTACCGAAGAGACATGGCAAGGTTTCTATGATCAGGGAGTCTTCTTCGATGACTGGTCATAATGCTGACGCCGTAATGCCGATAAATAGCGTTATCGGCAACAAAACCCTGATCGACTATCTGTCATTCACATGGTCGCCCGATGAGTTACGCCGAATGACCGAGCTGGCCAAGCAAGGTGCGTTCTTAAAAGCGATCCCACGTTTCGAGACCAGCAATCCCTCTATTCAGGCGGCGTTCTCAACTCCTGCGGTCAATGAACTGCGTTATCTGTGGAAACGCCCGGCTGGGTTCAATCCCCTCACCCGCTTTGATAAGGTGACAGAACGCCTTTGTGACAAGGCCACGCCCCAGCCTGTGATCTGTAAAGCCCCCTCCCCTGTATGCTCGCCGTCAATGGCGGACATGCTGGAACAAGTGCTGCACTCTGGGTACAAGTCTCGCGCTGATGTCCGTAAAGAGCTGAAGACGGTCTGCTCTACCCTGTTGGAGTTCTCCCAGTTCGAGGTGGTCGAAGGCGCCAAGTATTGGGAAGCCTACAACGATTTGATCGACAGCTATGGGGTTCAGTTTCTTGATGCCCTGTGCTGCGCCGAAATCGAGTTGTGGCTTGAGGAGCTGAATACCCGGATTGGGGTTCCTATCCCCGCCCCTCGCTTTTCGATGCGTCCGCGTCGTTCTGGCCTGCATGGTTATACCCACTCTGCAGATCTGCTTTGTGATGGCCTGCCCTGCGGTCTGATTGGTTGGGGGGCGGCCAACCATGGCTGCATGGTGAGTTTTTCTGGCGTGGGTTGTGCGGCCCTCGATTTCCAAGCTTTGCATGATGTTATCTCTCACATTCCATCCATTCGCATCACCCGGGTCGACTTGGCGCTCGATGACTACAGCGGCGACGTGATCTCCTATCAAGATGCAATCGCCGGTGCTGAGTCTGGGGAATTCCATCCAGAACGTGGCCGTGCTCCGTCATGGATGAAGATCGAGTCAGGTGAGTTCGTGATAGCCGAGATCTCTAAAGGGATTGCCAAGCGCTATGGCATGGCCCCGACCAAGGGATGTTCGTTCTATGTTGGCAGCCGCATCAATGGCAAATGTGCCCGGGTGTATGAGAAAGGTAAGCAGATGCAATCGACCGAGCATCCGAACTGGGTGCGCGCCGAAGGCGAGCTACATAACAAAGACCGGGTGATCCCACTGGAGGTTCTGGTTAATCCGGATCCTTTCTTTGCCGGGATGTATCCGCAGTTTGCTAAATGGCTGGATTCACTCAAGCAGGCCGATGTCGAACCTGTTCGTGTGACCACATTTAAGAACAAGTTCAAAACCAGTCGTGATAACGCTGTATTCAATATGGCTCGCATGGCCGGCCGGCTCGTTAATTGGTTAGCAAATATTGAAGGGTTAGCCCCGGCGGTGATTGTTAACCAATTAACTGCGCACCTAAAAGAAGATGATATTCCCGCACGGTTAAGAATGCCGTTACCACCCGAGTTTATATCGGGTGAACACTGTCTAATTTCGACCTAATCATGGTTCTTCAACGAGGTAAGTAATATGTCCCTGCTCACAGGTATTTTGGTAACGCGCGTTACTCATGGCTTTGGTGTATCTCGTAAATCGGGTTCGCCGGTTCCGTATGATTTTGCACAGGTTGAATACTTGGCTCCGGCCAATAACGTTAATAAGCCCGAGTGCAATATCACCTCCTGGGGCTACGAAGTTCGCCAGCTGGCCCTGCGCAATGATGCTGCACCATCAAGGAGATGGCCGACTGCCCCAAGCTGGTAGCCATTGATCTGGTGCTGGAAGCCGACCCGCAGAACCCGACCCGCAACGTTGTTGTTGGCTATCAGGCCAGCAAAAAACCGGTTTAACCACCGCGCCGCGAGGAGGAGGAGCGAGAGCGCGCAGCGAGCGACGACGAGGGCGCGACCATGCTTTGTCTTGATATTACCGCCGAAGGATATGCCCGTTTATCCGAGGGGGATGCCTGTAAATATGTGCTGCTGACTGTTCAGGAGCATTCCAGACTCACGGATATATCAAACTGGTTCCAGTTCGATATATCCACCGTGGGAATAGCCTTTGGCTCTGGCCTTGCTATTTGGGTCTTAGGCGTAAAGTTGGGCGCAATTGCCCGTGTAATTGTTGGTGCAAAAAGAGGATAAAAAATGAAAAAAGTATCAGGTTTGTTCCGTAATGCATGTATTGCGGCTGTGTGTGGTCTGTCTGCTAATGCGGCGCTGGCCGAGGGAACTGGTCTCGCGGATGCAGCCGGTAAAGCGATGGAGGCAGCTCAGGCCGATGTAACCTCAACCTCTCCCAAAGTGTTGTTGGTAGTCGCACTGGTGACCGCTACAGGTATCGTCATTTCCCTGATCCGTAAAGCTTAAACCATGTCCCTGCTTATTGGGACGCTCTGGTTTTATTTCCATCGCTGGCGTTTGCTATTGCTGGTTGTCCAGTCGGTGTTCAGCTGGGGAACGTGACGATTGCCACTCGGTTGCCTGTCTGCCTGAAGTTCGATTCATCACAACTGGGTGGCTGCGAGGTTAATTGCAAGGGGGTCTGTGTTGAGTTGCCTTTAGCCAATACCAAGGGGCCAGTGGAGACCACCGGCACGGCCTGCAATTATACCGATAATGGCAGTGGTAACGGTGACTCTGACGGCAGCGGCCATACACCGGGCGAAGGCAATAATTCAGAGAACGGCGGTTTACCTAAGGACTGGGATTTCTTTAATCCGGTTGTGGGTGATGCCACAGGGACTTCTGTATCCGCATCTATTGCCAAGCTCAATAAAAACCTTGGTAAACATATTGGCGCCTTCTCCGAAGGTACGGAACGGATATATTCACGGGTAAATCAAATTAGTGGCGATACAACGCGTATTGTTAATGCAACTGAAACTGCTGAGCGTCTATTAAAAGATATCGCCGAATATAACCGTGCAGCTCAATCCTCTATGGAGGGCTCTAACCTGTCTCTGTCTCGCATTGAGCAAGGTATTCAGGAGAGTAATGTCCATCTTAAGAAAATCGCAGATAAAGGGGGCGATTCTGGCTCTGGCGGTTCTGCCGGACGAGAGTTTGACCAAGACCGGTTATTTGGTGTCTTGGATGCCATGCGCTGGGGTGTATTCAACAGCATGGATCAGAAGTTAAACAGCATGCAGAACCCGCTTAATAGCATTGCGGGCGCGATGGGCTCTAATGGCATGGCAGGCAATATCAACGCCATGCGAGGCACCCTAGAACAAATCAGCGCCAAGATGGGCAGTTCTGGCGGCTCAACGGGCGGCGGCTCTTCCGGTGGTGGTGCGGGTGATCCATCCATGCAGCAGATGCTTGAAGGCATGAAGTTCATGGCCAAGGATCTGCGCGATATTCGCAACTCGGTTGCAGGTGACGGTACCGGTTCTGGCTCCGGCTCGGGAAGCGGCGACAGCGGAATTGATTACTCCAAGATGCCTGGCTCCGGCAATCATCCGCTCACGGTGGGAGCTGCTCATTATAACTCGGCCTGTACGGGCGGTGATTGCTTCTTTGATATAGCCGCCATTCAAAAGAAGCTGGATGACGCGAACAAGGCTATCTCTGACAAACACAAAAGTATTGGTGATGAAGTAAAAGACATGTTTGATTTTCAGCTCTCTGGTTCTGCTGGAATTATGGAGTGCTTCGATTTTTTCACCTATGGTGGAAAAGATTATCGCGTTTGCCCGCCTGCAAAAGAATATTGGGACATCATCGCCGCACTGATGATGTTTATTTTCTACTTCATTGCGTTCGCAATTGTATTCAAGAGGTAATACGTCATGGAATGGCTTGGTGACTTCTTTAATTCATTCTTCAACGATTTATATCAATTGGCTGTCCAGTTCGGTGCATGGTTGGCAATCAGAATGACGGTGCAATGGGTAGAATTTAAGTTGTTTATGCTTACCTTCTCATGGGACGTTGCCAAGCAAATTTTGGTGAACGTTCACTTTAGTGAAATGATCTCCCAGTCCTTCAATGCCCTCCCCGCTGACTTTCGCTCGATGCTGCTCTTTATCCATCTGGATAAAGGGCTTGCCATCCTGACGCAGGCCTTCGTGACCCGTTTTCTGCTGAACATCATGGGGTGGTAAATGTCCATCAAGATCCACCACGGGGCGCCAGGCTCTTACAAATCATCAGGGGCCATTCACACCGATGTGATCCCCGCCATCAAGGCAGGCCGCCATATCATCACTAACGTTCGCGGGTTCACCGCCGAACGCTGCAAGGAGGTTCTGGGCAAGGCGGTGCCCGATGAGTTCAAGGTGACCTATATCGACACCGAAGCCCAAGAAGGCCGCGACCAATTAGCCCGCTTCTACCACTGGGCTCCGAAGGGGGTGTTCTTTCTGGTCGATGAAGTGCAGCGGATCTTTCCGCCTGCATGGCGCCAGAGCGACCTCGACCGACTCGATTATCCGGGTGGGCCGGAAGTCGCCAAGGCTGACGGCCGACCCGAAACCATTGACGTTGCCTTTGATATGCACCGTCACCACAACTGGGATTTCGTCTTTACCACCCCGAACATCAAGAAGGTTCACGCCGTGATCAGGGCTGCATCAGAGACGGCGATCAGACACACCAATATGAAGATATTGGGCTTTGGTAAGCGTTACAAAACTGTCTTGCATCTTGCGGATAACAGCGGTGCGTCTATGTCCGATGTTCTGCAGGCCAAGCCATTCAACAAGGTGCCCAACTATGTTTTCAAGCTCTACGACTCAACTACAACAGGCCAAGTCACGGATACAATTGCGGGTAGCTCGATCCTGCGTGATCCTAAAATTCTGTTTTTTCTGGGTGTTATTGGATTCTGTCTCTACTTTGGCCTCATCAAGCCGGAATTTATTGATAAGCCTAGCAAGGCCCCTGCGCCCTCTCCTGCCGCTGCTAAGACTTCTGGGGCGGTGGGTGCTTCGCCCACTGCTGGGGTACGTCCTAGCGGCGCTCCTGCTGCGTCTGGTGGCGGGGTTCTTTCTGTAGGACCTTTTGCAGGCCATCGCCTGATCATCAGTTGCCATGTGCTGATTAAAGACAATCTTGGGTCTTACCGGGTCGAGTATTGCTTTGCCCTGCGCAAGGGAGACGAGGTCGCGCCTTTGGATGTAGACGATTGGCCAGAGGAACTGGCCAGTGTCGATGCCGTCAGCGGTTGCCATGCCGTGGTGAAGTATCAGGGCCAGCCGGTAGACGTGTACTGCGATCCAGAAGGTGACGCTCTACGCCGTAAACAGAACGCCGCCCTCTTTGCTGGCGGTGATAGCAAGATGAAACCAAATGATGGCCGAACATAAATGGCTTCAGGAGGGATCCCTTCCCTTGGCCTTAAGGCCATTACGTGAAAATAAATAAGGTAACCGTTACGTAATGATTTAATTTATTGGTCACCGTTACTATAATGTTGATGGTAACAGTGACTAAAAAGGTTTTGTCATGGACTACAAAGCTCAGATTGCTCAACTTCGTGTTCGGTATAACAGCCTTCTTGCGGCTATCAAGAAGGACAATATCTTCGATATGATTGAGGCATTGGAGGCTCTTGGCCTTACGCCTGCGGACTTCCCCCTTGAGGAGCCTGTCTGGCCACGCAGACCAATCCCGCTGCGGCGAGCCATTGAGGCCCTTATGATTGAGGCCGATATGACGGCTGATAAGTTGGAGAAGGAGGCTGTTGCTTTACCACCGAGGCCGCCCAAGAAGCCTATTGTCTTTCCTGATGCGTCCAAATTGTTGCATCATGGCCTTCGCCAGATTGAGGCCAAGAACGCAGCAATGATTGCCGATGTGCTGGCCAAGCGTTCATCCGATAATCCAGTAGGCGCATTGGCCAAGCCATCACCAGAGGTAACAGTGACCAAAATGACTTCACCGACTAGCCCCACTAAAACTCAAAATTTGGTAACAGTTGCCGAAAAAGATCAACGCGCTGACAGCATCCCCAATCTTGATTTGGAAACTGTGACCAAAACAACCTCTACACCCGAGCAGGCCAAGCCTAAACGACCTCGTGGCAGACCATCCTCTGGCGAGCGTGCTATGACTCCAGCCGAAAAACAGGCCGCATATCGTGCTCGTCAGAAAATGAAAAAAGTCACGGTTACTTTTGACCGTGCTGATGCAGATGAGCTGTTAACGTATCTGACCGCTGTGGCCGGAGACATCTCCTACCCTCTGGATAAGCAATTGGCACTTCGCTTACGAGATGCATGCCAGTCTGCTTGGGTGAGTCAGCGGGTCCCGCAGACCGAGTTCTCGGATGAAGAGAAGCGGTAAAGCGATTTTGCTATGCGGTATTCCCGGGAATTTTACGGAGTGCCCTTTGTGTATCCTCGCCGGTAAGCTTTAATAGGTCTTGAGTGGTGCCGTAGTCCCGCCCACTTACACCGAGCTACCAATCGTCAGGGATTAAGACACATGAAAAGAATCGCTTTGCTTGTGTTGGCTATTATCGGGATGAATGCCTTTGCTGTGTTCTCAGTCTCGGCAGGTGAGCCACCTCCTCCCCCGCCGCCTATCATTATTCGTTAAGAGAACTTGATGGTTGAAGGCCGTTTGAAAGGATTCAGACGGCCTTTTAATTTTATGCCCGGGTATAAATAATGCCTAACTGCGTCACTGCATTGTTTATGTTAAATACAGATGTCAACGCCGCAAAGGATAGGGGCGGTAGCCCCTATAAGCCGCCCTCTGCTGTCCATTTAACCTCCAATAGCCTCGCGGCGGAGCACGCCCATCTACCCCAGAGACTGGATCACCCACTTCCCTGCCAAACCGTGTTTAGCTGCCCGAATAGACGAAAAATGCGAGGGTGCTAGCGAAGCGACGCAAACCCTCTGCAAATTTTTCGGGAACCGCAACAATAGGAGTAATCACTTCCCTGCCCCATCACTCAATAGCGCCGTATTAGTCTGCGGTGCTGGCCGTCATGATAATCAGGCACGCCCTACGTCATTCAAATTTGGTCTCGCCTGTAGCTCATGGCACAATGCCCGCTTAGTTTTTGGTGTGAGGGAAACATGACTCCGGCTCAGATGAAGCAATACGGTAAGGGATTGGGCCTGTGGCAAGACAAGAAGTTGGCCACTGGTGAGCCTATCCAGTACACGAAAAAGGATAACGGTGGCTTCGTGCAACTGGTTAAGAAAGCCGAAGGCAAATGGATTGAATCGGAGAACGAGTGTAAGAAGCCGTTCAATCCGATAGAAAATGGCGTATTTGTTTGGACAGAAATTAAAGGTGCCGGACATGCTTTTGTTTCTGTTCATGAAAGCAATAGCCCGTTCGTCTACACCTATGGCCGCTTTGGTCGTGTTGGGAACCCTCGCGGTGCTGTTGGGGATGGCATCCTGAATTTCTTCAAATATGAAGACGCCAGAGAATATTACCGTGATGAACTTTATAGCAAATCAGCCAGAGTATTTATGATCACTGATGCTGACCCTGCTATTGCAAGAAAATATTTTGAGCGCCTTTGGTCTAATGGTGTACCTGCTGCCCCCACTCCTGACATGGGCGCAATGACAAAGAAAAATGGCCATACCATCGATAGATATGATGTAACAGGAAAAAACTGCACAACACACACCACTGATGGTATTAAAATGGCAGGCTCCTCTGTTTTTAAAGGAGGATACACAACGAATTCTCAAATGCGGATTGATTCGGAAGAGGATTTTGCTGTTCCCGTATCTTTGCAGCGTTATTTGATTAAGAAAAGTTCAGAAAAATCTATGCAGGTCGTAGAGGTGACTGCTGAGTTCAGAAAGCAATATCCGAATACTACCAAGGTTTCTCCTGCACATGATGATTCTTTCCTGAGTACCTTGGCTGAGGTTGCATCAGCTATAGGTAAGCTATCACCGTATTCTGGTGGTTCAGTTGGTGGCGTATTAGGTGGGGTGTCTGATGCTATCAAGTAAAGTTAAAACCATCATACGATGGGCTTCCATGTCGATTGTTGGCCTTGGCTATTATGTCTGGCTCGGTCTGGCTTCTTTACCATTTGGTCATATATCAGAGAAAGAAAGTGTATTACTTTCTGGACCAATTACCTTAGAGCAGCACCGAGCAATAATGGAAAACGTTATGGATGCAACTAATACAGTCTTCAGCGTTGCGATGTGGGGATTCTTGGTATGTGTAAGTCTTATATTACTAATCTTTAGCAAGGTTCGCTAAAGCTTTATGGGCGGCAATATGTCGCCCATCTATCCCTTTCCTGCCAAACTGGTTTTTAAAACTTTCAGTGTCTGAGAGAGGAAACACCTCGGGGAATTTAAGTATTAGGTAATGTTATGTTGTCAAAAATATTGAACTCAGAAAATGGAATTATATTTAGTTCGAACTTGGTTCTGCTTGGCGTTACTTGAAACATTTTAATGTGAGATAGTTGATTGTTTTTACATATTTTATCATGTAGCTTCATGTTTTCAATGTGGTTTGATTTCCAGCCAACATATACAGACACGATGGATGAAGGATTAATATTTAATGTGAGCATTAATTCATCGGAAAGCATCGCATAGTTGTTTTGCGATAAACCATCGATATCAGTTTCAACTTTGAAGGTGTCTTCATCTATTACGACTACGTCATCGAGCTGACCTTGATAATAATCTGCTTTTTTGTCACTTATGCATTTTATTTGATCATGAAATTGCAAGGGGACTATGCATCGGTATTCTTTTTCATATATCCAATCGTCACCCTTTGTTAAAAGTGATTTCATTAGTATATTTTTTCTTAATTCTGTGACATCCATTCCACTAAACATGTCGGTATGTCTATCATACCTGCAGTTGTCATAATTTATTTTATGTGGCTTAAATGCAACTGGAAGTGATGGATGGACTCTATTTTCCATGTGTTCTAAAAAATTTGACTTATAACCGATGCAAATACCTTTGTGCTGATCTGCATAATGAGACCACATTAGTAAATTTCTTGGTGTTTCAGTTAGTGAAATAATTCCTGTCATTTCAACCATAGTGCTGAAGCTGACTTCATTGAATATGGACAGGAGTTGTTCATCCTTCTTACAAAAAATTGATACTGGATCTGTGTCTTCATATTTATCAAGCGCAAGACTCATTGACTCTTCATCTATTATTTCCTCGAAAGGGTCATTAAGTTGAGTTGTGCTTGTTATTTTTAGTGTCGGCGCATCAAAATATGAAATAGGTAGATTTTTATAATATTTAAATAGTACATTCATCTATGCGGCGTTTTTCAAGATAGTTGTCGCGTAACCCTGTTTTAAGCCGCTTGTTTTTCTTCTGGTTCTGACCGCTCTGGGTTCAGCATCACGGCTCCTATCGGTGTCCAGTTTCGTGTGTTCCCACTCCA